>JBHIWX010000177.1:0-3236 GCA_041987205.1 Rhizobiaceae bacterium | reverse complement strand
GACCACCCGATCATCAGCACAGCTAATAATTCATTCGCTGATTTCATGGTGAGGGCGCGCTCCGTTGGGTCTGGCTATTTCCGCACCAGCGACAGGTTCGATCTGGACCGGCCGAACTGGAAGGAATGGTCGGCCGCGAACGCGGACAAAATACCCAGGGACTGAAACGGCCAGAAGGGAAACGGACAGCACCATGAGCGAACCCGCCGTACCGAGCGAAGCCGACGAAAAGCAGCGCTTCGACTACATCTATCATCTGCAGCTCGAAAAGCTGCTCTCGGTCATGCGCCAGGTGACACCGCATCCGGAAGAACATCTCTTCGTCACCGTGCACCACGTGCTCGAACTGTGGTTCAAGCATGTCATCTTCGACCTGAAGCGCGTCATCGAGATGCTCGATGCCGACGACATTCGCCATGCCAACTGGCTGATGCGACGCATCGGCGAGATCATGAAACTGGCCGAAGCGCACTGGACCGTGCTGGAAACGATGTCGGCGGCCGATTTCGCCGAGTTCCGCAACAATCTGACCGGCGCCTCAGGCATGCAGTCGCGCCAGTTCCGCGAGGTCGAGGTCATGATCGGCCTGCCGCAGACGGCGGGCGAGGAATATGTCGAGCGCACTGAAAAACTGTGGCCCGGGCTGATCGCGGAATATCCGCACACGCTGCGCGACGCCTTCTTCGACGTCTACAAGCGCCGTGGCCTGTCCCTGCTTGATGTCTATCGCGACCGCTGGAACGAGAACGATCTGTTCCAGCTTGCCGAAAACGCCTTCGAGATCGACCGGCGTTTCCATTCCTGGCGGCAGAACCACATCCTGATGGTGCGCCGCCAGATCGGCATTCGCGCGCGCGGCACGGGCGGCACCTTCTTCAAGGACTATCTGGCGACCACGACCGGCTATTTCTTCTTCCCCGAACTGTTCGAATTCCGCAACGAACTGACCGTCGCCGCCGGCGGCGAGGTCATGGCGAAGGACAACTGAACGCCATGCCGGTCCGCTTCGATCATCTTCCGAAACACGAACTCGACCGACAGCTCTCGCCGAGCTTGTCAGCAAAGGATTTTTCCGGCGTGCTCGCCCGCCACGAGGCCGAAACGGCGGCGTTGTGGACGCTGGAGACGATCGAGGCCGAACGCGACATCTCTTATGGGCCGGGACCGGCGGAACGGTTCGACATCGTTCGACCGCATGGCGAAGGAATGGGCGACGGGCCATTCCCCTGTCTGATCTTCATCCATGGCGGGTTCTGGCAGGAAGGCTCCAAGGCAGGCTCCGGCTTCGCCGCCGCTGCGCTGGCGAAGGCCGGCTGGGCAAGCGCGTTGATCGGCTATCCGCTCGCCCCTCAAGCCCGTTTGCGTGAGATCGTGGATGCCGTCGGCCGAGCGGTCGCCTGCATTGCCGAAAAGGCGGAGACCCTGCGGCTCGATCCTTCGCGGCTGGTCATTGCCGGCCACTCCGCCGGCGGGCACATGGCGGCGGCCATCATCTGCGGCAAGGCGGGCAATTCCATTGCCGAGGCCATCGCCGGTGCCGTGCTTGTCTCCGGCGTTTACGATCTGGCGCCGATCGCCGCGTCCTACGTGAACGACAAGGTCGGCATGGATGCGACAGAAATCGCCGAACTTGACATCCTCGGCTCGCAGCCCGTTCGCTCCGTTCCCGTGCACATTCTTGTCGGTGGCGACGAAACCGATGCCTTTCTCGCGCAGTCCAGGGCATTGTCCGGAGCCTGGTCCGGCAAGGCCGTGCGGACATGCTATCGTGAAGCGCCGGGCCGGGATCATTTCGATATTCTGGACGAGATCTCGGACCCTTCCTCGCCGAGTTTCAAAGCAATTCTGGAGATGGGCGCATGACGCAAACGCCGAGCGAACTGGAAACCCGCGCCGCCGAACTGGACCGGGCCGACAGCCTCGCGCCGATGCGCGACAAATTCCATGTCCCCGAAGGCATGATCTATCTCGACGGCAATTCGCTCGGCCTGATGCCGAAGGCGGCGATGGGACGGATTGAAGACGTGGCAAAGGGCGAATGGGCCGAGGGCCTGATCAAGAGCTGGTCGAATGCCGGCTGGTTCCACCTGCCGATCACCGCCGGCAATCGCATTGCACGACTGGTCGGTGCCGGCGAAGGCGAGATCGCGGTCGGCGATTCCACCTCGGTCAATCTGTTCAAGTGCCTGGCCGCCGCGCTGCAGCTTCGCCCCGGCCGGCGCACGATCCTCGCCGAAGGCGACAATTTTCCGACCGACAGCTACATGGCGCAGGGGTTGGCCGAACTCGTTCCGGATGTCGAACTGCGCTATTTCGAGGACGATGAGGACCCCGCCGCCAGCGTCGGCGAGGATGTCGCCGTCGTCCTGCTCAGCCATGTCGACTACCGCTCCGCCCGGGTCCGCGACATGGCCGCCGTCACGCAGGCTATCCAGGACCGTGGCGCGACCGTGATCTGGGATCTGTCGCACACGACCGGAGCCGTGGCCTGCGACCTCAAGGCCGCCAATGCGGATTTCGCCGTCGGCTGCACCTACAAATACCTCAATGGCGGACCCGGCGCGCCGGCCTTTGCCTGGGCGCATCCGCGCTATACCGGCGATCTGCGCCAGCCGCTTTCGGGCTGGATGGGGCACGCCGCACCGTTCGACTTCGCAAGGGGTTACGACCCGGCCGACGGGGCGCGGCGCTTCGTCTGCGGCACGCCGCAAGTGCTCAGCCTGTCGGCGCTGGACGAGGCGATGAAGCTGTGGGCCGAGGTCGATCTGGACGCCCTGTGGGCCAAGTCGCGCGCCATGACCGGGTTTTTCATCGAGGCGGTGGAAACGCTCGCCGCCGGTCACGATCTCGTTCTCGCCAGCCCGCGCGACCCGCAATTGCGCGGTAGCCATGTCTCCTTCGATCTGGCGCAGGGCGGTTTCGAACTCATGCAGGCGCTTGCCGCGCGCAAGGTGATCGGCGATTTCCGTGCCCCCGCCACCGCGCGCTTCGGCTTTTCCCCCACCGCGCGACTCGATGCGGAACTGCTCATGGCGCACGCACTGGGGATCGATCGCAACGCGCTGCTGCTCGACATGGAGCGGCCCGTCCCCGCTACCTTTGCAGGCCTGGTCGAGCGGCGCGCCGCGTGCGGCCAGTCCGGCGATGACGCCGGCCAGCACGTCGCCGGAACCGGAGATCGCCAGGCCCACATTGCCGCCTTCATGTTGATACAACGTTCCATCCGGCGTTGCGAT
>JBHIWX010000176.1:0-3268 GCA_041987205.1 Rhizobiaceae bacterium | reverse complement strand
CGGCTTGGCCGGGAAACTGCCGAAAGCACGCTTCAGCCCGTTCGAGGCAACGCTGGCGGAGCTTCGGCAGATCAAGGATGATTACGAGATCGAGCACATCCGAGAGGCTTCCCGCATCTGCGATTATGCGATCCTGGAGGCCTTCAACTCGGTTCGTGCCGGCTCGTCGGAGATGGATATCGCCTCGACGCTCTACCAGAAGGTAGCGGAGAAAAAAGCCGATCAGCTGAAGCTGATGATCGTCGCAACCGGCCCTCGGAGTGAATTGCCGAATGTGGGGCCGACAGACCGGATCCTGCAGGATGGCGACGTGTGCCGGGTCGAGATCTTCACGCAGGTAAAGGGTTATCTGGCGGGCGTCTGCCGGACCGCGGTTGTCGGGTCCCCGCCGCCGCACGCCGAGCGTGTTTACGGCAATCTGGTCGAGTGCAAGCACATGCTGCTGGATGAGATCAAGCCGGGCGCGAGCAGCAGGAACATCTACGAGAAATTCACCGGCAAGCTGCGCCAGCTCGACATGCCGCCTATCGGATTTGTCGGCCACGGAATTGGTCAGCATCTGCACGAAGACCCTTACCTCGGGCCCTATGCCGACCACGAGATCAAGGCCGGCATGGTGTTGGGCATCGAGCCGCTGGTCTACCGCACCGGCCATGGCTTCGGCATGCAGCTCAAGGACATTATCGTCGTGACCGATACGGGCTGCGAACTCTTGTCCGATGTGTCCGATACGGATGTCCTGACCGTGATCCGCTAACGGCTGACAGCGGCTGCACCACAAAAAAGCCCGCGTGGCGATTGCCGCCACGCGGGCTTTTTCTGTCGTGTATGTCGTGAGCGGAAGTTCGTCGCCGCTGCTCGAGACGGCAGGATGATTAGATGCCCGTGACGCGAATCCCCGCGCCCTTGGCTCCGTAATGGCGGTTTATCCAGATGAGCACGCTGGTCAGCGCGTCGGCGGCGGCGGCGTTTTCCAGCGGTCCCGCCTCGATGGCGGCCAAGCCGGCGTCCTTGATCAGGGAGCAGGCGAGGGCGCGCGAATCCGCATCGTCGCCGCACACGAGGACGTCGCAGGGGACGTCGTGTTCGATGTCGGCGAGGTGCTGGGCAGACACGTTCTGGAACGCGGCGACGAGCTTCGCGCCTTCGGGGAGAAGCGCGCGGGTCTGCAGCGAGCCGGAGCCGCCTTCGGGAAGCTGCACGCGCGATACCTTGGGCGGGACAAGCGGAACGGTCGCGTCGATCACCAGCTTTTCGGCGAGTAGATCGCCCAGTTCGGCAAGGAGCGCGGCCTTCGTGGAAAACGGAACCGAGACGATGACGATATCGCAGGCGGCGGCCAGTTCGTTTGCACCGCCCGTGCACTGGAAAGACCCGCTTTGCGAAAGTTCGGCGGCGATTGCGGCGGCGCGTTCACCATCGCGTGATCCAAGTACGATGTCATGGCCGGCGCTTCCGAAGCGCACCGCGAGCCCGGAGCCCAGCTTGCCCGTTCCCCCCAGAATGCCGATTGTCTGCTTCTTGTCTGACATGACCCGATCTCCCTTTGACCGGCCCGCGACACCATCGTCGCGCCGGCGCTTGAGCTGGCAAGGACAATACGGCGTGGCCATGAGCAGGAGCACCAGGGCCGGTGGATGATGTTCCTTGTGCGAACATCTCCAAACTCGATGACGGGCGGAATTGGCGAAAACGTTAGTCTGCGCTCTCCTGTAGAACCGAGAACACCATTCCATGCTTGACTATCTGATCGTTGGCGGGGGCGGGGCGGGTTGCGTTCTGGCCAATCGCTTGAGCGCGAACCCGTCGACCAGCGTCATGCTTGTGGAAGCGGGAATGGATGTTGTTCCCGACAATGTGCCGGCCGACATTGCCGACACCTATCCAATGTCAGCCTTCAATCCGAACTACCAGTGGCGGGACCTGCACGTCGCGTTGCATCCGGACAGGGAAGGGCTGCACCACTACGACCAGGGCAAGGTCATGGGCGGCGGCACGTCGATCAACGCGTTGGCGGCGAACCGCGGTTTGCCGGAAGACTATGACGAATGGGCCTCGATGGGCCTGCCGGACTGGTCTTGGGAAAACGTGCTGCCGTATTTTCGCAAGCTTGAAACCGACGAAGCATTCCCGGGGGAGTTCCACGGCGCTTCGGGGCCGATGTCGATCAGCCGTCCCGCGCGGTCCGAATGGACCGGCTTCACACGCAGTGTCGCGCGTTATTTCGAAGCCGCCGGCTATCCGTTTCACGAGGATCAGAACAGCCAATTCACCGACGGCTATTTTCCGGCAGCCCAGTCCCGTAACGCCAGAATGCGGATGACCACGTCGGCGCAATACCTCACCCGGGAGGTTCGCGCCCGAGGCAATCTGAGGATCCAGCCGAATGTCTATGTCCGGCGCATCCTGTTCGAGGGTCTTCGCGCGGTCGGAGTTGAGGTCGAAAGTCACGGCGTCGTCTCGGAGATAAAGGCGCACACGGTGGTGCTTTGCGGTGGTGCGTTTCAAACGCCGGCTTTGCTGATGCGATCCGGGCTGGGGCCTTGCGAACCGCTGCAGGCGCTGTCGATCGACGTCAAGGCCGACCTGCCGCAGGTCGGCATGAATCTTCAGGACCATCCCGGCGCGCTCGTGATGTCCTATCTTCGGCCTTCCGCGCGGCTCGGCACGAATGTGCGGCCGCATATCCAGCTTTCGCTTCGCTACAGTTCCGGATTGGAAAATTGCCAGCCATCGGACCTCTACATGACGGTGGTTTCCAAGGCTGCTTGGCATGGTATCGGCAAGCGTGTCGGTATGCTTCACGGCTGGGTCAACAGGACCTATTCCCGGGGGACTGTCACCCTGCGCACCCCGGATCTGCATGACATGCCGGACGTTGATTTCCGCCTGCTGAGCGATCCGAGGGACATGGCGCGGCTGTCCATCATCTATCGTGACATGCACAAGATGATGCGCAGCGCCGAGATCGGCGATATCGCGACCCACCCCTTTTGTCTGAGCCTGAACTCGAGGGCGCGCAAATACAGTTCCGTCAATCCGTTCAACAAGATCGCCACAGGCATCTTCGGGTATGTCCTCGATGTCGCGGCGCCATTGCGCGGCCTGTTGATCGACAATGTTCTCAGCGAGCGGAAGCTCGACGACATTGTCTCCAGCCGCGAAAGTCTGGAGGATTATCTCGCCCAGACATCGATCGGTGTAAAACACGCCTCGGGCACCTGCCGCATGGGGCCGGATGCAAGATCGTCGGTAGCGAATGGCAAGG
>JBHIWX010000175.1:0-3473 GCA_041987205.1 Rhizobiaceae bacterium | reverse complement strand
CTCCCCCGTTCGGGGGAGGAGTTTTGAGCGCGCCTGGATGGGGAGTGGAGGCGCGTCCGTCATCCCGGGGCGCAATGCGAACCCGGGATCCGGAAACAGAAACCGTCCAAGCGTGTCGCCGGGTCCCGGATCGGCCTTTGGCCGTCCGGGATGACGTCTTGCAGAACTAGGGCAGGTCCGCGAAACGACCATTGACTTGAGGGCTTCGCCGCCCAATTGTCCGCGCCTTTCTGTAGTAGCCAGTCATTCGTGTCATTCGCTCGGCGCCAAAGGAGACAAGCCGATGAGCAACGCCATTCTTCCCGTTTACGGCCCCGCCCAGGTGGTGCTGGAACGAGGCGAGGGCGTGCGACTGTTCGATGACAAGGGCAAGGAATACCTCGACTTCATCGGCGGGATCGCGGTGACGTCGCTGGGGCATCATCATCCGGTGCTGGTCAATGCGCTGAAGGAACAGGCCGATAAGGTGTGGCACCTGTCGAACATGTTCCGGATCCCCGGGCAGGAACGGCTGGCGGAGCGCTATTGCGCCGAGACGTTCGCGGACAAGATCTTCTTCACCAATTCGGGTTCTGAAGCGATCGAATTGTCGCTGAAGCTGGCGCGGCGCTGGCAATGGGCCAATGGCGCGCCGGAGCGGATCGGTTTCATCTCTTTCAACGGCTCGTTCCATGGCCGGACGATGGGCGCGATCAATGTCGGCGCGCAGGAGAAGTATCGCGAGGGTTTCGGGCCGCGCATGGAAGGCTTCCGCTCGCTGGAGTGGGGCGACCATGAAGCGCTGAAGGAAGAGATCGTGAAGCCCGACGTGGCGGCGGTGGTGATCGAACCGGTGCAGGGCGAAGGCGGCGTGCGTGAAGTTCCGCCGCAATGCCTGCAGGGCCTGCGCAAGCTGTGCGACGAGAACGGCGTGTTGTTGATCTACGACGAGGTGCAGTGCGGCGCCGGACGGACCGGCAAGCTGTTCCACCATCAATGGATCGAGGGCGCCGAGCCGGACATCATGGCGTCGGCGAAAGGCATTGGCGGCGGCTTCCCGCTGGGCATGTGCCTGTGCACCGACAAGGTGGCGAGCGCGATGGCCAAGGGTACGCACGGCTCAACCTATGGCGGCAACCCGCTGGCGATGGCGGTCGGCAATGCGGTGCTGGACGTGATGCTGGAGGACGGCTTCTTTGAGGGCGTGCAGCGCGTGGCCGGCGACCTGACGCAGGCGCTGGAGAGTCTCAAGGGGCGGTATCCGGAACTGGTGGAGGAGATCACCGGCGCCGGCATGTTGCGCGGCATCCGCATGACGCAGGATCCGCTGCCGCTGCGCGCCAAGCTGATGGAGCGCGGGCTGCTGGTCGGCACGGCGGGCAACAATGTGTTGCGACTGGCGCCGCCGCTGGTGGCGACGTCACAGGAAGTGCGGCAGGCGGTCGATATCATCGACCAGCAATTCGCCGCGATGATGACCCAGCCGGGGGACTGACGCATGGCCAGGCATTTTCTTGATCTCTGGCCGATTCCGGCCGGGGAGCTGCGGGCGATTCTGGACAATGCGAAGGCGCGCAAGAAGGCGCGCGCCGGCCTGCCGAAAGGGGCGGTCGATCCCGACGCGCCGCTGGCCGGGCGAACGCTGGCGATGATGTTCGAGAAATCCTCGACGCGTACGCGGGTGTCGTTCGACATGGGCATCAGGCAGCTGGGCGGATCGTCGATCGTGTTGCAGGCGGGCGATATGCAGCTTGGCCGCGGGGAGACGGTGGAGGACACCGCGCAGGTTCTCTCGCGCTATGTCGATGCGGTGATGATCCGCGCCAACCGGCACGAGGACGTGGTCGCGTTCGCCGAGGCGGCAAGCATTCCGGTGGTCAACGGGCTGACCGACAAGTCGCACCCGTGCCAGATCATGGCCGACCTGCAGACGCTGGAGGAGCATGGGCTGGACCTGAAGGGCGCGCGGATTGCGTGGGTCGGGGACGGCAACAATGTGGTGGCGAGCTTCATCCATGCGGCGCCGAAATTCGGTTACTCGCTGGCGGTGGGGACGCCTGCCGGGTATGCGCCGGATGCTGTTGATGTTGAACGCGCGCGCGCCGAGCAGGGCCGGATCGATCTTTATGATACGGCGGCCGAAGCGGTGGCGGGGGCCGATGTGGTGGTCGCCGACACGTTCGTTTCGATGGGCGATAAGGACGCCGAGAAGCGGCTGGGCGATCTGTCGCCGTTCAAGGTGAGCGCCGAGCTGATGGGCAAGGCGGGCGGCGGGGCGAAATTCCTGCACTGCCTGCCGGCGCACCGGGGCGAGGAAGTGGACGCCGAGGTGATCGATGGGCCGTCGTCGCTGGTGTTCGACGAAGCCGAGAACCGCCTGCATGCGCAGAAGGCGGTGCTGGAATGGTGTTTGTCCGGCTAGGCGGTCGCGCTAGCTGACCATGCCTGTCGGGCTGCTGCCGGGTGAGGATTGCGCGCCGTCGCCAGCCTCGCCGTTGATGTAGCGCCACGCGACGCCGCTGGCGGCGACCATGAAGGTGAACATCGCGGCGCCGACCAAAAGGCCGAACAGCACGCGCACGATGCCGAGCGGGCTGGAAAGCTGCGCGAACACGTTGGCCTGTTCGGCGATGGCGATGGTTGCGTTGCGCGCGGTTTCCGGATCCTGGCTGGTGCTGGCGGCCATGAGGCCGAAATAGCCTGGCATCACCACCGCGATGGCGATGATCTGGAGGACAAGGACGAGCACGACCCAGACGAGCCAGAAGCCGAGTAGTCGCCAGACATTGCCTTTGGTCGCGGCCCATGACGGGCCGATGCCGATCCTGCGGGCGCCGATGGCTGCGGGCGTTGCAAGGGACAGGCGCAGCATGCCCCATATGAAGGCGATAAAAATGGCGAGGCCGCCTGCGAAGGCGAGGAGCGGTCCGACGCCGGGAACAAAGGCGGCGACCGCGCCGAATACGCCGGCGGCGACCATCGCGAGTATCTGTATGCCGAGCGCGATCAGGAACAGCAGAACCCAGGTTCCGAGCAGCCGCCACTCGTCCGCGCCGAAGCCGAGATAGAAGGGCATGGAGGGCCGCTCGCCGCGGATCACCAGTTTGAGGATTCCGGCGATCAGGACGGCGTAGAACACGAATGAGAGGAGAAGCAGCAGACCCATGAGGGGCAGTATCTGACCGATGATCGTCATCACGGCCTCGGTATCTTCCGGGTCGACCAGCATCATTTCGGTATTGAGCGACATGTAGCGCGGGCCGATGATCAACCAGATGGTCATGAAGATGGCGAACGGCGCCCAGACGATCCGCAGGATCTCCAGCCAGTTCTGCAGGACGAAGGCGAATGTTGCGCTGACGGCGCGGCCGATCGGCAGTTTCATGATGCAATCCCTCCCCGGTGCGCCGGAACTCCGGCGTCTTGCACAAGCGTCAGCTTGTCGAATTCGGTCCTTGTGCGCCAGAAGAAACCCGGCCTTCGTTCGCCCTCAA
>JBHIWX010000174.1:0-3517 GCA_041987205.1 Rhizobiaceae bacterium | reverse complement strand
TTCCTTCGCCCCGTTGCGCGAGAGTTCGACATGATCGAACGCGACTGCCGCAAGGGTGACGCCCGGCTGAACTTCCATTCCCACGCGATAGACCTGCTGCACTCCGTCACCCCCGGCAATGATGGCGGAACCGCCGCCTCCGGGCATGGCGCGGGTGGCAAAAAGCGTGAGCGCCAGCGAAGTCACCGTGCCGGACGCCGCCGAGGGATCAGGACCGGCAGCAACCGCCGTCCGATTGAACGGATCGAGGCTGGCAAACAGCGCGGCGCGCGCCGTGGCCGACATGGTTTGCACGCCCGGTGCGCGCCAGTCTCCCACCGGCGATACCGGCGTGACCACGGCCCAGAACAGCGCAGCACCCAGAAACGCGATCAGCGCGGCCAGCAGCCACCACAGGACAGCACGCAGCACGGACAAGCCCGTGGCGCCGCGGACAATGCCGCCTGCACCTGCCAGCCTGAAGCCCCCGAATCTCAAGCCTGTGTTCCCTTCCAGCGCGTCAGGCATAACCGTGTGCGGGCGATTCACAAACGCCCGCGTCATATCCCGCCACCGCTTTGCCAAAGCAGATGGGTTGGATGGCTCCCGCTCACGGCATCTAGGTGCCAAGATGTGAAGGCTATCAGGCAATCACGAGCAGATGGGAGCCACCCAGATGGAGATTATGACGATCGGCCTCGATTTGGCCAAGAGCGTTTTCCAGGTTCACGGCGTTGATGCGGCGGGCAAGACCGTCGTTCGCAAGGCGTTGCGTCGAGCACAGGTGCTGACATTTTTCTCGAAGCTGCCGCCCTGTCTCGTGGGTATTGAGGCGTGCGGCACGTCCCATCACTGGGCACGTGAACTGATCAAGCTCGGGCATGATGTTCGCCTTATGCCGCCGGCTTACGTCAAACCGTATGTCAAATTATGCTCACCTCGCCATAACTTCACTAATCACGAGGTCCCCATAATGCGGAGGAACGCGGCCTGATTGGCGGATTTTCGCCTTTCTTGGATCGACTTGCTTCGCATTATTTGGCGCAGAACCTCTGGGGGTCAATCGACCAGCAGAGGAGCCGCCCATGTCGGATAACCATCACGAACTAATCGCCGCACTCAAGTCGTCGCTTATCGGTCAGCGATACAGCCTGGTGGTGGCGAGGAACTACTGCGCCTACGCGTCTGGATTTCTCGATTATCTGGGGCAGCGGGGCATCCCCGTCGCGGACGTGATCGACGTGCATGTGGAACAATATCTGCGGCACGCAATCGTCCAGTTCGAAAAGCAGCGTGGTCGACGTCCCAGTGCGCGCTGGCGCGAGGTCCCACGCTCCGGAATTCACGCACTGTTGCGGCTTGTTCACGGCCAATGGCCGCCCGCCATCAAGCCAGCCTGCGAGGCCGATGAGGTCCGATTTTCAATCTGCGCCGAATACGAAATCTGGCTGCGTGAGGAACGCGGGTTGGCTTGTTCCAGCGTTGCAGCGCTGATGTGGGAAGCCCGGCACTTCCTTGCCTGGCAGATCGATCACGGGCTCAACGGTTTGGCGGTTCTGAGCGTGACTGACATTGACCACTACATGGATTTGCGCGCGCCGAAATTGAGGCGCTGCTCGTTGAAGTCTGTCACAGAGCGGCTTCGCGCGTTACTGCGCTACCTCCATATCACAGGTCGCGTTACGACGGATCTGTCCGGGCATGTCCTGGCACCGACGCTTTATGCATATGAAGGCGTACCTTCGGTCCTGGACCGCGGGCAGATCATCGCCGTGCTGGAAAGTGCCGAGAAGGACAAGTCACCGGCGGGGTTGCGGGATTATGCGATCCTGCAACTCCTCGCAGCCTATGGTCTGCGGTCAGGTGAAATCCGCCATCTCCGGATCGAGGATATCGACTGGCGAACGGAAGCCATCCATGTGCATCACCACAAAACGCGAGCCAGCACATTCCTGCCCCTTCTTGAGCCGGTCGGCGAAGCGGTGCTCGCCTATCTGCGCTCCGGGCGTCCCTCGACCGATGTCAGGGAGATCTTCGTGCGTACACGCGCGCCCTACCGAAAGCTCGATAAGCTTTACAGCATGGTTCGGCGGCGGCTCCGTGACGCTGGCGTCCAACCGGCTGGTAAGTGCGGCCCCCACATCTTCCGTCATGCGCGCGCGGTCGAAATGCTGCGCGCCGCGGTGCCTCAAAAGGTCATCGGCGACGTGCTGGGACATCGTTCGACAGGATCGACGGCTCCCTACCTCAAGCTTGCTACCGAAGACCTCAGGGCCATCGCGCTAGACGTGCCGGGAATGGAGTTGGTCGAATGACCGCGCGCTGGCCCGATCCCGACCGCGCGATCATTGGTCGCTATGTCGCGAGCCTTGATCTGCGCAGCACGAAAAGCCGAGCCGGCTATGCCCAAGTCTTGCATGGCTTGCAGGATGTCGTCGAACGTTTCGAGGCACTCGATCAGGAAGTTCTGCTGGCCTGGCTACGAGAATCGGCCGTTCGTCGAGCGCCGTCCACGCTCTTGCACCGCACCCGCATCGTTGACCGGTTCTTCGAACGCCTGGCCGAAATCGGCACGATCCAACGCAATCCCGTCGCCGCTCTGCGCGATGAGTGCAATATCAAGCAGTGCATGCCGATTTGGCGGGCATTGGCGTCGCGGAATCCGGAAAAGGCACTTGCCGAACTACGCCAGCCCAGACCGTTCGGCAGCGAGCTGGGCGAAATGATGGCCGAGCATGTCGCGATGATGCGGCGCAGAGGATACAAATACACATCGCAGTCCCAGTTGCTTCTGCGGTTCGACCGGTTCCTCCAGTTGCATCCGGGACCGGAAGCCGAGACGCTGAACTCCATGATAGATCGATGGCCAGCAACGAATGGCACGCGTCATCACGCCGAGGAATGCGAGAAGCTCAAGCGCGTCTTTGCGAAAATCCTTCGTCACCGCGACCCGTCGATACCTATGCGGCGACCAGACCCGAGACCGAGGAAGGAGGCCTCCAAGCAATGGCGAACGCCTCATATCTACTCGCCTGCCGACGTGCGGCGGATGCTCGAGATCGCACGTAACTACCCGTCGCCGCGGGCACCACTTCGCCCGCAGAGCATGTACACCATGCTGCTCCTCGCCTATTGCGCGGGCTTGCGGCGCGGTGAGCTTGCCCGTCTCGATCTTGGTGATGTTGACCTGCACGAGGGTACCATCACCATCCGACAGACCAAGTTCTTCAAGACCCGCATTTTGCCGCTACCGGACAGCGTCGTGGTCGCGCTTCGGGCCTACATCGATGCGCGCCGGTGTGCCGGTGGATCACAGGACGCGCGTTCGGGTCTGTTCTGGCACGAGCGAGGCGACGGCCATTACACCCCGGAAATGATCACCTGGCTGCTCACCGACGTCATACGCCGCGCTGGGTTGAAACCATTGCGAGGAAAAGCAGGCCCGCGCGTGCATGACCTGCGCCACTCGATGGTCGTGAACAGAATCCTCGAATGGTACCGAACGGGCATCAATCCGCAGGAGCGCTTGCCGTTCCTT
>JBHIWX010000173.1:0-3601 GCA_041987205.1 Rhizobiaceae bacterium | reverse complement strand
CGTGCGCTGGCCGCGAACCGGCAGGCCGCGACGATGGCGCAGACCGCGATAGCAGCCCAGATCCATCAGACGCTTGATGTTCATCGAGGTTTCGCGGCGAAGATCGCCCTCGACCATATAGTCGCGGTCGATAACCTCACGAATCTGCAGAACTTCGGCATCGGTCAATTCATTGACGCGCCGTTCGGGAACGATCGAGACCTTCTCGATGATTTCCTTGGCGACCTTCGGGCCAATGCCGTGGATGTATTGAAGCGCAATGACGACGCGCTTGTTCGTCGGAATGTTGACACCGGCGATACGGGCCATGATCATTATCTCCATGTTGCCGGCAAGCCGGCTTCTTCGAGGTATCCCGCGTCCGGTGGAGGCCGGCCCCTGCGGGCATGTTGGCAGTGTTCGGACATTCCAAGCGGCCGAACCGGCCATCGGGATGCTCCAAGCACCAAACGACCGGGTCCGTGCATCTGTAGCGTGCCCGGATCCGGCCTGTCTTCTTGTAAGAAGTGCGCCTGACATACGCACTCGCCCCCGTCAAGTCAAGGGGCGCGAGAAGAGGTTTGGAAGCGGCGACGAAATGCCCGCGCAACCGGTTCCACGGCTCGGTTGCAGCGTTGTCGCCTCAGCCTTTTGAACTGTCGATGACCTCGCGCACGGCCGCGTGTACCGTGCCGATTTCACCCATGCCGTCGACGCGCTTCAGCAGCCCCTTGGCATAATAGTAGCCGATCAGCGGCGAGGTTTCCTTGTAATAGGCCTGCAGCCGCGTGCGCATCGTGTCCGCGTTGTCGTCGGCGCGGCGCTTGAATTCGTGTCCGCCGCACTGGTCGCAGGTTTCCGCCAGCTTCGGCTTCTTGAAGGTATCGTGATAGCCCTCGCCGCAGGTGGCGCAGGTATAGCGGCCCGCGACGCGTTCGATCAGCTGTTCGTCATCGACAATGAGCTCGATCACGCAATCGAGCGACATGCCCTTCTCGGAGAGCATCTCGCCCAGCGCATCGGCCTGCTGCAGCGTGCGCGGATAGCCGTCGAGAATGAAGCCATTAGCGCAATCGGACTTCTCGATACGCTCGGAAACGATCGCATTGACGATTTCGTCGGAGACGAGCTTGCCCTCGGCCATCACGGCCTTGGCCTGCAGCCCGACCATGGTCTCGGCGGCAACCGCCTCGCGCAGCATGTCACCCGTTGACAATTGCGGGATCGAGTAATGCTCGACCAGAAGTTTCGCCTGTGTCCCCTTCCCTGCCCCAGGCGGGCCGAGCAAGATCATCCTCATCGGTTCCGTTTCCCTCCACGCAGCCGGGACTTCTTCACCAGGCCCTCATACTGATGGGCCAGCAGATGTCCCTGTACCTGGGATACCGTATCCATCGTCACGCTGACAACGATCAGCAGCGACGTTCCCCCAAGATAGAACGGCACACCCGTCGCGGAGATAAGGAATTCCGGTAACAGGCAGACGACGACGAGATAGATCGCACCGACTACGGTAATGCGTGTCAACACATAGTCAATGTAGTCGGCGGTGCGTTCGCCCGGACGGATGCCCGGAATGAAGCCGCCATGCCGCTTCAGATTGTCGGCCGTGTCCTTCGGATTGAACACGATGGCCGTGTAGAAGAAGGCGAAGAAGATGATCAGGCCGGCATAGAACGCCATGTAGAGCGGCTGGCCGTGGCCGAGCGCCGAGGTCACCATGGCAAGCCATGCCGGCATGTCGGCCGTGTTGGCGAAATTGGCGATGGTCACCGGAAGCAGCAGCAGCGAAGACGCGAAGATCGGCGGAATGACGCCCGCCGTATTGAGCTTCAGCGGCAGGTGCGAGGAATCGCCCTGGAACATCTGGTTGCCGATCTGGCGCTTCGGATACTGGATCAGCAGCCGGCGCTGGGCGCGCTCCATGAACACGATGAAGGTGATGACCGCCACCGCGACGATCAGGATCGCCAGGATGATCGCCGTCGACAGCGCACCCGTGCGGCCCAGTTCCAGCGTGCCGGCAAGCGCGCTCGGCAGAGCCGCGACGATGCCGGAGAAGATGATCAGCGAAATGCCGTTGCCGATGCCGCGCGCGGTGATCTGCTCGCCCAGCCACATCAGGAACATGGTGCCGCCGACCAGCGTGATCACGGTCGAGATTCGAAAGAACAACCCCGGATCGTTGACGATATTGGTGCCCGACTCCAGCCCGACGGCGATGCCGTAGGCCTGCAGCGTCGCCAAGATCACTGTGCCATAGCGCGTGTACTGGTTGATCGTCTTGCGGCCCTGCTCGCCTTCTTTCTTCAACTGCTCGAGGGTCGGAACGACCGACGTCATGAGCTGGATGATGATCGAGGCCGAAATGTACGGCATGATGCCGAGCGCGAAGATCGCAAGGCGCTGCACGGCGCCGCCGGAGAACATGTTGAACAGGCCGAGCACGCCGGTCGACTGCTGGCTGAACGCCTGGGCATAGGCTTCCGGGTTGATCCCCGGCAGCGGAATGTAGGTGCCGAGCCGATAGACGATAAGCGCACCCAGTGTGAACCAGATGCGCTTCTTGAGTTCTTCGGCCTTGGCGAAGGCGGAGAAATTGAGGTTTGCGGCAAGTTGTTCGGCTGCGGATGCCATGAATCTCTCCGGTCGTGTAGTACAAAGCCGCCCGCCGGGGATCCGGCGGGTGGCGCAACGGCCTTATTCGGCCGTTTTGTCTTCCTGGCTTGCCGCCAGGACCGTGACCGAACCGCCAGCCTTCTCGACCTTGGCGATGGCCGCCTTGGAGGCGCCGGCGATCTCGAAGCCGACTTTGGCCTTGATCTCGCCATCGGACAAGAGGCGTACGCCGTCGCGCGCGCGGCGCACGACACCGGCCTCGACCAGTGCTTCGACATTCACCGTCTTCTTGGCGTCCAGCTTTCCAGCGTCGATCGCCTGCTGGATACGGCCAACGGACACCTCGTTCATGTCCTTGGTGAACTTGGAATTGGTGAAGCCGCGCTTCGGCAGACGGCGGTAGATCGGCATCTGCCCGCCCTCGAAGCCGTTGATCGCAACGCCCGAACGCGACTTCTGACCCTTGACGCCACGGCCGCCGGTCTTGCCCTTGCCGGAGCCGATGCCCCGACCAACGCGCTTCGAATTCTGCGTCGCGCCCGGATTGTCCCGGATTTCAGTGAGTTTCATCGTTTAACTCCCCGTCTCACGACTCTTCGACAACGCGAACGAGATGCGAGACCTTGGCGATCATGCCGCGCACGGCCGGCGTATCTTCCAGCTCCCTGCGGCGGTTCATCTTGTTGAGGCCGAGACCGACCAGCGTCGCACGCTGGTCCGACGGACGCCGCAAAGGGCTGCCGATCTGCTCGACCGTAACCGTTTTCTTCGCTGCCATCGATCCGACTCCTTATTCGTCGGCGCCGATATCCTCGCCAAGCGCTGTGAGCGCTGAGTGGAAGCTCGGTCGGCGGTTCGGGCTCGAGCGACGGCTGCTTGAGCGCCGCGGCCGCCGCGCCGGCCCCCGCCGCCGCCGCCGCCTGGCGCGCCGGCGCCGCCGCCGCCGCCGCCCGTGAGCGAGCGCGTCGACCCGAGGCTGTTGTGGCCGCTGCTGTGGCCCGAG
>JBHIWX010000172.1:0-3790 GCA_041987205.1 Rhizobiaceae bacterium | reverse complement strand
GCGTCGGCGACATGGATCGCGAGCACTCGCCCGATCACGATGGTCTGGTTCGGTCCGGTGACCACGGATGAATGGTTGACGCATTCGAAATTGACCGGGCTGTCGGCGATGCGAGGCGGGGCGACATGGACGCTGGGCGCGGTCGCGATGCCGGCCAGATCGATCTCGCTCGTGCCGGAGGGAGCATCGACCGAGGTGACGTTCATCGCCTCGACCAGCCGCTCGGGCACGAGGTTCACGACGAAGGCGCCGGTGTCGAGAATGTTGCGCGCGGTATCCTTGAAACCGCGTTCGGGGTCGGCGAGCAGGCCCAGCACCACGGTCGGCGGCGCCGAACCCATGACGTTGAAGAACGAATAGGGCGCGGCGTTGACCTTGCCCGTCTTGTCGGCCGTCGTCACCCAGGCGATCGGGCGCGGCACCACGGTCGCGGCCAGCAGCTTGTAGCAGATCGGGGTCGGCAGGGTGTCGAGGTCGAAACGCATCACTCGATACTCACCGCCGGCTTTGCGCGCGTGTCCACGACGAGCTTGAACACGTCGGGCCGGGCGTAATGCCCCGTCACGTCGAAATCATACTTGCCGCGCGCCAGATCGTCGGATTCCAGCTCGGCATAGAGAACCGTTTCGCCATCGAAATGAGGCCCGGCCAGCACCTGTCCCGACGGACTGATGATGGCGCTGCCGCCGCGCATCATCACCGTTTCCGGGTCGTCGCCGAGCGCGCTTTCATGCGCCTCGTCATAGGCCCCGCGCGTGATGTGCTGGCACGCCGTCAGTACGAAGCAGCGCCCTTCGAGCGCGATGTGCTGCATGGTGGGCAGCCAGGTGTCGCGGTCGTCGGCGGTCGGCGCGCAATAGATCGTGACGCCCTGCGAGTACATGTACATGCGCAGCGCCGGCATGTAGTTCTCCCAGCAGATCACCGCACCGATCGTGCCGAAGTCGGTCTTGAACACCGGCATGGTCGAGCCGTCGCCGAACCCCCAGATCAGCCTTTCGCCGGCCGTTGGCATCAGCTTGCGGTGCTTGCCGACCACGCCCTTGTCGCCGTCGAAATAAAGCGCGGTGCAGTAGAGCGTGCCGCCGTCGCGTTCGATGACACCGATGACCGCAAAGATGCCAGTCTCGGCTGTTGCCTCGGCGATGGTCTCAATCTCCGGACCGTCGAGGTCGATGGCGCGCGCATGGTAGCGTGCAAAGGCGGCACGGCCTTCCGGCTTGCGCATGCCGATGGGCGCGCCGAAGCTCTCGCCCTTGGGGTAACCGCCGACCAGCGCTTCGGGGAAGACCGCGAGCTTCGCGCCCTCGCGCGCGACCTCGCGCAGTTTTTCGGCGACCTTCGCCGCGGTGGCGGCAGCGTCGTCGGGAATGGAGGCGATCTGTACGACGGCTACCTTGGTGATGCTCATGCCTTGTCCTCGAACGGTGTGGAATTGACCACGGGGTTGCGCAGGCGGCCGATGCCCTCGACGCAGGCCTCGACGACGTCGCCGGGCCACAGCCATTCCTGCGGATCGCGGCCGGCGCCGACGCCTGCCGGCGTGCCGGACGCGATGATGTCGCCGGGCTCCAGCGTGATGCCGCGCGAAATGTCGGCGATCAACTCATTGACCTTGAACAGCATGTGGCTCGTGTTCGAGCGCTGCTTTTCCACCCCGTTGACGGTCAGCCACAGATCGAGCGTCTGCGGATCGGGGATCTCGTCGGCGGTGACGATCACCGGCCCGAACGGCGCATAGCTGTCCTGGCCCTTGGAGAAGATCCACTGCCCGGCGCGGCGGTTGTCGCGCGCCGAGATGTCGTTGAGCACCGAATAGCCGAAGACATGGGAAAGCGCGTCCTCGCGCGAGACGCGGTGTGCCCGCTTGCCGATGATCACCGCCAGTTCGACTTCCCAGTCGAGCTGCTGCGTCATGCTTGCATCGTGCAGGATCGGGTCGCCATCGCCGGTCACTGCAGTAGGCGGCTTGGAAAACACCACCGGTTCCTTGGGAAGATCCGGATTGGTGTCGAGTGCCTTGGCACTTTCGGCGACATGTTCGATGTAGTTGAGGCCGATGCCAAAAATGTTCTTTCTCGGTCGTGGTATCGGAGCCAGGAACTTCACATTGTCTACCGCTGTAGACGTACCGACGGGCGGCGTGTTGCCGATCCCTTCGAGTGTCTTCTCGAGCGCGGCAAGACCCCCACGTCCGGCATCGATCATGCCGAGCATGGAAAACGGGAAAGGTTGGCCTGTGGCCTCGCCCAGAAGGCCCACATCGACCATCTGGTCTCCGACGATGACGCCGAGACGTGCAGCAGCTGCGGTATCGGTTCTGAAAGTTGCCAGTCGCATCGTCACGCCACCATCGGCTGATAGCCGCCATTGTCGCCAAAAGCCTGCTCGCGATAGAGGCCCATCGCGCGCATCACCGGCAAATCGTTGAGACAGAACAGGCAGGCGTCGTCGCTGTCGGACGCGTTGGCGTGTTCGTGCCAGGCCCAGGACGGCACGCAGAAGATGTCGTGCTCGTTCCAGTCGAAGCGCTTCCCGTTGATGATCGAATACCCGCTGCCCTTGGCGACATGGTAGAGGAAGGAGCCGGTATGGCGGTGCGCCATGGTCTTCTCGCCTGGCCGCAGCATCTGCATCGAGGCGCCCATGGTCTGCATCACCGGACCGTTGCTGGCCGGATTGACATATTCCATCAGCACGCCGTCATGCGGCGAGCCGTCGGTGCAATCGGCGTATTTCTTCAGCGCTTCGTAGGTCGGCTCCCACTCATATTTGAACATCGGGCTGTAGCCCTTCTGCCAGTCGCCGCCGGAAGGCGTCAGGCCAGGATTGCCCCAGGTCTTGGTCATGTCGTCGACTTCATAGGTCACGGCCTGGCTCAGATCGGGATGGACCTCGTAGAAATTGGCCTCCATCGCGTTGACGAAGGGAATGTCGAGCCCGTCCTGCCAGATGCAGGGTGAACCGTCCGCCGATACCGCATGCTCATGCCAGGTGCCGTTCGGCGTCAGCACGAAATCATTGTGGCCAAGCGTCATCTTGTGGCCGTCGACGACGGTGTAGGCGCCCGTGCCCTCCATGATGAAGCGGATCGCGCTGGCCGAATGGCGGTGCGCCGAGGCCATTTCGCCCGGATGCATCACCTGCAGGCCAGCATAGATCCAGCCGACGGCTGCCGAAACGTCGGTCCGGCCGGGATTGTTGAGATAGATCACGCGGCGGCCGGCCTTTTCCGGTGTCACCAGCTCGACCGAGCGCAGCACGTGTTCGCGCAGATCCTTGAACCGCCAGAGCACCGGCTCCGACGAACTCTTCGGTTCCCAAGGCTCGATCTTGTTGGCGACCGTCCAGAGTGCGCCGGCGTCGAATTTGTCGAGTTCGTCGTAATAGGCCAGAAGCTCGGGCGTATCTTCAACATTCGCCCGTCCGGCAACGTCCTCGCGATAATTCTCACGTTCCTTGCTCATCTCTTCCTCTCGTTTCCGATATCGTTCCAACCAATGTCAATGCGTCTGCGTCAGGCCGGTCAGGACGGGGGCGGCGTGGCGCCCGTCATGCCCATCGACAGCGCGGCCTCGCGCCCGCCATATCCCTCGATCATCGCGTCCTGATCGGCGAATGCCTGGGCATCGACGGCCTCGGGATCGCAGATCGACCGCAAGCGTTTCTCCATCTCGGCAAGTATGCCGGCATGCGCCGGATCGCCCGCCAGATCGTGCAGTTCTTCCGGGTCGCTTTCCAGATCGAAAAGTTCCGGCGCATACCCGACATAGTAATGGTATTTCCAGCG
>JBHIWX010000171.1:0-3800 GCA_041987205.1 Rhizobiaceae bacterium | reverse complement strand
GGGCTTTCGTGCAGATTGATGTCGCCGCCATGGCTGCGGGCGATGTCGCGCACGATGGAGAGGCCGAGGCCCGTGCCGCCCTCGTCCTGGTTGCGGGCCTCGTCGAGGCGCATGAAGGGCTTGAACACTTCTTCGCGCTGGTCCTCGGGAATACCCGGCCCGTCATCGTCGAAGGTAAGCGTCGCCCAGCCATTGCCCGCCTTGACGCGCACGACCAGACGGTCGGCATGGCGGAAGGCGTTGGAGACGAGATTGGCGATCAGGCGCGCCATGGCGTTGCGCCGCACGCGCATGTAGAAGCCCTGCGGGCAGCGGATTTCCAGATCCTTGTTCTTGGCCGCGGCCTCGCTTTCGTGGCGCTTGAGCAGTTCGTAGATGTCGGTCTCCTCGACCGGCTCGCCGCCTTCGCCGCGCGCATAGTCGAGATAGCCCTGCAGCATGCGCTGCATCTCGTCGACATCGGCCTGCAATTCCTCGATCTCGGGCGTTTCGCCGACCAGCGCCAGCTGCAGCTTGAAGCGGGTCAGCACGGTGCGCAGATCATGGCTGACGCCGGTCAGCATGTCGGTGCGCTGCTGCATCTGGCGCTCGATGCGCTCGCGCATCTGCAGGAAGGCGAGCCCGGCCTGTCGGACCTCGCGCGCACCCCTGATCTTGAAATCGTCCGGCATTTCGCGGCCCTTGCCGAAGCGCTCGGCGGCGTCGGCAAGATGCTGGATCGGGCGGATCTGGTTGCGCAGGAAGGCGATGGCGATGATCAGCAGGACCGCCGAGGTGCCGACCATCCAGACCAGGAAGATGTGGCTGTTGGAGGCGTAGGCGGAATTGCGTCGGGCGAAGACGCGCAGCACGGCGTCGGGATTTTCAAGCCGGATGCGGATTTCCAGCAGATCGGAATCGCCCACCGTGTCGATCCAGAACGGACGGCCGATCTGTTGCGCGATCTGCTCGCGCAGCACGTCGTCGAGGATCGAGAAGAACGGCTTGGAGACGGCCGGCGGGAACGGGTCGGGCGGCAGGATGGCGATGTTGAGGCCCAACCGGTCGCGCGCGATGCGCACGATGGCGTTGTCCTCGGTGCGGGGATAGGTCTCGACAATGTCCATCACGGCGGCGATGTCGGCCGTGACAGCGCGCGACAGGCGCTGCGTCACCAATTGCCAGTGACGCTCCATGAAGACGAAGACGAGGACCGACTGGAGCAGCACCATCGGCGCGATGATGATGATCAGCGAACGCTGGTAGAGCCCCTTGGGCATGCGCGCGGAAACCCATCGCGCGAAGACGCGCCACGGGTTGCGACGAAAGCGTGTTGAAGGGAGTTCGCCCTGGTCGACCGCCAATTTCCAGCCTCTTGCGACCGCTTGCCGGTGCACGCGGGTGGCACGTCGAAGCGGTTCCAAACCGTTCCTGTCTGCGCAATTCCGATCGGGAAACTGGTCCGTTACCGTCTCATGTCCGGCGGGCGGAATTTCCCGGAATTGCTCCGGCCCGCTTCACCGGGCAGGCGACATCAGTCTACACAAAGCTTGTAGCCGATGCCACGCACGGTCTGAAGCCATTTCGGATTGGCCGGGTCATCCTCGATCTTGCGGCGCAACCGGTTGATCTGGACATCGATCTTGCGCTCGCCGGACTGGGATTCCGACCCGAGCAGTTCGTGGCGGGCAATGGTCTGGCCGGGATGGGCGGCGAAGGCGGCCATGATCTCCTGCTCGCGATCGGTCAGCCTGACGAGTTCGCCGGCCTTCTTCATCTCACGGCGCGACAGCGAGAAGACGAAGGGGCCGAAGGTGACCTGCTCGATGGCGGCCGGCACCGGCTTGGCGGTGCGCTTGAGGATGGAGGAGATGCGCAGCAGCAATTCGCGAGGATCGAAGGGTTTGGGCAGGTAGTCGTCGGCGCCGGCTTCCAGCCCGGCAATGCGATGGTCGGTCTCTGCGAGCGCGGTCAGCATCAGCACCGGCACCGAGCCGTTCTCGCGCAGCGACTTGGTGAGCGCGACTCCGCTTTCACCCGGCATCATGACGTCGACGATCAGCAGGTCGAATTCCATCGATTCCAGCTTGCGCCGCGCGGTAGCCGCATCGGCGGCGACGGAGACGCGGAAGCCGTGCTCGCCCAGATAGCGCGACAGCAATTCGCGAATGCGCCGGTCGTCGTCGATAACGAGGAGATGCGCCGCGTCGTCTTCCGGCGCGTGAACGGGTATTCCCGCCTTCACCTGTTCCAAGCCCTGGCCGTGCGGCATGGTCACGCTCCTGAAGCCGTTCGGTTCGATCATTCCGAGCTCGCGGTCCGGTCGACGAACAGTTCCCGGTCGCTGGCATCGATCATCGCACGCATGAAACAGGAGACCGTTTCGTCATCGGAAAGACCGCAAGCCTGAAGTGCGTCAGCGATGCGGCGAGACTGTGGCCGGGAAAGCTCCAGGATGAGCTCGCGGCCGGCCTGCGTCGGGTAGAGGCGGCGCTGGCGCCGGTCGGAACGCCCGGCTATCTGGCGGATATGGCCGGAATCGATGAGCTGACGCAGCACGCGGGACAGGGATTGCTTGGTGATGCCGAGAATGGCGATCAGTTCGGCGACGGTCATGCCGGGGCGGCGTGAGACGAAGAACAGCGCGCGGTGATGGGCGCGGCCGAAATCCAGGCGCGCCAGTATCCGGTCGGGATCGCCGGTAAAGGCGCGATAGGCGAAGAAGAACAGCTCGATGTTGGCGATCTGCGCAATGTCGTCATCGCCGAGCGGCTCCGTGACCACTTCGTCCTTGCCTGACGCGTCGGCCTTCATGAAACCCCTTCTCCTTGCCGAATTCATGCCGGCAATATTCGTTTCGGGATGGGCCGGATGTAGCGGCCGCAAGCCGGGTTGCAATGGCTGCACGCAAAAATACGTCAGTACTATTGACATATTTTTTGCTTGCGCCTAATTTTGATACATAAGCAAAAGATAAGCGTGGCGATACGTTGCGACACGCGGAAACGGGAGAAAATGCCATGGCGGGTGTTCCATTCGACCAAATGGGCGGTGTTATCTGGTTCAACGGCGAGTTCGTTGCCTGGGAAGATGCCCGTATTCACGTGCTGACCCACGGCCTGCACTATGCCAGCTCGGTCTTCGAGGGCGTGCGCGCCTATGAAGGCAAGATCTTCAAGCTCGAGGAACATACAGAGCGCCTGTTCAAATCCGCCGAAATCCTCGGTTTCGAGATCCCCTACAGCCAGGACGAGATCAACCAGGCCTGCATCGGCGAAATCGAGCGGCAGGGCCTGCGCAACGGCTATTTGCGTCCGGTCGCCTGGCGCGGCAGCGAGATGATGGGCGTTTCGGCGCAGGCGAACCGGATCAATGTCGCCGTCGCGGCATGGGACTGGCCGAGCTATTTCGCACCTGAAGAAAGACTGAAGGGCATTCGCCTCGACATTTCGTCTTGGAAGCGCCCCGACCCGGCGACGGCGCCCTGCAAGTCGAAGGCGGCGGGCCTCTACATGATCTGCACGCTGTCGAAGCATGCTGCCGAGGCGAAAGGCTATGCCGATGCGATGATGTTCGACTGGCGCGGCCAGGTCGCCGAGGCCACGGGCGCGAACGTGTTCTTCACCAAGGACGGCGTTCTGCACACGCCGACGCCGGATTGCTTCCTCGACGGCATCACGCGCCGCACGGTCATCGATCTGGCGCAGCGGCGCGGCTACGAACTCGTCGAGCGCGCGATCATGCCGGACGAACTCCCGGATTTCGAGGAATGCTTCCTGACCGGCACGGCCGCCGAGGTGACTCCGGTCTCCGAAATCGGT
>JBHIWX010000170.1:0-3846 GCA_041987205.1 Rhizobiaceae bacterium | reverse complement strand
ACCGAGGCAGGCCATGTGCTGGTCGAGGTCACGGGCAAGCCCTCCACGGAGGAGGGAATTTCGGAAACATCGCAGGATTTGTCGCCTGGCGGCAGCATGGCGCTGACCTTCCGGGTCGCGGACACCGGCATCGGCATTCCGGCCGACAAGCAGGATGCGCTGTTCGCCAAGTTCTCGCAGGTCGACGGCTCGGCGACGCGCCGCCACGAGGGCACGGGGCTGGGGCTTGCCATCTCCAAATCGCTGGTCGAACTGATGGGCGGCGAGATCGGCTTCGAGAGCACGGAAGGCGAGGGCTCGACCTTCTTCTTCACGGTGAACCTGCCGCTGCATGGCGGGGCATCGCGGCCGCGCCATGTCGAGACGGGCGATGTCGGCGGGGCACGGGTGCTGATCGTCGACGACAATGCGGTCAACCGGCAGATCCTGACCGAGCAGATGGCGGCGTGGCGGCTCGATGCGGCGGCGGCATGTTCAGGCGCCGAAGCGCTTGCGGTGATGCGGGCGGCGGCCGACAAGGGTCTGGCGATCGATCTGGTCGTGCTCGACTATCACATGCCGGAGATGAATGGCGGGCAGTTGCTGGAACTGATGCGCGAGGGCGGGGCTGGCCCGGCTGCGGCCGACATCCCTGTGATCATGCTGACCTCGGTCGACCAGACGGAGGAGGGGCGTTCGTTCGCTTCGCTCGGCATTGCGGCACATCTGACCAAGCCGGCACGTTCGGCGGTACTACGCCAGACGGTGATGTCGGTGCTGGCGCAGGCACGCTCGCAGGGCGGCGACAGCGCGGCGGCCAAGGCCGTCGAGGCGCTGCGAAGCATCGGCGCCGCAGGCGAGGCCTCACCGCAGGCAGACGTCGAAGCTCCCGCACACGAAACGCGTTTGCCGCAAGACATGGCACATCACCAAGCGGTCGCACCCCGGGATAACTCGACCTATCCCTCGGAGATTGCGCCGCATCAAACGGCGTCGAGTCCCGAAAAAGTATCAGGTCATGGCGAGGCGATCGGCCGGCAGACCATTGCACTCATCGATGTTCCGGATGCGCGGGAAACACGGTTTTCCTTCGAGGATGCGGTCGCGCGTGCGAGGGAGATCGCGCGGATCGATTTGCATTCCGATCCCGACCGGCGCTCCAGCCATGATCCGGACGATCCGGCCATCCATGACCGGCGGGTCGACATCCTGATTGCGGAGGACAATGAGGTGAACCGGATCGTCTTCTCGCAGATATTGGCGGGGACCGACTGGCGCTGGGAACTGGCTCGCGACGGCCTGGAAGCCCTCGAACTCTATCGCACGCATCGCCCCGCGCTGGTGTTGATGGACATCTCCATGCCCGGCATGAACGGGCTGGAGGCGACCGGCGAGATCCGTTCGATCGAGCAGGCGGAAGGCGCGCCGCGCACGCCGATTATCGGGGTGACCGCCCACGCGCTCAAGGGCGACCGCGAGCGCTGCCTCGACGCCGGCATGGATGATTACCTCACCAAACCCGTTTCGCCGAAAAGCCTTACGGACAAGATCGAGCACTGGCTCAGTACCAAGATGGAACTGGCACGACAGGCATAGGTCCTTCGCCGATCAACCAAAGTGATGTTGCTCGGTAAACTTGCGTCACCGCTCCCGCATGTTCCGCGCGGGTAGTTGCGGAACTTATCTGGTTTTCGCCTGGCTGGATGGATGGTGTGTGCCACGAGGCCGTTGATGCTGATGGCGCAGACCGCCGGCATATCGACGGCGCATCACCAGGACGCAAATTGCTTGCGGGTAAAAAGCGGGCGGGTCGCCGGCTCAGGGGGTCCGGTTCAGGCGGTGGCGAGTCTTCGTTCCTCGATCTCGCCTGCGGCATCGTCGAAGATCACGAAATTGTTCCGGCCGTTCTTCTTGGCCTCGTACATGGCGAGGTCGGCTTCGTTGATCAGGTTGCGGGCGGAACGGTCGACGCCGTCGAAGATGACCGCGCCGATGCTCGGCGTTGCTACGTGCGGCTGGCCGGACAAGTCGAACGCTACGGCAAAGCCGTTGAGGATGTTGCGCGCTGCCGCCGCCAACCTGATCTCGGCTAGATCGCGATCGGATCCCAGTTCGCCGAGCAGGACCATGAATTCGTCACCGCCATAGCGGCCAACCGTGTCCTGCTCGCGCACGCACTGGCCGAGCCGGGTGGCCGCCAGCCTGAGAAGCGTGTCGCCGACCTCGTGGCCGCGCGTGTCGTTGAGCGCCTTGAAATTGTCGAGGTCGAGGAAGATGAGCGCACCATATTCGCCGTGGCGCCGCACCGAAGCCATGGCGGACTCGAGCCGGCTGGTGAAGAGTCGGCGATTGGGCAGATCGGTAAGCGAGTCGTAATAGGCGAGGCGGTGAATGCGCCGCTCGGCCATCTTGCGCTCGGAAATGTCGCTGATGTAGCCGTGCCAGATGATTGAGCCGTCGACCTGCCGCTCGGGCGTGGCGGTGACCAGCAGCCACACCGTGGCGCCGGTTTCTAGCCGGCAGCGGAATTCCTGGTTCCACAGCGCCAGTTCCTCGGCCGAGGCATGCAGGCTGCGCAGATAGTCGGTCAAATCCCTCGGATCGACGCGGGAGAGATGGTCGTTGGGATCGAGCTTGTTGAGCTTGCCGGTCAGGCCGAACAGGGAGGCGAAGCTGTCACTGACATAGGGGCAGGAGAACCGGCCGTCGGGATGGCGGACGAGCTGAAACAGGCCACCGGGAAGGTTGTTCGCGAGTTTTTCGAGGCGTTCCTCGACCTGGTGCTGGCGTATCTCCGGCGTGATGTCACGCACCGACCCGGCGTAAAACAGGGGATCACCGGTTTTTTCGTCGCGGATGATCCGTGCTTGTTCCGTGACCCACAGGCGTTCGCAGGTCCGGTAACGATAGATCTCCGAGATGAAATCGCGAACCTCGCCGTCACGCTCGAGCAGCCGGTGGAATTCCGGCTCGCGTTCGGGGTCGACATACCAGTAGGAGTCCGGACCGTTGACGACGTCCAGCATCTGGTCGCAATTGTCGTATCCGTTCAGCGCGACGAGTGCCTTGTTGGCGCTGATCATCCTGCCGTCGGTGAGCGCGCGCATGTAGACGCCCTCGGCGAGGTTGTCGATGGTGGCGGCGTAGCGATTGCGATAGTCGTTGGCTTCGACGACGAGGCGGCGCGAACGCTCCATCCAGGTGATGAGCAGCAGGCCAAACACGATGCACAGCGCGATCAGCCAGGGCGCCAGTGCTGAATAGACATCGGCTGTCTCGATCGGGCTCATCCCCGGGCCCCTCCATGCGGCGGAACGTGACGATCGAAGTTTCGTCGCGAAGCGTTTCGCGCAAGCAAGAACTCAATCGGAATGTGTGTCGCACACCGTACTCGGGACAGATGAAGGCGCGGTTAATCGGCAGCTTTCAATGCCGGATATTGGGGAGAATTCGCCGGCGATAGACGTCGCGATGACATGGTATTGATTGCCAAGACATTTTGGTTCAATCAGCCCATTGAAATGCAATCGGGGTCCCCACGCATGCCGGCCAAACTCTCCGTCAATCTCAACGCCATCGCCTTTCTCAGGAACCGGCGCGACCTGCCGTGGCCAAGCGTCACGCATATCGGCGCGATCGCGCTGGAAGCGGGTGCGAAGGGTCTCACCGTGCATCCGCGCCCAGACCAGCGCCACATCCGGTTTTCGGACGTGCCGGCGATCCGTGCGCTGATCGACGACCGCTTTGCCGGTTGCGAATTCAACATCGAGGGCTATCCGACGGAGGAATTCCTCGCGCTGTGCATCGCCAACGAGCCGGAACAGGTCACGCTGGTGCCCGACGATCCGGCGCAGCCGACCTCCGACC
>JBHIWX010000169.1:0-3965 GCA_041987205.1 Rhizobiaceae bacterium | reverse complement strand
AAGACGCGCGTCATCGGCGTGATCGAGAACCAGGCGCCGACCCGCGCGCTGGAACGCACGCTCTCCGTCGAGGACGGCATCGTCCAGATGGACCGCAAGAAGGACATCTGCCAGATCGCGCTGGTCGAGCGCCACCGCGCCACGGGAGGCGTGGTCAACGGCTTCGTCACCGGCTTCGGCTACGACAAGAAATGCGCCATCGCCGCGACCGTGGCCCATGACAGCCACCACATGATTGTCGTCGGCACTAGCCGCAAGGACATGGCCGCCGCCGCCAACCGGCTGCGCGAGGTGGGCGGCGGCGTCACCGTCTTCCACAAGGGCGAGGAACTGGCGCTGGTCGAATTGCCCATTGCCGGGCTGATGAGCGACGAGCCGGCCGAGATTGTCGCCGACAAGGCAGCGAAGATGGTCGCCGCCATGGCCGAGATGGGCTGCACGCTCAATAATGCCTACATGCAGCACTCGCTGCTGGCGCTGGTGGTCATCCCCGAACTGCGCATCTCCGATGTCGGCATCGTCGATGTCAGGAAGTTCGAACAGGTCGATCTGTTCGTGTAGGGCGATCGGATGACGGAAGGGGCCAAAAGCTATCGCGAAGACCCTTCGGTTCCCGATTTTCCGGACGACAGGCCGCTTGTGATCTTCGACGGCATGTGCGTGCTGTGCTCGGGCGGCGCGCTCTGGCTGATGCGCTTTGACCGCAAGGCGCGCTTCCGGCTGACAGCGGCGCAGTCGCAGACCGGCGCGGCGCTGTTCCGCCATTACGGACTCGTCAGCGACGATTACGAGACGATGATCCTGCTCGAGGATGGAAAGCTCTGGCAGAAATCGGATGCCTGGCTGCGCATCTGCCGCATCCTCGGCTTTCCCTATGCGCTCCTTTGGGGCTTCCATGTCCTGCCCCGTCGCTTGCGGGATGCCGTTTACGAGACGATCGCACGCAATCGCTTCCGCTGGTTCGGGAGGAGGGACACCTGCTTCCTGCCGGAGCCGGGCCAGACCGAGCGCTTCGTGTCGTGACCGGGCCGGTCGTCGAACTCCGCCTGGCAAACGACGACGACCCGGCATGGGTGGTTGCCCGCCACGGCGCGATCTATGCCGACGAATTCGGCTTCACACGCGATTTCGAGGTCGACATCGCCGCCAAGCTCGATGCCTTTCTTGGCCGCGATGACCCGTTCAGGCGGCTGTGGATCGCGGAAGTGGATGGCGGGCGTGCGGGCTCCATCGCGATCTCGAAAATGGCCGAAGACACCGCCTTCCTCAATTTCGTGCTGGTCGAACCGGCGCAGCGCGGGAAGGGGATCGCGCAGGCATTGATGGACACCGCGCTCGGCCATGCCCGGGACCATGGTGTTCCGTACGTCCGCCTCGAAACCTATTCCCGCCTTACAAGCGCCCGCAGGCTTTATGCCGGCTATCGCTTTTCCATCGAGACGGTCACCCCCGGCATCGAGAAATACGGCCAGCGTTTCGATCGGGAGTACTGGATCAGGGCCATCTGAGCAGGAACACGCGGTGTCTGCTTCTGTCAGCAGGCATTGTCCGGGTGACAAGTTCGTTCTTGATGTGTTCTTTTCCGCTCGGTTAGATTGTTCTCCTGTTCAGCCTGGGGGCATCGGCCATGAGCGAATATCTGCCGCAGTTCTTTCTCGCCTGGTCGATCCTGGTCGTCGCCGTCCTGTCGCCCGGACCCAGCGTGGCGTTGATTCTCGGTGTGGCGGTAAGTCAGGGCCGGTTGCCGTCTGTCGTTACAGCCTTCGGCGTCGCCTGCGGCTCATCGGCCATTTGCATTGCCACCGTGCTGGGCATTACGGCGATTTTTGCGCAGGTGGCCGAACTCATGACCGTCGTTCGCATGGTTGGCGCTGCCTATCTCGCCTGGCTTGCTTTCAAGGCGTTCCGTAGTGCGTCACGGCAGGGCGAACTTGTCGTCATGCAGGTGCGTGAACAAAACGCCTGGCGGACAGGGCTCAACGGCTTCCTGTTGCAGGTCACCAATCCCAAGGCGATCTTTTTCTGGCTGGCGATCGCCGGCGTCGGTGGGGCGGGCGATGTGCCGGCGCCGATCGTCATGCTGTTCGTTTGCGGCTCGTTCCTGATCTCCTTCATCGGCCATGGCGGATACGCATTGCTGCTTTCGTCCGGGCCGGTGCGCGCCGTATACCGGCGTGCGCGCCGCTGGATCGAAGGTGCCCTCGGCTGCTTCTTCCTGTTCGCCTCCTACAAGATCGCCACGACGCGCTAGGGCTCTGACGCGAATTCGCCTGATCGCGAAACGCATTGGTTGATCCGGTTTTGCCATCCCGCTATAGCGGGAGTGCATACACTCATCCAGCAAATCCGGAATGCTCCCATGTCCGTCGATCTCGACACCGTCAAGCGCGTCGCCCATCTCGCCCGAATCGCCGTCACCGAGGACGAGGCGGCGAAGATGCAGGGCGAACTCAACGCCATTCTCGGCTTCGTGGAGCAGCTGAACGAGGTCAATGTCGAAGGCGTCGAACCGATGACGTCCGTTGTGGAAATGGCGATGCGCAAGCGCACCGACGTCGTGACCGAAGGCGACAAAGCCGCCGATATCGTCGCCAACGCGCCCCTGAGCGAGGACCATTTCTTCCTGGTGCCGAAGGTCGTCGAATGACCCCCCACAGCCCCGTCAACATCGCTGTCGGCATGGCCATGCTTGCCGCGATCTGCGCCGCCCATGCGGGCGTGGCACGGGCGGATGACCAGCCTGACTTTCTCGCCGACGGACAGCGCTATGGCGCCGAGACAGCGGCCTGCGCGCCTGACGCACCCGTCGACGACGGACCGCTGCTCACCGGCGAGCGCCTGTTTGTCTACACCTATGACTGCACTTTCGTCGGCTTCATGAACCGTCCTGACGGCGACACCGGTAACCAGACGCTGGGATCGGCGATCTGTGGCGACGATTCCGGTGTGAGCTGGCCGGACACATTCGTGCTGACGCCGGTGGCAGGGGATACCATCACCGTCACCTCGCAAAACGATTATGTTGCGAAGCGACTGGGCGAGGAGCGGCTTGCCTCGCTGCGGCTGATCGAGCGGGAGTTCGTGCGTTGTCCGAACTGACGGCCGAAGCCCCTGTGATCGCCGCCGAAACGCCGTTGCAGGACGACGTGCGGGCTATGGTCGCCGAGTTGAACGCCTACATGATCCCGCTCACCCCGCGAGAGTTCCAGTTCCAGCTTACCGTCGAGCAGATGGCCGAACCGGGCGTGACCGTGTTCGTCGCCCGCGACAGCTCGGGCCGGGCGGTCGGCATGGCCTCGCTAAAGGAGCATGGCGTGGTCGACGGCGTCGCGCTGGGCGAGGTCAAGCGCATGTACACCGTGCCGGCCGTGCGCGGCACACGCGTCGGCTCAGCACTGCTCAGGCAGGTCGAGGCGCTCGCCCGCGACCGGAACATTGCCCGCCTCGTGCTGGAGACCGGCGAAGCGCCGGGTTTCGAGCCGGCATGGCGCATCTACGAACGGAGCGGTTTCACCCAGTGCGGGGCCGTGCTCGATTATCCCGATTCCGGCTGGAGCCGGTTTTACGAAAAGACGCTTTAGGTACGACATGACCGATCTGACGCACTTCACCATCGCCCAGGCCCGCGAAAAGCTGCGCGCCCGTGAGTTCACCGCCTCCGAACTCGCCGAGGCCTATCTGTCCGCCATCGACGCGGCCAATCCGAGCCTCAACGCCTATGTCGAGGTGACCCATGATCGGGCGCGCGCCATGGCGAAGGCCAGCGACGAAAGGCTGGCGAAGGGCGATATCGGCGAACTGGAAGGCATCCCGCTCGGCGTCAAGGATCTGTTTGCGACCAGGGGTGTGCATACCCAGGCCGCCAGCCACGTGCTCGACCGGTTCCTGCCGCATTACGAATCGACCGTGACCTCGAACCTGTGGGCCGATGGCGCGGTGATGCTCGGCAAGCTCAACATGGACGA
>JBHIWX010000168.1:0-3979 GCA_041987205.1 Rhizobiaceae bacterium | reverse complement strand
ATATCGCCACGCCCCCGCCCCGCAGCATTTGCCAGCCGGGCCGCGCCATGCGGAACCCGGCCCGCCCTTCGCGCAGCGCCAGCACCACGCCCAGCCCGATCACGCCCGCCACATAGCGCAACGCCGCGATCGCCAGCCCAGGCCACAACCCGGCCATCGACTTGACGACCGCATCCCCGACGGAAAGCAGCGCGAAACCGGCGAGCGCGAACAGAAGGCCGGATGCTTCACGTGATCGATGGTCCACTAACGCGCCTTTACGCTGATGGGGGCACACCGGTGCCGTTCATCCGCCTTTCGATTTCAACGCATTTGCGGGTTCGCTTCAGCGAACGGGCTGCGCAGGGCGCGCCCTCACCGGCCGGAACACGAAATGCTGGAGCGCGAGATCGTGTTCCAGGGGCCGGACACGGTCGCCGCCTTCATCGCCGAACCGATCCAGGGCGCCGGCGGCGTCATCATCCCGCCGGAGACCTACTGGCCGGAAGTCAAGCGCATCCTCGATGAACGCGACATCCTGTTCATCTCCGACGAGGTGATCTGCGGTTTCGGCCGAACCGGGCAATGGTTCGGCTGCGAGACCTATGGCACCGAGCCCGATCTGATGGCCATGGCCAAGGGAATATCCTCCGGCTATCTGCCGCTGGGCGCCGTCGCGGTCTCCGACAAGGTCGCGGAAGTCTTCCACCAGGCGGCGGCCGGCGAATTCTACCACGGCTACACCTATTCGGGTCATCCGGCCTGCTGTGCAGCCGCGCTCGCCAATCTGGAGATCATGCGCCGCGAGAAGCTCGTCGAACGCGTCCATGACGATATCGGCCCCTATCTGGCCGAACGCTGGCTGAAACTGGCCGAGCACGACCTCGTCGGGGAAGCGCGCATGAAGGGGCTCGTCGGCGCGCTCGAAATGGTGCCGAACAAGAATAATCTGTCGAAGCGCTTCGACCCCGTCGGGCAGGTCGGCATCATCGCCCGCGACTTTTCCTTCGACAACGGCCTCGTCATGCGCGCCGTCCGCGACAGCCTGATCCTCTCGCCGCCCCTGACGCTTTCGCACGAGGAGGCGGACGAACTCGTCGCGCTGGCGAAGAAGACGCTCGACGACACCTGGAAGGCGCTGAAGCAGGAAGGCCTGCTCGGCTGAACCGGGTCGCGGCCGGTTTCGCCGGTCTATTTCATGATTGCCGCTCCGGGCGGCTTCGGTTAAACAGGCCCGGAAATTCGCGGTTCGGCATGCACACCCTTGTGTGACCGGAACCGCAGGCACCCGTAGCTCAGCTGGATAGAGCGCTGCCCTCCGAAGGCAGAGGTCACAGGTTCGAATCCTGTCGGGTGCGCCAATCTTTTCAATAGCTTACTGAAGCAGCGCAATCGCAGGCGATTTCTTTGTGCGCACATTGCAAGCAGCAGATCGAATCTGGGATCAGCTAGCTAACCAATTAAACAGGCCATTACTCGCGATACCCGCCGGTCGCCGATAGCGACAAATGCTGGTGAGCAGTCATTCACTATTGGTTAGAAACATTCCGACCAGTGCACTGGAAACGGTCGCAAGTTCCGATCGGAAGCGGTGGAAGACGCGGGATACGTTAAGCGCGGTGTCAGCCATCACCCTGCATCTCTCGCAATTCGTCGATCAGCACACGTGTGTTCTGCGAGTAGTCGATGGGCGTGTCGATTAGATGGACACCGCCCGCCTCGAACGCCGAAGCGAGAATGCTCCTGAACGACGTGGCATCCTCGACGCGATGGCCGGTCGCGCCATAGCTCTGCGCATAGGCAACGAAATCGGGATTGCCGTATGTCAGCCCCCAGTCGGGAAAGTCGCCTGCCGCCTGCTTCCAGCGGATCATGCCATAGGCGTCGTCGCGCAGAATCAGCACGACAAGGTTGAGGCCGAGCCGTACGGCGGTTTCCATCTCCTGGCTGTTCATCATGAAGCCACCGTCGCCGGCGACCGCGAGCACCCGCCGCCCCGGATGGAGCATCGCCGCCGCCATCGCCTGGGGCAGGCCGGCGCCCATGGTGGCGAGCGCATTGTCGAGCAGCAGCGTGTTTGGCTGGCGTGCCCGATAGGAGCGCGCGAACCAGATCTTGTACATGCCGTTGTCGAGCGACACGATGCCGTCGGAAGGCATGACCCGACGCACATCGGCGACGATACGCTGCGGCAGCATCGGGAAGCGGTCATCGTCCTCGCCGGTATTGACCTTTTGCGCCACCTCGTCGCGCACCGCGTAGAAGGGCGAGGGATCGTGCCGGCATCCGTCGCGTAGCCGCTCGGTCAGCGACACGAAGGTCGTTCCGATCTCGCCCAGCAATTCGGCCTGCGGGAAATAGACCTCGTCGATTTCGGCCGGGCTGAAGTTGACGTGGATGACCTTCGGCCCGCCATGGCGCATCAGGAAAGGCGGTTTCTCGACCACGTCGTGACCGGCATTGATGATGAGGTCGGCGCGATCGAAGGCCTTGTGGATGTAGTCGCCTTCCGACAGCGCGGCGGTGCCTAGATATTCGTCGTGGCTGCCGCCGACCGCGCCTTTTCCCATTTGCGTTGTGACGAACGGAATGCGCGTGGTGCGGACGAAATCGTCGAGCGCTTCGAATGCCGGCCTGCGGTTCGCCCCCGCGCCGACGACGAGCAACGGGTGCTTCGCGGCGCGGATCAGTTCGGCCGCCTCGTCCAGCGAGGCCTCCGGGCATTGCGGCAGACGCGCGCGCGAGCGCGGCACCGGCTGTTCGTCCGGCACCATTTCGGCGGCGACGTCTTCAGGCAATTCAAGGTGGACCGCGCCCGGGCGCTCGGCTTCGGCCACCCTGAATGCGTCGGAGATGATGGACGGGATTGCCGTGGCGTCAACGATAGCCTTGGCCATCTTGGTGACGGGCTTCATGGTGGCCACGATGTCGACGATCTGGAATCGGCCCTGCCGTCCGTGCCGCGATGGCTTTTGTCCCGTGATCATGATCATCGGGAACGCACCGAGATGGGCGTAGGCCGCCGCCGTCATGAAATTGGTTGCGCCGGGACCGAGGGTCGAAAGGCACACTCCGGCATTGCCGGTCAGCCTGCCATAGGTGGCCGCCATGAAGCCGGCGGCCTGTTCGTGTCGGTTGAGCACCACCCGGATTTTCGACTGGCGCAGCGATTCCAGCAGGTCGAGATTTTCTTCTCCCGGCACCGCGAAGATCACCTCGACGCCTTCGTTTTCGAGCGTGCGGACGAAGAGGTCCGAGGCCTTGACCATTTTTGTCTGACTGGCGTGCATGGCGCGTCCTCCTGGTGTTCAGCTTGTGGCGTGCGCGCCGGCGTGCATCGCGGGGATCGGGGCGGTTGGGCGTCCAGCCTCCGCCGCATGCGCGATCTGCTCGAGCGTCATCGAGGTACCGTTCGGCTGTACCATGCGCACATGCGCGGGTCCGAGTGCCCGGGCATGCGCCACCCCGCATGAATGTGCGATAATACCGACGCCCTTGTGAACCTTCTCGACGTAATTCTTCACGCGCACCGCCTTGTCGGCAGGATCGAGCCCGCGCTGCAAGCGCGGATTATGCGTGGTGATGCCGGTCGGGCAGGTGTTCCTGTTGCATTTGAGCGCCTGGATGCAGCCGAGTGCGAACATGAAGCCGCGCGCGGAATTGACGACATCGGCGCCGGCGCAAAAGGCCCAGGCGATCTCCGCCGGCGTGACCAGCTTGCCGGACGCCGCGACCCTCACCCACGCCACGATTCGCGAGCTGATGGAGGGCGACGGCCTCCTGGTCGACACCGACCTGGCACCGATCGCCCTGACGCTCGACGCCCTCTCCTCGACGCTCGCTGCCCTCAGCCCCGCGGTGGGCCGGGCCATCCGGGAGGAAACCGGGCTCGGCCGCGAGGAGCTGGAACTGCTCGAAGCGGCGCCGGACTGGATGGCCTACGAATACCCGGAGACGATTCGCGTCGCCAAAAGCCAGCGCGGCCAGGTGCAGCGCTGGT
>JBHIWX010000167.1:0-4018 GCA_041987205.1 Rhizobiaceae bacterium | reverse complement strand
GGCACTATTGAAAGCCGCCTGGTTACCATGATCGCCGGGCGCTACGCCGCCGTCGCCATGCGCGGCGTGTTCGATCGCCTCCGTGCGCCGCAATTCAACGTACCGGAATTCGCGATCGGCGGCTTTGCCGCCGATGCCCTTTGGGTGGCCCGCATGGTCTGTCAGGGTGAGCTCCTGCGCGTACCCCGCCCGCTCTACACGAAGCGCCTGCTCCCGACCTCCGCCCGTGCCGCGTGGAAAGCCGCCGGCGAGCAGGAGAAGGACGAGATGTGGGCAGTCCATTGCCTGGAACTGGCCGCTATCATCATGGAAACCCTGCCTGATCTCGATTGGTCGCCAAAGCTTCAGCGCGCCTGGTCGAGCCGCATCATGCAGGGCTATGCGCTAGAATCGCCTGGCCGGACGCCCCTCTGGCTCGATGACAGGCAATCACTGGTACAACAGATCGCGCAAATTCATCGCAAGGTCGTCGCGCGCAATCCACACTATTCCTGGATGGCATAGCGCGACTTCAGGTTTGACGGTCACTCCTGACATTCCCCTGTCAGGAGCCCGCCTTTCTGCCGATTGCCTGGTGATGCCAACCGTCATAGTCCGGTGCCAGTCAAACCATCGGAGCGGGCCATGCCCAGATACTGGATCGGCGTTGCCAGCCGCGACCATGTGAAGACCGGCGAGGCCGGAGGCTTCTGCCAGCTCGGCCACGGCAAGCCCCAACTAGTCAAGCGTTTAGCGCCGGGCGACGGCATCGTCTATTACGCGCCGCGCGAACGCCTGCGCGATGGCGATCCCGTCCAGGCCTTCGTCGCCATCGGACGCATCCGGCCGGGCGAAGCTTACCAGGCCAACCAGGCTGAAGGGTTTCATCCCTGGCGGCGCGACGTCGATTTCCTTTCCGCCGTAGAAGCGTCGATCCGACCCATGCTGGACGAATTGTCCTTCATCGAAGACCGCGCCCACTGGGGTTATGCCTTCCGCCGCGGCGCCTTCGACCTTCCCGAAGGCGATTTCCTGAAGATCGCCGACGCCATGCAGGCAGACTGGAAGGCCTGACGCCGCTCCGGTCCGACGGCAGCAGCAAGGATGAGGTTTCCGCCGATCGCAACCTCTGCCCCCCTTTCCGCGTTGAAAGGGCAATGGCCGCGCTCGCGGTGTCAACCAAGGGGTAATGCGATGACCATCCACGAATACAACGAACGTCAGCAGTCAAAGGAAACGCGGGGCGACGTGCTCCGCATCCTGCTCGCCATCATCCTGCCGCCGCTCGGCGTCTTCATGCAGGTCGGCCTCGGCCTTCAATTCTGGCTGAACGTCCTGCTGACGATCCTTGGCTATATTCCGGGCATTATCCACGCCGTCTGGATCATCCTGCGGAGATAGCGCCCATGCCGAGCCTCGCCCCTGGCAGCCTCGCAGGGATCGATGCCGCGACGCGGTCCCCCAGGGAAGCGCATCAGAACCTGCTGGAGGAACTCGACAGTCTTTCCTGGCTGCTCGATTCGCGCTGGCGGCTGCCCGGCACAGGCTTCCGCTTCGGCGTCGATGCGCTGGCTGGCCTCGTCCCGGGCGTGGGCGATGTCGCGACGGGGCTCGTCTCCGCATGGCTGGTCTGGCGCGCCGCAAAATTCGACGTACCCGCACACCTGCTGGCGCGCATGGTCGGCAATGTCGCGCTCGACTCTCTCGTCGGCGCCATACCGCTCGTCGGTTCGCTTTTCGACTTCGCCTTCAAGGCAAACCGGCGCAACGTCGCACTGTTGCGCCGGCATCTGGCGCGCCGCGCCACGACCGTTCGCTGAAATCAGGAATTGGCAAAGGCGCGCTGGCTGTTCGCGCCTAACGGTTAGCGTATGGCACCTGCCAGGGCGGCGTGTAGTAGGGCGACGCGCAATAGGTCACGCGCCCGTCCGGCGTGCGCCAATTGTTCCATTGTGCACGATAACCGGGCTTGCTTCGGGCACACCATTCGGCATGCCCGGGCGTCGCCAGCGCTTCCTTGTTCGACTTCTTGATCGCCCAGTCCATCAGCGCGAGCGGCGCGGTGAAGGCGTGGGACGCGCTCTGGCTCGCCAGCAAGGCGGCGAAGGCGAGCGGCAGGGCATGCACGAATTTGCGTTTGAACATGGTTCTCTCCCCGGAACGGATCGGTGCCGGGACACCTACCCCCGATTCCCCCGGCAGGGCCATTGTGGAGAAGCCGCCAGCGCCGCGCAACCGGCATTCTTGTGCGCGTAGCAACCTTCCCCTGCCCGATCTGGCCACCGATCTGGTCATTGCCCTGTTGCATCCTGCGGCGTGCGCTTCGATAGTCGCCCGAATGCTTGTTTGGGGCCAGCCAGGAGGAGAAACCGTGCCGGAACCAACCGTTGTATGGGAGCGCGACGGACGCATTGCCCGCATCGTGCTCAACCGCCCGGACGTCATGAATGCCATCGACGACCGCCTGCCGGAGGAACTCGCCGCAGCTGTTCAGGCGGCCAATGACGACGACGACGTCCATGTCATCGTGCTTTCGGGCGCCGGCAAGGCGTTTTGTGCCGGCTACGATTTGAAATACTACGCCGAGGCCAACGGTTCGGGTGACGCCACGCAGGAAATGCCGTGGGACCCGATGCGCGACTACAAGTTCATGAAGAAGAACACCGAGCGCTTCATGGCGCTGTGGCGCTCCTACAAGCCGGTCATCGCCAAGGTGCACGGCTTTGCGGTCGCCGGCGGATCCGACATCGCGCTGTGCTGCGACATGGTGGTGATGGAGGAGGACGCGCTGATCGGCTACATGCCGGTGCGCGTCTGGGGCTGCCCGACCACGGCGATGTGGATCTATCGCCTGGGCCCGGAAAAGGCTAAGCGCATGCTGTTCACCGGCGACAAGATCACCGGCCGGGAAGCGAAGGAGATGGGCCTGGTGCTCGATGCCGTGCCGGCGGACCAGCTCGACGCGCGCGTCGACGCGCTGGCCGAGCGCATGGCCTCGGTGCCGAGAAACCAGCTCATGATGCAGAAGCTGATGATCAACCAGGCCGTTGAAGCGATGGGCATCGAGAACACCCAGATGATCGCGACCCTGTTCGACGGCATCACCCGCCACTCGCCCGAAGGGCTCAACTTCAAGCACCGCGCCGAGGATGTCGGCTGGAAGCAGGCCGTGCGCGAGCGCGACCTCGGCACCTGGGATTGGACGCAGAACAGACCGATCAACGCACCGAAATGAACCTGAACATCACAGATGGTGGCGTACCCGACGCGCCCGAAATGTCCGCCCTCGCCTTCCGCGCCAAGGCCTATTGGGGCTATGACGACGCCTTCATGGAGGCCTGCCGCGAGGAACTCGCCGTCCCGGTTGAAGCCTTCGAGGCGGAGACCGTGCGCATCGTATCGGCGGACGGCGCCATGGCCGGTTTCTACCGCCTCGTGCTCGACGGTGACGAAGCCGAGCTCGAGGCGATGTTCGTCGACCCGCCCTTCATCGGCAAGGGCGTCGGCAAACGGCTCTGGCGCGACATGCTGGCAATTGCGCAACAGGCCGGCGCGCGCCGGCTCGTCTGTCAGGCCGACCCCAATGCGGAGGCATTCTACCTCGCCATGGGCATGCGCCGGTTCGGCGAGAAACCGTCCGAATCGATCCCCGGCCGGTCCCTGCCCATGCTGGAACTGGCGCTGCCGGCTTCCGGCTAGCCCTCCAGCGCCTTCAGGAAACGCTTAACCGTCTCGGCCATGCCGAACTCCAGCGCATCGCCCGTCAGGGCGTGCCCGATGGAGGTCTCGGCGAGGAAGGGAATGGCGCGCGCCAGCGCCGGCAGATTGTCGACCGTCAGATCGTGACCGGCATTGACGCCGAGGCCAAGTGCATGCGCCGTTTCCGCCGTGGCCTTGAGCTTCGCCAGCTCGGCCGCCGCGCGATCCGGATCGTCGACGGCGCCCCCATAAGGCCCGGTGTAGAGTTCCACCCGGTTCGCGCTCGTCGCCTTCGCCGCTTCGAGCTGTGCCTCGCCCGCATCCGGATCGGCGAACAGCG
>JBHIWX010000166.1:0-4037 GCA_041987205.1 Rhizobiaceae bacterium | reverse complement strand
GCGCCTCAGCTAGCGCTCCCGTCCGCACTGCACGGGCAGGTTTGGCAATGTGCGTTTTTGCACGCTGCGAAATCCGCCTTTCGGGTTAGAATGCGAGTCCCCGTGTGGCGGCACCATCGTGGCGCGGGACCATCGAATTCAGGAGAACTCCATGTACAGCCTGCTCAAGACTGCAATGGCCGCCTTGCTGGTGGCGGGTCTTTCCGCCGGTGCGGCCGGAAATGCGTTTGCCGCCGGAGAAGGCGGGGACTCAAGCGACACGACATCGGCCAAGCCCCAGGAATGCCCCGAGGGCGAGGTCTGGGATCCGGAGGCCAAGCGCCTTTTCGGCAAGGGCAAATGCGTCAAGGAAGCCGATCTGAAGACGAAGCCCAAGGAAGAAAAGCAGGGGCTGATCTACGATTACGGTCGCTCCATGGCCAAGGCCGGCCATTTCGAAAAGGCCATCGGCACGCTGAAGATGGCGCCCGATCAGGACGATCCGCGCGTACTCAACTATCTCGGCTACTCCAACCGCAAGCTCGGCAACATGGACGTGGCGCTCGGCTATTACCGCGCGGCCGTCGCGAAGGATCCGGATTTCAGCCTGGTGCGCGAATATCTGGGCGAGGCCTATATCCAGCTCGGCCTGCTTGAAAAGGCGCGCGAGCAGCTCAGCGAGATCGAGCGCATTTGCGGCTCGAAGGCATGCGGTGAATATGGCCAGCTCGCCACGCTGATCGTCGACAGCCAGACCCGTCAGGACTGACGCCGGCCGTCACGACCAATACCCGGACAACATGAAGGGCGCCCCCGGAGGGCGCCCTTTTTCGTTGGCATGTGAACTTCAGTCCGCCGGCGTGACGCGAAGCACCTTGCCGTTCGCTTCATCGGTCAGGAGCCAGATCGCGCCGTCGTCGAAGACCCGCACATCGCGAATGCGGCCATAGGCACCCTCCAGCAGGCGCTCCTCGCCGACGATCTTGCCGTCCTCGACCTCCAGGCGAACGAGCAACTGGAATTTCAGTGCGCCGACAAGGAGATCGCCCTTCCAGTCAGGGAAGAGCTCGCCATCGTAGACCGCCATGCCCGACGGCGCGATCGAGGGATCCCAGTAGTACACTGGCTGCTCATAGCCCTGCGCCTGCGTGCCGACACCGATACTGGTGCCGTCGTAATCGGTGCCGTAGGTGATGACCGGCCAGCCATAGTTCCTGCCGGGCTCGGGCGCGTTGATCTCGTCGCCACCCCTTGCGCCATGTTCGACCGTCCAGAGTTTCGCGCGCTCGGCATCCCAGACCGCACCCTGCGGGTTGCGGTGCCCCTTGGACCACAGTTCCGGCAGGCCCTTCCCGTTGTCGGCAAAGGGGTTGTCGGCTGGGATCGAGCCATCGCGGTTGAGGCGGAGCACCGAACCGGCACTGTCGGCGAAATCCTGGGCGCGTTCGCCCTGACCGCGTTCGCCCACGGTGACGAAGAGTTTGTCGTCCGGCGCGAGCACGATGCGCGAACCGAAATGCTGGCGCCGGCCGGTCTTCTTCGACATCGTCCAGAGTCGTTCGAAGCCTTCCAGTCGGGCGAAATCGTTCGGCAGGGTGGCGGTCGCAAGTGCGGTGCCGGCGCCATCGGGACCGGGCTCGGAGTAGGTGAACCAGATGCGCCGCGACTGCCCGAAATCCTCATCAGCGACGATGTCGAGCAGGCCGCCCTGGCCGAAGGCGGCGATTTCCGGCAGGCCGTCGATCTCGGCGCGTTTGCCGTCCGCGATGCGCCAGAGCCGGCCGCGCCGCTCGGTCACCAGCAGCGATCCGTCCGGCAGCATCGCCATGCCCCAGGGGTGATCCAATCCGGTGGCGATCTCGTCGACCCGGATGGTGCCGGATTCGCTTTCGAAAAACTCCTCGGCGGCGGTGGGCAGGGTGGACACGAAGAGCAGGGCAGCAACTGCAATTGGCTTCAACGGCATGAGAAACGCCTCCTCGCGGCGGGGTTGGTCATGATGGCGTGTGATAGGCAGTTGCGGGAAAGATAGGGCGTACGCGGGCGAATTCATCACTCGTGCGGAGGATTTGCCCACAGACCCGCGTGGCGCGGACCTTCCGTTGTGCGTCGTCGATGCTAGAGTGCCGACATGGACGGTGAATGCACTATGGACGATGCGCTGGCGACGGGACGTATGGCGCGCGGGGAAATGCGATGTCGGATTCGCAGTTGAGTTCAGGGGCGTCGGCGCCAATCGGCCCGGACGGGGATGATGTTGCGGCTGGCGACAAGCACCGCCACGGCGTTCCTCATGCGCACCCGATCCAGGATGTCACCGGGTTTGAGCTGGACGAAGGCGTGTCGACGCCTTCCTTCCGGGCGCGCTGGCACCCCTTCGTACCAGTGCTCGCGATCGCCATCATCTATGCGGCGGGATGGTTCTATCTCGTCAGCGAGGGCAGGAGCGATGATGCCACTACGAGGCTCCTCTTCATTGTCCTCGCGGTAGGCGTGCCGTTGCTCGCCGCCCACGCCTTCCTGCGCTACCAGACGGTTCGCGTTCAGGTGCTGGCCGACGCAGTGCGCTATCATCCGGGCTGGCCGCGCGACATGCCGGTCGACATGCCGCTCGACCTGATCGACCGGGTGCGGGTGAAACGAGGCCTGTCGGGCCGGCTGTTCGGTGGCGGGACGCTGGTGATGGATCTGACGACCGGAGAACGCGCCTCAGTCGCCGATCTCGACAATCCGAAAGGTGCGTTCGAGGCAATCGAGCAACGTCTGGCGCAGCGCCGGGACGACACGCCGCCGGTCGGTGCGCTGGAATTCTGACTTTTCAGGGAAATGCGAAGCCTAGGCCAGCGCGCTGAAGGTCGCGACGCTGGCGGTCAGGATGGCGACGACCGCGATCAGATTGACGAAAAGCATCGCGGTGAATGCCCGGGCCGTTGCGGTGCGGGCCGTCTCTTCCGCGTAACCTTCGTCGATGATCGTTTCATGCGAAGTCATGTCGTTCTCTCCTGGGCCGGTAGCCCGGAAATCGGGGCGGGCGTGCCGGCACGGTGTGACGAAATGCACATTGCGGTATGAAACAACGGCTCTGCGGCGAGGTTTTGCGCAAATTGGGGCGCGTTTCGACCCATGTCGTGGCGGAAATGGGGCGAGGCGAAGTGTCGATTCAGCAGTTGTGCCGCCCAGATCGCCCTTGGCCGCGCGTTGACAATAAGTCTCGATTGACTTGCATTTGCGTGGCCTTGCGCGCGATGCGATAGTCCGGTGATGCGGTGCGATCCGAAGGTGGGGGCTATTTCGATGCGCATGGTTCCGGTTCTTTTTCTCGCGACAGGCCTGATGCTACTGAGCGGTATTGGCGTCGCGGCGGAGCGCGTGGCGCTCCTCATCGGCAATGGCGATTACGACCACCTTCCCGCGCTCGCCAATGCCGGCGCCGACGTCACGGCGCTGGGCCATACCTTCGAGGGGCTGGGTTTCGACGTCACCATCGTGACCGATGCGGACATGGCGACAATGCGTGATGCGCTGCAAGGCTTCGCTCGCGCGGCGGAGGGCGCGACGATCGCCGCCTTCTATTACACTGGCCATGGCCTGCAGATCGGCGGCACGAATCTGCTCGTGCCTGCGGATGCGTCACTTGAGGGCGCCCAGGACGTGCCGGGCGGCACGCTCCGGCTCGACGCGGCGATGGCGGCTGCCTCGGGCGCCGGGAAGTCGCTGATCTTCCTCGACGCCTCGCGCAACAATCCGTTTGGCGGCGACCAGCTTCCATTGCCATCCGAGGGGGAGGCGGGTAGCCAGGTCATTATGGTCTTCGCGACGGCGCCGGGCGCCACGATCCATGCCGGCACGGATGGCCACAGCCCTTTTGCGGCAGCATTGCTGAAGCATCTGGACCGACCGGGCATCGATCTCGAATCGATCGTCAGCAATGTCCGCACCGAAGTCTACAAGGCAACCGGCGACCAGACCGTCTGGTCCAATTCGACCATTCTCGGCGGGATCGTTCTCAAGGAATAGATGGCTCTTCCGGGCGTGAACGGCCGGTATTGCGGTTGACA
>JBHIWX010000165.1:0-4038 GCA_041987205.1 Rhizobiaceae bacterium | reverse complement strand
GGGACGCACCTCGGACGCCGATGTCGGGGACGCGGGTCCACCGGAGGCCACGCCCCCGGCGAGCGCCACCGCGGGAACCGCCACCACGAGGAACAGGAAGGGTCGGACCGGGATCTGCGACATGCCCGGAATCTACCTCGTGCAAACCGTCGCGGAAATCCCTATTATGCGACAAGAAAGCTGTCGCGGGTTTTGGAATTTTTGCGACAACGCAGCATCATCGAAATTGGTTGAACAATGAAGTCGCCTGAACTCCACATACTTGAGAGAATAGAAGCCCTCCGCGCCGAACTCGCACGTCCTGTTGTCGTGGCGCTTGACGGGGGAAGCGGCTCCGGTAAGTCAACGATTGCGGCAAGGTTGGCGAAGCTGACCGACATAGCCTTGGTTACGCTCGATGATTTCTATCAAACGCAGGTTCCCGAATCCGAGTGGCCTCACAAAACCGTGGCGGAGCGGTTGAATCGCGTTTTTGAGTGGGACCGCGTTCGCGAGGCAATAGAGCCTCTACGCAAGGGGGAACCTGCACAGTGGCGAGCTTTCGACTTCATGCAGGGACTAGGCCCGGATGGCACTTACAGCCTCAAGAACGAATTTACCGAAGTCGCGCCAGCGCCCACGATTCTGCTCGAAGGAGCTTATTCCGCATCTCCGTTCCTTCGGGATTTGATCGACCTCGCCGTGATCGTGGATGTGCCGACCAAAGTGCGGCATGAACGGACTGCTGCGCGCGAACAGGGCGCGGAGGGCTTTTTAGCCGCGTGGCACGCTGTTTGGGACGATGTTGAAAGCAACTATTTCGAGCGCGTCTGCCCGCCAAGGTCTTTTGATCTGGTGATCCAGAATTAAATTCCTTCGCGCCCCTTATGTCGCGCAAATCCTGAAACCTGCACCACGTCCGCAGCGGCGCGGAATCCGGGCCGCGACGTGTCGCGAAAGTCAGTCGCACAAGTTTGACTTTCGCACCTGATTTTTGCGACAGATTTTTCCCTGCAAAATCAGCGCCGGCGATTTTGTCGCAAAAATCAGGAATTTCGCGACAAATTGATCGCGCCCCGGAATGCGAAGCCCCGCTGTCGGCCATTGTCTGAAGTTCCTCACGGGCAGGCGCTTGATACTTTACTAACTTGTCTGTAAAGTTTGGCTACTCTCACTGAATGGTGCTATCATGCCTGCCGCCCACTCGAACCGCTGGGTTCTTCTGGTGACCGTCGCCGCCGGTCTCCTGCTTATCGTTCTGGACAATTCGGTCCTCTACACGGCCCTGCCTACCCTGACGCGCGAGCTTGGCGCGACGGCAACGCAAGGGTTGTGGATCATCAACGCATACCCCCTCGTCATGGCCGGCCTGCTGCTCGGCACCGGGACGCTGGGTGACAGGATCGGTCACCGGCGCATGTTCCTCATCGGCCTCGTGCTGTTCGGTGTCGCGTCGATTGTGGCGGCCTATTCGCCTACAGCGGAAATCCTGATCGGGGCGCGGGCCTTTCTGGCGGTCGGCGCGGCGGCGATGATGCCCGCGACACTCGCCCTCATCCGCGTCACCTTCGAGGATGACCGGGAACGCAACATCGCCATTGCGATCTGGGGGTCGTTGTCGGTCGTCGGCGCTGCGCTCGGACCGATCATCGGCGGTTTTCTGCTCGGCCATTTCTGGTGGGGGTCGGTGTTCCTCATCAATGTGCCGGTAGTGGTCGCTGCCTTCATTTCGGCGCTGATCGTTGCGCCGAAGGTGGCCGGCGATGCGACCAAGCCTTGGGACGTGGTGTCGTCGTTTCAGGCATTGGTGGCGCTGTCGGCTTTTGTGATCGCGATCAAGGAATCTGCCCATGCCGGGCAGTCGTGGGCCGTCCCCGCTATTTCGCTGCTGGTTGCCATCCTCGCCGGAGCGCTGTTCGTCCGCCGGCAACTGCGCCTGCCGTTCCCGCTGCTCGACTTCTCGATCTTCCGCAATGCCGCGTTCACATCGGGCGTTCTAGCGGCCGCGTTCTCCCTGTTCGCCATCGGCGGTGTTGAGCTTGCTACGACGCAACGCTTCCAGCTCGTTGCGGGCTTCACGCCGCTGGAAGCCGGGATGCTGGTTTCGGCGGCGGCGCTCGGATCATTGCCGACTGCGCTGCTCGGTGGTGCATTCCTGCATCGTATTGGCCTACGTATCCTTATAGCTGGCGGGCTTGCGGCGGGATCGCTGGCGGTCCTGCTTGCGACATGGGGCATCACTCATGGCCTTGGCTGGCTGATCGCCGGTCTGGCGCTGACCGGTGCCGGCGTAGGTGCAACAATGTCGGTGGCATCAACGGCTATTGTGGGCAATGTGCCTGTGCATCGCGCCGGCATGGCGTCGTCGGTCGAGGAAGTGTCCTACGAGTTTGGCAGTCTGTTCGCTGTCACAATTCTCGGAAGTCTTTTGGCCTACCTCTATACGGTCAACGTCGTGTTCCCCGCCGGAACCTCGGAAGCGGCCCGCGACAGCATGGCGTCGGCGCTGGTCTTTGCCAACGAGGCGGGGGCCGATGGTGTTGTCGTGCGTCAAGCGGCAGGAATCGCATTCGACCACGCCTATACGGTCGTCATGTACGTGGCGGCGGGTGTTCTGGCCGTGGGTGCCCTGATCACCGGCATCCTGTTGCGGCGCTACGGTCCCGGCTCGCAATCGTCAGCCTATCCCACACAACACTAAGGAAGCCGACATGGCGAGAGCCAGCAAGCGCCTCGAAGTGCTTGAAGCCATTGTGAGCATCATCGAGCGTGACGGCCTCACCGCCGTCACCCTCGACGCCGTAGCGCTCGAAACCGGCATGACACGCGCCGGCCTTCTGTATCATTTCCCGTCGCGCGAAGCCCTGATCCTCGCCACCCATGAGCATCTGACTCGCTCATGGGAACAGGAGCTGGAAGCGAGCGCCGGCAACACCTCGGACAGGGCGACAGACGCCGAACGACACGCCGCCTACATCAACACCTGCGCAAGAGCTGCCCGGCGGGTCGAACTGCTGCTCATACTGGAAAGCTCCGACAATCGGCAGCTTGGCGATCTGTGGCAACAGGTCATCGACCGCTGGGCACCTCCTGCGCCGATTGGAAACGACGCTGCCGAGTTGGACAGGTTCATTTCGCGCCTTGCCGCCGATGGGCTGTGGATTCACGAGGCGCTGTCGTCGCGCCCGCTCCCCGAGCAACTGCGCAAGCGTATCGCGGCGCGCCTCGTCGCGATGGCCGCCGGACCTGTTGAGGCGGAAGAAAACCTCCCGAAATAACTGGTGTCCCCCCACAACCCTACTGCGCCGGTGCTGCCGGCGCTTTCACGGTGATGGTGCATTGCTGATCTGAACCGGCCGTGCGCGCGGCCTCGGCGCATTGCCCGATCGCCTCGGCATTGTCGCGCACGAGCTGCGAGGAATCGGCCACGCCGCGCCAGCTTCGGGGATCGGCCACCCGCATCATGGTGACGCCGGCGTTCCATCGGTCCTGACCTATGACGGTCGCCGCAACATGGGTGTCGGCCGAGAAGGGCAGGAAACGCGGCAACAGCAAAATCAGGAATATGCCGACGAACAGCCCGACAAGGCCGGCCATCCATATGCGGAAATCCTGACTTTTCCGGTCGTAGGCGCTTTTCGTATGAGCGGCGAGGTTCCGGCCGGCGCGCTCGAGGTCGGACGCCTGCCGCTCGAGCTGCTGCGCGGCGGTGCGTATCAGGGCCTCGCCGCTGCGCTCGAGGAGCGCCGCATAGTGTGTCGCACCCTGCCGGAGAATAGGCGATTGCTCTACGCCGTGCAGCCGCTCCGCAACATTGTCGAGCGCCTGCACGAGCTGGGCGAGCTGGGGCTTGTAGTCCTGCGCCGGCTCGATCTTTTCGAGCTGGTCGAAAGCCGCTTCCAGCCCGCGCCGCATCACGGTCATTTCCGCGCCGATCTGCGCGCCCTGCGTCTCGATCGTGCGCCGGAGCGCGTCGAACGCGGCGTGGGCTACCTGAACGATATCCAAGGATTTCCTGACCCTGCGCTCTATCCCGATATTGCTGAGGCGGACTGCAGG
>JBHIWX010000164.1:0-4184 GCA_041987205.1 Rhizobiaceae bacterium | reverse complement strand
GCCTTCCTGCCCGCACGGCTGCGGGGATGGCGGCGGCACTGGCAGGCGAGGGAGGCCGGCACCGAGCCGGCCGATATTGCGCTGCTGACCGTGCACGAGCACGCGGAAAGCACCATTCTGGGCATGCTGGTGATTGATCGGGTCGAGAACCTCGCGAGTGTAGACGAGCGCGAGGCGCGCTACGACCGGGTGCTGATCGAGCCCGACCGGCTTGAGTTCATCGGCGAAAGGCAGGCGGCGCATGACGATCTGCCCGATCAGCTTTTCGTCTATGTCGGGCGGCGCGGCGGCGAAAAGCAGCCGCCCTCGCTCCTGCAAAGCTATCTCGACGCCGTGATGGCCGGCTATCTCGCCGAGTTCGGCGAGGAGGGGCTCCTGCATTTTCTGGAGACGACGATCGGTTTCGACCGCGCCATCGTCGCCGACCGCGCAAAGCCGATCTACCGGCGCGCCATCGCGCTAGAAGCCGAGCTTGCCGAGCGCTTCGACACCCTGCTGGAAGGGGCCGGCGTCCGTTACCGACTGCCCTGAAGACGGGGCCATGCCACATTTGGGGTGACGCGGCCCGCGGGCGCCGTTATAACGCCGCATCCAAAAAGGCGAGGGCGGTTGCGCGCATCTCGTCCACGTCAGTACCGGCAACAAGTTAGGAGGCGGCCATGGCCGCGAAGTGGACCCCTGAATCCTGGCGCTCGAAACCGATCGTGCAGGTTCCCGAATACCCCGATGCAGAAGCTCTCGCCGCCGTCGAGGCACGGCTTGCGAGCTATCCGCCGCTGGTATTTGCAGGTGAGGCGAGAGCCCTGAAGAAGGGGCTCGCCCAGGTCGCCGAGGGCAATGCATTTCTGCTCCAGGGCGGTGATTGCGCCGAAAGCTTCGCCGAACATGGCGCGGACAATATCCGCGATTTTTTCCGCGTCTTCCTGCAGATGTCGGTCGTGCTGACCTTCGCGGCGGCCAAGCCCGTGGTCAAGGTGGGACGCATCGCGGGCCAGTTCGCCAAGCCGCGTTCTTCTTCGATAGAGAAGCAGGGCGATATCGAGCTGCCGAGCTATCGCGGCGACATCATCAACGGTATCGATTTCACCGAAAGCTCGCGCATTCCCGATCCTGAGCGCCAGATCATGGCCTATCGCCAGTCGGCTGCGACGCTCAACCTGCTGCGCGCCTTCGCGCAGGGCGGCTATGCCAATCTGGAGCATGTCAACGAGTGGATGCTCGGATTCATCGAGGATTCGCCGCAGTCTGATCGTTACAGGCAGTTGGCCGACCGGATCACCGAGGCGCTGCGCTTCATGAAGGCGATCGGCTTCTCGGCAGACGAGTATCAGCGCCTGCGCGAGACGGAGTTCTACACCAGCCACGAGGCGCTGCTGCTCGGCTACGAGCAGGCGATGACGCGCGTCGATTCCACGTCGGGCGATTTCTACACGACGTCGGGACACATGATCTGGATCGGCGATCGCACACGCCAGCCCGATCACGCGCATGTCGAATATTGCCGTGGTGTCAGGAACCCGATCGGCGTCAAGTGCGGTCCGTCCATCGGCAGCGACGAGTTGCTGCGGCTCCTCGACATCCTCAATCCGGAAAACGAAGCCGGCCGCATGACCCTGATCTGCCGCTTCGGTGCGGGCAAGGTGGGCGAACATCTGCCCGGCCTGATCCGTGCCGTCGAGAAGGAAGGGCGCAAGGTGGTGTGGAGCTGCGATCCGATGCACGGCAACACCATCTCGTCGGCGACCGGTTTCAAGACGCGGCCGTTCGACCGGGTGCTGTCCGAGGTGCAGGATTTCTTCCAGATCCACCGCGCCGAAGGCACCTATCCGGGGGGCGTCCATTTCGAGATGACCGGCAAGGATGTCACCGAGTGCACGGGCGGTGCGCGGGCCGTGTCCGAAGAGGACCTCAAGGACCGCTATCACACCCATTGCGATCCGCGTCTTAATGCCAGCCAGGCGCTGGAACTTGTGTTCCTGATCGCCGAACTGCTGCAGGCCGACCAGTCGGCGGTCGAGCACAAGGTTGCCGCGAGCGCCTGATCCGCGCACGCAGCGTAATCAACCGGATATGGCGGGCCAGATGCCCGCCATTTTCATTTGTTGAGTGTGCGGGCCGGGACAGCAGACAGCCTGTCCCGGTGGACAAGTGGTGAACGCAGCGTCGACCTGTCCGGGCATTGGTGTTGTCGCGTCGCTTCACTAGATTGAGGACAAGGAAATCGCCCGGCAGTCGGGCGTCGCGGAGCGAACTCTCATGACCGAGACAATGCCGACCCTGTTCATCTCGCATGGCGGACCGAACATCATCACCGACCCGTCGGAAGCGCGCGATTATCTGGAGCATCTGTCGCAGCACATCGAAAAACCCAAGGCAATCGTCATCGCCTCGGCGCATTTCGAGGTCGGCGACGTGGCGGCGGTGGTGGCCGATCCGGCACCCGGCATGATTTACGATTTCGGCGGTTTCGCGCCGGAACTCTACCAGATGGTCTATCCGGCGCCCGGCGAGCCGAAACTGGCCGAGCGTGTCGCCACCATGCTGTCGCAGGCCGGTATCAAGGCCGGACTGGTCGAGAAGCGCGGCTATGACCACGGCACCTGGACGGCAATGAAGCTTGCTTTTCCCGATGCCGGCATTCCCATCGTCCAGGTCTCGATCGACCCGAACCGCGATGCCGCCTACCATTATGCGCTGGGTCGCGCATTGGCGCCCCTGCGCGAGGAAGGCATTCTGGTCATCGGTTCGGGCCATATCACGCATAATCTGCGTGCGGTCTTCGGTGCGATGCGGGGCGGCATGGCGCCGGACCCGGCGATGACCGAGGCGGTTTCCGCCTTCACCGAATGGTTTGCCAAAACCTTCGAGAAGGGCGACCGCGATGCCATCCTGCACTGGCACGACAAGGCGCCGCATGCGGACGAGAACCATCCGACCGACGAGCATCTGATGCCGCTGTTCTTCGCCTATGGCGCGGCGGGCGACGATGCGAAGGCCGAGCGCGCGCATGCCTCACGGCAATTCGGCTTCTTCGCCTTCGATTCATGGATGTTCCACTAAGCGACTTATTAGGCAGTTTCGCCAAACCGACAGTGCTCCCGGCGGCAAACCCTGCCGGGGGCGGTTTTGGTGCCGACTGACGGAATTTCCCTGACCGAGCTGGCCGGGTCGACCAAACGGTTGAGAAAGCGATTATTGCAGGGCTGCGCGGGCAGCGGAGGCCACGCGAATCTGTTCCTTGCGCAATTCCTCGGCGGTGCGCGGAACCTTGCGGCCCTCGTTGCGATCCATCATCGAATAGAAATATTTCAGTGACGGTTCGTAGATGTTCTTCGGCGGCAGGATGCCGACCGACTTGGCGACGTCCGACATGAAGTGATTGCAGTTGTACGCGAACAGCGCGTAGGCCGGCTTCTTTGCCTTCTGACGCTCGATCTCGAGTAGCAATTGCTCGAAACGCTGGGCGGTCAGCGAAAGGCGGTAGGCGGCGTGCGGCTGCACGATGCAGTCGTCGCCATAGGGCTTCATGATCCCCGGCATGGGTACCGCAGCGGCCACGGCCGCGCCACCATAGCCACCGAGCGGTGCCAACATGATCAGCTTCTCGTCGAGCGGCTGTCCGTCGGGCCCCAGCCTGCCATAGGCGATGTAGACATGGCCGACCGGCAGCATCGGCGTATGGCGCAGCCGCATCTCCATGTAATAGGGCTCGCCCTGCGTGACCTTCGTTGCGTTGATCATTTTCGGCTTCGGACCCCAGCCACCCTTGCATTCGCCATGATCGATGCTGGCGTAAAGACCGGGAATACGGGCCTGGGCGGCCATTTCAGCCGGGTCGTCGTACCGATAGGACATGGCAGCGGGCATGTAGGGCGATGAAGCGGAAGGCGACAGTGCCGAAGGTGTTGCTGATGAAGGCGTCAGCGCCGAAATCTGCCGGTTGGCGGGCACGGCCTGCCGTTCCTCGGCATCGATCAGGGCCTGAAGGTCGCTTGTGCCTTCGTAATCGGCGTTCGCCGGCATTACGACCGAGAACGTAAGAATCACCCTGCTCGCACGTCGAGATTGAAACCCGGTCAACCTGTTCGAGCGCGCCCTCTTTGCCCATCCAGGGTAAGAATCACCCTGCTCGCACGTCGAGATTGAAACCGGCACAGGTGATAGCCGTTCTCGCAGAGGGCAAC
>JBHIWX010000163.1:0-4217 GCA_041987205.1 Rhizobiaceae bacterium | reverse complement strand
TACGGCAATCTGACCACGCCCGACCCGGTGGCGCTGCATCGCCTGCTCGATGAGCTGGCCGGCGCCGGCGTGACGCATGCCGCGATGGAGGCTTCCTCGCACGGGCTCGATCAGCATCGGCTGGACGGGGTGCGGCTGTCGGCCGCCGGGTTCACCAATCTCGGCCGCGACCACATGGACTACCATCCCGACATCGAGGACTATTTCGCCGCCAAGATGCGGCTGTTCCGCGATCTGCTGCCCGATGGTGCGCCGGCGGTGATCTTCGCCGACGACGCATGGTCGGAACGCGCCATTGCCGCCGCGAAAGATGCCGGCAACACGGTGCTGACCGTCGGGCGCAAGGGGGCCTTCCTCGGCCTGAAGCGAGTCGAGCACCAGCGTTTCCGGCAGATGGCCGAAATCCAGTTCGGCGACGACATTTTCGAGATCGAGTTCCCGCTGGCAGGCGACTTCCAGATCGTCAACGGGCTGGTCGCGGCGGGGCTGGCGATCGCGACCGGCACGCCGGCCGCCGATGCGCTCGCCGCGCTCGAAACCATCGAGGGCGCGCCCGGCCGGCTCGACCTCGTTGGGACCACGCGTCAGGGCTCACCGGTCTATGTCGACTATGCGCACAAGCCGGACGCGATGGAGAACGTGCTGACCTCGCTCCGGCCCTTCGTCACCGGCAGGCTCGTTGTCGCCTTCGGCTGCGGCGGCGATCGCGACAAGGGCAAGCGCCCGATCATGGGTGAGATCGCCTCGCGGCTTGCCGAGGTGGTGATCGTGACCGACGATAATCCGCGTTCGGAAAAGCCGGAAGACATCCGGGCGGCGATCCTTGCCGCCGCACCCGGCGCGCTGGAGATCGGTGACCGGCACGAGGCAATCGAGCGGGCCGTCGCGATGCTGGAAGAGGGTGACTGCCTGGTGATCGCCGGCAAGGGCCACGAGACCGGCCAGATCGTCGGCGAGGTCACGACGCATTTCTCCGACCACGAAGTGGCGCGCGAGGCGCTGGCAAAGGCGGCGGCGAGCCCGCAGGGCGACATGCCGGGGCAGGTGCGCGCATGACCCTTCTGTGGCGCTCGCAGGAACTTGTCACCATCATGCGGGCGCGGCCCGTCGGCCAGTTGCCCGAAGGCGTGACCGGCATTTCCATCGACAGCAGGACGATCCAGTCGGGCGAGGCGTTTTTCGCCATCAAGGGCGATCGCTTCGACGGGCACGACTATGTGCTCAAATCGATGCATGGCGGCGCGGCGCTGGCCGTGGTTTCGGAAGAAAAGCTCGTCGCCTTCGGCCATCTGCAGATGCCGCTGCTGGTCGTCTCCAACGTGCTAGAGGCGATGGAGATGCTGGGCCGGGCGGCGCGCGAACGTTCGCAGGCCCGGATCGTGGCGGTCACCGGCAGCGTGGGCAAGACCACGACCAAGGAAATGCTGCGCACGATCCTGTCGCCGAGCGGCGAAACGCATGTCTCGCCGGCCTCGTTCAACAATCATTGGGGTGTGCCGCTGACGCTAGCGCGGATGCCCGTTTCGGCGCGGTTCGGCGTGTTCGAGATCGGCATGAATCATCCCGGCGAGATCGAGCCGCTGGTCAAGATGGTGCGCCCGCATGTGGCGATCGTTACCGCCGTGGCGCCGGCGCATCTGGGCGCCTTCAAGGACGTCAACGAGATCGCCCATGCCAAGGCCGAGATATTCACGGGCCTCGTGCGCGGTGGCACCGCGCTTATCAACCGCGACGACCAGCGTTTCCCGTTGCTGAGCGAACTCGCCGAAAAGGCGGGAGTGCGCGACATCATGAGCTTCGGGACCAAGCGCGGTGCCGATTTCCGCGCCGCCGACATACGCGCGCTGCCCGATTGCACAGTGGTGGATGCCCGTATCGACGGCGAGGCCGTCACCTACAAGATCGGCGCGCCGGGCAATCATTTCGTATCCAATTCGCTGGCCGCGATGGGGGCCGTCTCGCTGGTCGGCGCCGATCTCGCCAAGGCGGGGCTCGCCATGGCGGGCGTGCGGGCGGAGAAGGGGCGCGGCCGGCGTCACGTGCTGACGCTGAAGAACGGCCGTTTCACCCTCATCGACGAAAGCTACAACGCCAACCCGACTTCCGTGACGGCGGCGGTCGAGGCGCTGGCGGTCTCGCGCACGGGCGAGAAAGGTCGCCGCATCGCCGTGCTTGGCGACATGCTGGAACTGGGCAAGGCTTCGACGCGCCTGCACAAGGGGCTGAAGAAGCCGCTGGAGGCCGGCGGCGTCGATCTCGTCTATCTGGCCGGGCCGGAGATGAAGGCGCTGGCCGAGACGCTTGACCCTTCACTGCTGGCCGGACATTTCGACAATGCGGCGAAGCTGGAAAAGAAGCTGATTTCGGCGTTGAGGCCGGGCGACGTCGTCATGATCAAGGCATCGCTCGGCTCGAAATTTACCTTGCTGGTGGAAGCGTTGCTGAAGGCCTGCCCGCCCGTCGATCAGGGCGGCGGCGAGGAAACCGGTGCACGCGACGGGGACGCGGCGGCCAGTGTGGCCGACCGGGCGACGGGATAGGAGAACGATGCTTTACTATCTTTCACAGGAACTGACGGGACAGTTCCCCGTTTTCAACATCTTCCGATACATCACATTCCGCACCGGCGCCGCGCTGATCACCTCCGCCGTGCTGGTCTTCCTGTTCGGGCCGGCGATCATCGCCTCGCTGCGGCTGAGACAGGGCAGGGGCCAGCCGATCCGCGCCGACGGGCCGGAAACCCATTTCGCCAAGGCCGGCACGCCGACCATGGGCGGGTTGATGATCCTGTCGGGCGTCATCGCCTCGGCGCTGATCTGGGCCAATCTTTCCAGCGTCTATGTCTGGGTCGTGCTCGCGGTGACTGTCGGATTCGGCTCGATCGGCTTCTACGACGACTACCTGAAGGTGACACAGGCAAGCCACAAGGGCTTTTCCGGCCGCACGCGCCTGGCGCTGGAATTCGCCATTGCCGGGCTTGCCTGCGTGGCTTTCGTCAGCATCGGCGAAGCGCCGTTCTCGACCTCCATCGCCTTTCCGTTCTTCAAGGATCTGCTGCTCAATCTGGGCTGGTTCTTCATCGGCTTTGGCGCGCTGGTCGTGGTCGGCGCCGGCAATGCCGTCAATCTGACGGACGGGCTCGACGGGCTCGCCATCGTGCCGGTAATGATCGCGGCGGGCACGTTCGGCCTGATCGCCTATCTCTCGGGCAACGCCATCTTCGCCGATTACCTGCAGATCCATTTCGTCGCCGGCACCGGCGAGCTCGCGGTCATCTGCGGCGCGGTGATCGGCGCCGGGCTCGGCTTCCTGTGGTTCAACGCGCCGCCGGCGGCGATCTTCATGGGCGACACCGGGTCGCTGGCGCTGGGCGGCATGATCGGCGCGACGGCGGTTGCCATCAAGCACGAGATCGTGCTCGCCATCGTCGGCGGGCTGTTCGTCATGGAGGCGCTGTCGGTGATCATCCAGGTCACCTCGTTCAAATTGACGGGCAAGCGCGTGTTCAAGATGGCGCCGATCCACCACCATTTCGAGAAGATGGGCTGGACCGAAAGCCAGGTGGTGATCCGCTTCTGGATCATCTCCGTGATGCTGGCGCTGGCCGGCCTTTCGACCCTGAAGCTGAGATAGGAGCAGGTCTTGATCCCGGTCTCGACCTTAAAAGGCAAGCGTGTCGCCCTGTTCGGCCTGGGCGGGTCCGGACTGGCGACGGCGCGCGCGCTGACCGAAGGCGGGGCCGATCTCATGGCCTTCGACGACAACCCGGATCGCGTGGAAGCCGCACAGAAAGACGGCATTCCCGTCGGTGATTTCCGCGACAAGGGCCTGCATTTCTTCGCCGCGCTGGTGCTCGCACCCGGCGTGCCGCTGACCCATCCCAAGCCGCACTGGAGCGTCGATCTCGCCAGGGCCGCCGGCGTGCCGGTGATCGGCGACATCGAACTGTTCTGCCGCGAACGCAGGGCGCGCGCGCCGGGCAGCCGTTTCGTGGCGGTGACGGGGACGAACGGCAAGTCGACGACAACGGCGCTGATCTCACATATCCTTTCCCATGCCGGTTACAATGCGCAGATGGGCGGCAATATCGGCACGGCGATCCTGTCGCTCGCGCCGCCTGATGCCACGACCGTGCATGTCGTCGAGTGCTCTTCCTACCAGATCGACCTTGCGCCGGGGCTCGACCCGACGGTCGGCCTGCTGCTCAATCTGTCGCC
>JBHIWX010000162.1:0-4508 GCA_041987205.1 Rhizobiaceae bacterium | reverse complement strand
TGGTTGCCGCCCGAAAGATTGCCCGCCTTGAGGTAGACCGACGGCGTGCGCACGTCGAAATCGATCGCATATTGCGCCGAGGCTTTCAGGACCTCGCCCCACCGGATGGAAGGGCCCGACGAGAACCGGTCCGAATAATAGGTGTTCAGCACCATGTTCTCGTAGATCGTGAAATCACCGATCATGCCGGATTTGTGCCGATCCTCGGGGATGTGCGCCATGCCCATGCTGTGGCGTTCGCGCACCGAGGCATGGGTGATGTCGGTGCCGAGAAAGTCGATCGTGCCGTCGGAGACATGGGCAAGCCCGGTGATCGCCTCGATCAGTTCCGACTGGCCGTTGCCCTGTACGCCGGCAATGCCGACCACTTCGCCGGAACGGACATAAAAGCCGACGCGGTTGACGGCGACCTCGTCGTTTTCGCGCAGCACGGTCAGGTTCTTGACGTCGAGCAGCGTCTCGCCCGGCTTGAACGGGCCTTTGGCGACATCGAAGGAAACCGGCCGGCCGACCATCATCTCGGCGAGCTGCTTTTCGTTCAGCGATTTGGGATCGCCCTCGCCGGTGATCCTGCCGCCGCGCAACACGTTGATGCGGTCGGCGATCTCCAGAATCTCGTGCAGCTTGTGCGTGATGAAGACGACAGCCTTGCCGGAATCGCGCAGCGAGCGGACGATGCCGAAGAATTCCTCGACTTCCTGCGGCGTCAGCACTGCCGTCGGCTCGTCCAGGATCAGCACCTCGGCCGAGCGGAACAGCACTTTCAGGATTTCAACGCGCTGCTGGATGCCGACCGGCAGATCCTCGATCAGCGCGTCGGGCGGCACCTGCAGGCCGTATTTCTCGTTGATGTCGCGTACCTGCTTGCGCGCGGTCGCGAGGTCCAGATAGTCGAATTTTCCGGTGGGCTCGACGCCGAGAATGACGTTTTCGGCCACGGTAAAGACGGGAACCAGCATGAAATGCTGGTGCACCATGCCGATTCCGGCGGCGATGCCATCGCCCGGACCCTCGAAGGCGACCGGCTTTCCGTCGATCAGGATTTGTCCCTCGTCGGGCGCGTAAAGCCCCGACAGGATGTTCATCATGGTGGACTTGCCGGCGCCATTTTCGCCGAGCAGTCCGAGCACCTCGCCGGCGCGGATCGTCAGATTGACGTTTTCATTGGCCGTCACCGGCCCGAAGCGCTTCGTGATTCCGCGCAGTTCAACGTCCACGGCGCCGCTCTCCCCGGATGCCCAAACGAAAAATCCCGCCGCCGCAGGAAGATGCGGCGGCGGGTATTGGCATGGGGGCTTAGCCGCCGACCTTGATCGAGCCGTCGATGATGCCGGCCTTGATCTCTTCGATTTCGCTCTTCAGTTCGGCCGGAACCGCGTCATCGAAATCATGGAACGGCGCCAGGCCGACACCGTCGTTTTCGAGCGTGCCGACGGTCAGGCCGCCCTCGAACGTTCCGTCCATCGCGGAATTGATCACGGCCTGAACCGTGGCGTCCATGCGCTTGAGGACGGAGGTCAGGTAGACGCCCTGCTTCTCGGTATCGGTGAGATACTGGTCGGCATCGACGCCGATGATCTTCAGCTTGTCGGTGCCCAGCTCGTCGGCGAGCGCGGCGGAACCCAGACCCACGGGGCCGGCGACCGGCATGACGATGTCGGCGCCTTCGTCATAAAGGTTCTGGGCGAAGGTGCGGCCGTCGTCCAGGCTCTCGAAATTGTTGGTGAACAGGCCGTCCTTGGATTCGGTGTCCCAGCCGAGAACCTTCACCTCGGTGCCCTTCTTCTCGTTGTAATAGGCGACGCCATGCGTGAAGCCGTCCATGAACACGGTCACCGGCGGGATGTTGATGCCGCCGAACGTGCCAACAACGCCCGTCTGCGACATGCCCGCGGCGAGATAGCCGGCGAGGAAGGCGGCCTGGTCGGTGGCGAAGATCTGGCCCACGACATTCGGGATCGCCGGGTCATAGAGGAAGTCGACGATGGAGAACTTCTGGTCGGGATTGGCTTCGGCCGCCGCCTTGGTGGCGTCGCCCATCAGGAAGCCGACAGTGATGATGATGTCGCACGAACCGCCCAGCAGCGAGTTCAGATTGGCCTCGTAGTCGGTCTCGGCCTGGCTCTCCAGGAAGCGGCCCTCGATGCCCTTCTCTGCCATCGCGTCCTGCACGCCCTTCCAGGCCGTCTGGTTGAAGCCTGCATCGTCGATGCCGCCGGTATCGGTCACCTGACAGGCGGTGAACGCCGCCGCCGATGAAATCGACCCGAAAAGCAGCGCCGTCGCGATCGCGACGCCGCCCAGAAATCTGTTGGTGTGAATCATTGGATACTCCCTGGGTATGGAACCGGATTTGCACGAAATCCGGACGAAAACGACAAAACCCAACGTTTGCGACGTTGCACGCAACCGACACTATGCCGGAATCTGGGGGAAAACCAATACCCTGCCGGGGTGCGGCGCGGCCTGCGTCGACATTCGCATTTCCGGGATCGGGCGGGTTCTTCCGCTCCGATGTCCCATCCGGTGCGCATGCTGGCAGTCGATGTTCCCCTTATTGCGAAACCCGGCCGATGAACCGCCCCACAGGGGGCGGCGGGCGGCAGGACCACGCGATTTTACCAAACGGTAAAATTGTTGCCCGTCATGGTCAAGACGGTTGTTGCACCGCGCTGGTTGCCTCGCCTTCCGGTCGCACCCGTTCCGGCGCTGCGTACGAAAGCGGATTGAAGCGCGCGGCGAAAACCGGCAGGAAGAAAGGATCGAAGGAAGCGCCAACAAAAAGCGCCAGCCAAGTGCGCGCAAACCCCGGGAGCGCCATCGCCTTGTCCAGACCCAGCCCGTTATCGCGCGACGAGTTCGCCCTGTTCCGCCCCTTGCAGACGCGCTGGGCCGACAACGACATGTATGGCCACATGAACAATGTCGTCCATTACGGCCTGTTCGACACCGCCATCAATGGCTGGCTGATCGACGAGGGGCTGCTTGTCCTGACCGGTGGCGAGACCGTGGGCCTGGTGGTCGAGACCGGCTGCGCGTATTTCGCCGAGATGGCGTTCCCCGACAAGGTCGTGGCCGGCATCCGCATCGCACATCTCGGCAATTCCTCCGTGCGCTACGAGATCGCGCTGTTCCGCAACGACGAGGAACAGGCCGCCGCGCAGGGTCATTTCGTCCATGTCTATGTCGACGCCAAAAGCCGCAAGTCGAAGCCGCTGCCGGCCGAATGGCGCCGCGTGCTCGAGGATTACCAGCGTTGACCGCGTCCGGTGACGACAGGCGGATCACCGCGCTGGAGGAGACGGTCGCGCATCAGTCACGCGTGATCGAGGAACTGTCGGACGAGATGGCGCGGCAAGGGGAGACGATCGACGCCTTGAAAAAGCGGCTTGCGCGCCTGACCGAGCGATTCGCCGAGCTCGAGGAGACCACGTCCGCACCGGCCGAATCGAAGCCCCCGCCGCACTGGTAAGGCCGGGCCCTGCAAGGTTGTTTGCTACAAGGCGAACAGCGTCCCGGCGGGCGGTTTCACCCGGAACTCGAGGTCAAGCAGGAAACGCTTGGTCGGCAGGCCGCCGCCGAACCCGGTGAGCGACCCGTCTGCGCCGACGACCCGGTGACAGGGGATGACGATGGGCAGCGGATTGGACCCGCACGCCGCGCCGACCGCCCGGCTTGCCGAAAATGGCTGGCCGATGCGCGTGGCGATGTCGCCATAGGAAACCGTCTCGCCATAGGGGATTTGCTCCAGCGCCGACCAGACCGCCAGTTCGAAATCATTGCCGCTCGGGACCAGTTCTAGGTCGAATTCGGTGAGCTCGCCGGCGAAATAGGCCTCGATCTGGCGTACCGCTTCCGCAAGGTTCTCGCGATCCTCCACCCAGCCCGGTTTCGGCTCGCGCCTGCCCCGGCCTGAAGGAAAGCCGGTGACGCAAAGGCGTCGCCCGGTGCCGGCGAGCAGAATTGGCCCGATCGGGCTGTCGACATGGGTGTAATGGGTGACTGGGCTGTAATGGGTGACGGCTTGCGACATGCGCTCATTATGCCTCGCGAAAGCCCGCGAAGACACCCGTTTCATGCGCCTCATGAACGTCTGGGGGCAGTTGATCCGTATCAATGCGGGTACATATTCTATTTTCCTAATATTTGATGATATCATCTGGATCGACGGCGCCCGCACCAAGGCGAGCTGCGGCCGCGCCACCGACCAGCGCGCCGCCGGCGGCCAGTGCGGTTCCGGCCGCGGCGCCCGCGCCAAGAGAAGGACCGCCCGAGACGATGCCGTTGGCGATTGACGGGCCGAAGATTCCGAGGCCGAGCAGGCAGAGCGCTGCGAGCGCGACCGCCATCGCGTCCTCGATGCTCGGCTGCGCGCCGCCGAAGCCGGCGCGAAACTCGTCGAACAGGGTCGAGCCGATGCCGACGATGACGGCGAGCACCAGCACCTTGACGCCGGACGAGATGACCAGCCCCAGCACGCGCTCGGCCATGAAGGCGGTCTTGCCGAA
>JBHIWX010000161.1:0-4563 GCA_041987205.1 Rhizobiaceae bacterium | reverse complement strand
CGCAAGCAGAAAAATACTGTTTCGATCAGGAAAGGTCTGGAGCGGGTAGCGGGAATCGAACCCGCATATTCAGCTTGGAAGGCTGCTGCTCTACCATTGAGCTATACCCGCGAACCGTAGCCGCCGCTTTCGGAGGAAGGTGGGCTCGGCCCTCCTGGGCCGTGGCTTGCGCCTCGCAGGCGAAGGCTGGTGGAGGGGGCTGGATTCGAACCAGCGTAGGCATAGCCAATGGATTTACAGTCCGTCTCCTTTAACCACTCGGACACCCCTCCGGATCGTCCAACCCGGGCGTGGCGAAACCGCGCCCGACAGCGGCGGGTTATGCAAGGCCGCAGGGTCAAAGTCAACGCCGCAGGGACAGGAAATGTCGATGAATTTCACCGCCCCGCCCTGCCCGCGCGGAAATGAATTCGCGCCCGTGCCGCAATGCCGTTTCGCTCGTCCCCGCGCACGGCTATAAGACCGCGATGGACAAGACATCGAACCCGCCGGAAAGACCTTCGGGAAAACCCTCCGGCAAATCGCACGGCAAGCCGCGTGAGCGGCATCGCGACTACAAGCAACAAAACAGCAAGCACGGGGGCAAGCCGGGTGGCGGCGGAAAGCCGAAGACCGGCTTCAGGGGAAACCGGGGCGCAAGTGGCCACGGCGGCCATGGCGCCCCTCAGCGCGGCGAGCATGGCCGGCGCATCCCCGACGATACGCTCTATCTCTACGGCCTGCACACGGTGCGCCACGCCTTCGACAATCCGCGTCGTGTCAGGCGCATTCTTCATGTGACGCGCAACGCGCTCGCCCGCCTCGACCTCGCGCCCGACCTGCTCGGCGATGTTGAGATTGTCGAGACCAGCCCGCGCGAACTCGACAAGCTCGTCGGCCGCGACGCGGTCCATCAGGGCGCGGTACTGGAGGTCGAGCCGCTCGAGCCGCGGCCCATGGACGAAATCAGCCAGAGCCCCCTCCTCCTCGTGCTCGACCAGGTGACCGACCCGCACAATGTCGGCGCGATCATGCGTTCAGCCGTTGCCTTCGGTGCCGGCGCGCTGATCACCACGGCCCGTCATTCGCCGGTCGAGACCGGCGTACTTGCCAAATCCGCCTCGGGCGCGCTCGACATGATCGACCATGTCATGGTGCGCAATCTGGCCGAAGCGATCGAGGAGCTGGCCGCGCTGGGCTACCAGACCGTCGGCCTCGATTCCGAAGGGCCGGACATCCTGGAAAACAGCCTGACCGGCGGCAAGATCGCGCTTGTGCTGGGGGCCGAGGGCAAGGGTCTGCGCCAGAAGACGCGCGAGACCTGCGCGACGCTGGCGCGCATCGACTTGCCCGGCGCGATCCGCTCGCTCAACGTGTCGAACGCCGCCGCGCTCTCGCTCTATGTGGCGCGCCGCCACGTGGATCAGCGCTGATTCCCGGAAGTCCCGACACGCCTTGTGCGCGATTGACTGGCCGGGAAGAAAGGATACAAGAAAGGGTTGCATTTCTCAACTCACTCACCCAACCTGTCGTCATTGGAAAGCATCGGTTTTGCAGACGAAATAGGGGGCGGAAATGCAAATGGTAGGAAGGTTTGCGGTGGTCGGGGCCACGCTGGCGCTGACATGCGCCGGCACCATATTGGCGCAGGCGCAGGTCAAACCGAAAAAGGTAGTTTGCACGGTCACTGCCGGTGCGATCAGCGGCAAGCGATTTGCCACGACGAAATGCTACGATGTCAGGCGCCCCGGCGACTATGTGATCCGTTCGACCCGATGGGAACGCGATGACAAAAAGGCCTATGCCGGTCTGGCGCGCCTGTCGGGTCGGCGCTTCAGTTGCGATGTCGGCCCGACCACCAGCAAATCCATTTCCGGCGATACCATCTCCAGCCATTTCGGCCTGAAGAATTGCCGCTGAACCCGCCGGCGGAGCGCCTGCCGGACCAGTCGATGGCCTAGTCGATGGTCTCCTCGGTAATCGTCCGCCCGCTGGTGTTGAGCGTGATGATCTTCGGCGAATTGGCATAGGGTCCGAGCCGCACCGTGCAATAGGCATCGCTGGCGCACGCGCCGCCTTCGATGCGCGCCGTGCTGCCGCCGGTTGCGCCGTCATCCTGCTCGACGGCCTGCCCGCCGACGATTACCGTCACGCGGTTGTAGCCGTGTGAATTCCTGTCCCGCCAATCGCCACCCCGCGCATGATCGCGTAACCGGATGATCTTCGGACCTGAGCGCCCGCTCCAGACGCGGTGATGCAGCTCACCGCGCGTGTGGTCGTATCGGCGCGCGCCGTAATGTGCGCGATCGCCCAGCCTCACGCCGGACGACGCCGCCGAATGGCCGAATGCACGATAATGGCGCCAGTTCCCACCCGTCGCATAACGGCGCGGCCCGACATGCCGGCGCACGTGGTGGCGATACCCCTTGCGGGAATATCTGCCCGAACGATAGCTGTGCTTGACCGATACCTTGCCGTGGAACGCGCGCCCGCCCGAACCCGGAAACTGGCCGGCGGCGGCCGGCAGCGCGGATCCGGCGACAGCGATGCCGACCAAGGCAGCGAACGAAAGAGCGAGGATGTTGGCGACGCGGAACATGGCTGGCCTTCCCTTGCACGGCGCACCGGTCCGGCGCGCGAATAGCGTTTCGGCCCGCCCGAGCGAGCCTGTTTGCGCATCCTCGCCAAGGTTAACGTCCGGTTAACGCGGTCACAAGGCCGCCGACCCCGCCGCTCACCGCAACCTGCCCGCGTGGTTAATGCCGCGCGTCCGGCACTGACCGCGAAGACCCACGCCAAGAAACGCTTCCTCCGGTCCTTTCTCCGCAGCGCTGGAGGACATTACGGCGTCACGCACATGACGGCGATCAAACAGACCAACCATGGTGCTGGACTTGGGCGCCAGATGTGCTAATCACCACCGCGATGCGCCCGCCGGCTCCGCCGGCCGCCGTCATTGCCCTTGTAGCTCAGCTGGTAGAGCAACTGATTTGTAATCAGTGGGTCGGGAGTTCGAGTCTCTCCGGGGGCACCATAAAATTCAAATAGTTATCGGATATTCTTTTCTTGCAATATGGTGCTGGTCAGCACGATGCTCAGATTCGCTTACGCTCACATCAACTGATGTCAACAGTAGTTTGAACTCGAAAGCCGCAGATGCGCGGAATCTATCCTTCTGTCCTCCGAAGGCAGAGGTCACAGGTTCGAATCCTGTCGGATACACCAATAAATTCAATAAGTTAGTAATCTGCGAGAATGTGATTTCCTTCGCAAAGGAACCACATAGTAGCCACGCATTATGGCATGTTGGCACTTTTCAGTAGAGTCTCCGCCTGTTCCAGCACCAATTTCACCGCGTCTTCCGATAGGTCGGGTGGGTACCCGACGTCAGCGGCAGTTGATTAAAATCAATCGCAAATTGCGAATACATGCGGTAAAATGCATATTTAGGCAGGTCCGATGGGCAAACCGGACGCTTATTGTGTTGAGTGAGTGGCCTGAAAATGAAAAAAAAGAACTCGGTGCTTGTGACCGGGGGAGCAGGATTCCTCGGCAGCAATCTTTGTGAACGCCTTCTGAAAAATGGCAAGCGCGTTGTCTGTATCGATGACATGTCGAGTGGAGATCCCGCGAACATCGATCGGCTGTCTTCCTACGCGTCTTTTGAGTTTCATCGCCACGACGTCGTAGAACCGTTCGGCGCGGAAGTTTCGCAGATCTACAATCTTGCCTGCCCGGCATCCCCGGTGGCCTATCAGAGAGATCCCGTCAAGACCACGATGACCTGCGTCGTGGGTGCACGGAACATGCTGGAACTGGCGAGTCGAAACCAGGCGCGTATTCTCCAGGCGTCCACCTCCGAAGTTTACGGCGACCCGGAAATTCATCCCCAGACGGAAGAATATCGTGGCAGCGTGTCATCGACGGGGCCGCGGGCCTGTTATGACGAAGGCAAGCGGTGTGCGGAGAGCTTGTTTTTTGATTATTTTCGCCGGCACGGTACGGACATCAGGGTCGCTCGGATCTTCAATACCTACGGCCCCTACATGCGCCCGGACGACGGGCGGGTGATTTCAAACTTTATTGTTCAGGCGCTTGCAAGCGAAGCGCTGACCGTCAATGGGGACGGGTCCCAGACACGCTCCCCGTGTTTCGTTGATGATATGATCGACGGTTTTCTTGCACTGATGTCGGCGGACAATCCCGGGAGAACCGGTCCCTACAATCTCGGCAACACCTGCGAATACTCGGTCAACGAACTGGCCGAAAGTGTGCAGCACGCGGTGGGCTCCAGCCTACCACTGGAGTATTCGCCGGTACCGCATGACGATCCGAAAAAACGTCGACCGGATATCACGCGAGCCCAGACAGATCTTGGCTGGCATCCCAAAGTCGACCTGACGACGGGCCTTCGGGCAACGGTAGGGTATTTCCGTGAGCGTATTCAGCGCGAGGGACAATACTGGACCGCAGGCAACGAAAACGCAGCCTGTGTAGCGCCACAGCCCCAAGATGTGATCGCTGCCACAAAATACCCGAACTGGATCGCTTCCCGGTACACAAGCACCTGACTGTCACAACTAT
>JBHIWX010000160.1:0-4575 GCA_041987205.1 Rhizobiaceae bacterium | reverse complement strand
CGGCTGACGCTGTTTGTCACCCATCTCAAGTCGATGACCTCGAACGGCAAGAACACCAACGGAATGAGCGGGCGCGACGCGACCATGGCGATCCGCATGGGCGAGACGCGCGCCATTCGCAGGATCGTCGAGGAAAAGTTCGGTACGGACCGATCCGGCCGCAGCCGGGCAGGGCGCATGCGCTGGGTGATCTGCGGCGACATGAACGACTATCGCGAGCGCATTGTCGTGGAGGGCACGCGCCAGACCGGGTATCACTTCACGCCGGTTCAGGAGGAATTGGCCGGCTTCGAACCGCTTCTGGAAGACGGTTTCTCCGTCGATCTCGCGGCGCGGCGCGAGGCGATGGACCGCTGGACGCTTTACCATTCGCGCGGGCCGGAAGAGCAGCATCTGTGCCAGCTCGACTACATCTTTGCTTCGCCTGCGTTCGCCGAGGCCAATCCGGGCGCGGTGCCCGAAATCGTGCGGTCCGGTCAGCCCTGGCGCACGCCGTTTCCGCCCGGCCAGGAGGTGGAGCGCTATCCCCGCATCGGCTGGGACCGGCCGAAATCCTCCGACCATTGCCCGATCGCCGTCACGCTGAACCTCGTCTGAGCAATGCAGCAGGTGCTGTTCGACATCGGCGAGGTTGTGGCCAGGCTGGAGCCCGGCCTGCACGGTCACGAGGCGGATCATCGATCCGCCATCGACGCGAACTGGGCATCGAACAGCGCGACCAATCCGGCGCTGTTCAACGGACCGACTGTGCTCGGCACGCAATGGGCGGTGGAGGGCGACCGGCTGGGCATCCGGTGCCGCAAGACCGATTACGCCACACTGATCCACTGGCTGGCGACTCCCGGTTCGCAAACAAGCGTTGGGATTGAGCGTTCAGGCGGTGCGGTGCATTTCTTCGCCAATGCGGTGATGACGGGCAGCGACGGCAGGGTCGTGATGGGCCGCATGGCGGGGCAGACCTACAATGCCGGCAAGGTCTACATGCCGTCGGGCTCATTCGACCCGGAGGATTTCAGCGACGGGCAGGCCGATTTTCACGCCAACATGCAACGCGAGGTGGCCGAGGAGACGGGGATCGATCTCGGCATGGCGCAGGCGGGTCAATGGTCCGCCGTCGCGGGCAGGGGGCTCATCGCCGTTTTCAGGCTCTATCGCTTCGAGGTCGCGGCGGCGGAACTGGCCGAGCAGGCACGGGACTGGCTGTCGACGGAAGGCGACGGGGAACTCGCCGAGATCCTGACCTTCGCGCCGGGGGATATCCATTCCGACATGCCGGGGCATGTGCGGCTGTTCATGGAAGACTTTCAGGGTTGAAGACGGACGGGCGCGGCGTTGTCCTCGCTTGAGATTTGGTGTCCTGTTCGCGTCTTCGACGCTTTCCGTCTCTTGTACCAAAACGCCAAAAGGCCCCGGCGATGCCGAGGCCCTTTGGAGTTGGTGGCAGTCTTGAACGTGCGCTGCGGCTTAGTAGCAGACGCGAACGCGCTTGTAGCGGTAACCACCGTAGTAGTCGCTCCAGAAGCGATGCTTCTTCCAGAAGCAGCCGCCACCGTAGTAGCCACCATAATGACCCCAGCCGTGACGACGCCAGCCGTGACGACGATGATGCTTCTTGTGGAAGCCGACCTTGACGACGTCGGCGGACGTCTCGACGGCGGCTGCGCGGATCATCGGCGCGGCGTTGGCGGTGCTGGCAACGGACATGCCGCTCCCGGCGAGAACCGCAACGGCGAGCGCCGCGGCAACGGTCTTGCGAAGTTTGGTCATGATCAAGTTTTCCTTTCTGTCTGACCAGGAACGAACACCATCGTCCGTTCCATGACCGACAGATGTAGGCGGGTTTTCCGGATGCCCGTGCAATCGGGCACACCGGCCCGCCTTCGCGAATTTCAGTCCTGGCGGGGTGCCTCGCGCGCGGGGGCACCTTGCGTTTGCGGGCACCGGAACACGCAAAAGGCGCGACCGCCATGCCGGCAGTCGCGCCTTATCAATCCATTGAAATATATATGTTTATTCCAGATCAACCGGCTGATCAGGTCGGGTTCAGCGCCTTTCGCAGGGCGGTCAGTTCCAGCCGGAAGGCCAGCTCGTCGCCGCGCGTCTGGTGGTCGAGCGCCTTATCGAGGGATTGTTCGAGCGTGTGCATTTTGTCTCTCGGCAGGGAGCCGTCTCGGGCTGCGACGCGGACCATTTCGGCCATGTCGCCGCACTCCTCGGCGAGCGCCGGATTGACCAGCGCGATGGCGCTCATGAAAAAGGCGATGGAGGCTAGGCCGGCGAGACGGGCGCTGCGTTCCTCGCCGGTGGCTTGGTGCGGGTTGTCGGAGTCTTTCCTGCCAAGTCGAATGTCGGTGATCATCTGTTCCGTCCCTTGTCTGCACCCCCGATTGACCTTGTCAGGTTCGCAACCAATTTCGGCGGAGTGGGGGGCAAATCAAGTCGAAATTGGGGAAAGATTCCGGCGGCGCCGACACAGGTATTGATGGCCCATGCGCGGCACTTTCGTGCTGCGGTGGCGGACGGACTTGCCAGCGCCGGTGAAAGCGGGTTGAGTGACGCCAAGGCGTTGCAATGTTCAGGAATGAGGAGGAGACGGCGATGAAGTCCTGTTTCCGCGGAGGATTCCTTGTCGCGTGTCTGGTTGTGCTTTTCGCCGGGATATCGATCGGCGTCACCGACGCGAATGCGAGCGGCCTGTCGAGCACGCGCATCGGCAAGATCCTGTCAGGCAATTCCATTGTCCATCCGGTCTTTGGCTGCCTCTTTTACCGGCCGGACGGCACCACGCTGCAGGTCGCGCGGTCCGGCGCGACGCTCGAGGGACGCTGGCGGGTGCGTGGCGATGTCTACTTTTCGTCCGGCCAGTGCGGCCGGGCCGGCTGCCACCTCGTCGGCCAATACCCCAATCTCGTCTTCCGGCGGCTGGATGGCGGCTATGAGCAGCCGGCCCATCTGATCCTCGGCAATCATTGCGAAAAGAATGGCCTATTTTCCTGACCTTGAGACGCTGGCGCTGCATGCCGGCCATGTGCCCGACGCCGAACACGGCTCACGGGCGGTGCCGATCCACCAGACGACCTCCTATGTGTTCCGCGACGCACGCCATGCCGCCGCGCTCTACTATCTGGAGGAGGGCGGCCATCTCTATTCGCGCATATCCAACCCGACGGTCGCAGTGCTCGAGCAGCGGCTGGCGGCTATGGAAGGCGGTGCGGCCTGCATCGCCACCGCTTCGGGCATGGCTGCGCTGCATTGCGTCACCACCATGCTGGTCTCTGCCGGCGACCACATCGTGTCGACGGCGCAGCTCTACGGCGCCAACATCAACCTGCTGAAGAACACCATGCCGCGCTTCGGCGTGGAGACGATATTCGTCCATGGTCGCGATCTCAGCGGGCTGAAGGCCGCGATCCGGCCCAACACGAAATTCCTGTTCTGCGAGATGATCGGCAATCCGGGCCTCGACGTGCTCGACGTCGAAGCGGTGTCGGCAATCGCGAAGGAAGCCGGCATCCCGCTGGTCATGGATGCGACCTTCTGCACGCCGTATCTGTTCAAGCCGCTCGAACACGGCGTCGACATCGTGATCCATTCGGCGACCAAATGGCTGGGCGGTCACGGCGTGGCGCTCGGCGGCGCGATCATCGAGGGCGGGCGCTTCGACTGGGGCGGCCAGGACGCATCCGGCGCCCATCGCTGGCCGACGCTTGCGGACCCGTTCTACGCGCTCGACGGGATCGTGTTCTGGGAGGAATTCGGACCGATCGCGCTTTCGGCGCGCATCCGGGCGGAGGCGATGTATAATTTCGGGCCGGTGATGGCGCCGATGACGGCCTTCCTGCTGCTGCAGGGTATCGAGACCCTGTCGATCCGCATGGAACGGCACATGGCGAATACGGCGGCGATGCTGGACTACCTCAAGGACCACGACGCCGTGGCCTGGGTGCGGCATCCCTCGCTGCCCGACCATCCCGACCACGAGACCGCCAAGCGCCTGCTGCCGAAGGGGGCAGGGTCCGTCATCGGCTTCGGGGTAAAGGGCGGTCGCGAGGCCGGCGCGGCCTTTATCGAGAACGTGAAGATCGCCTCGCACCTGGCCAATGTCGGTGACGCAAAGACGCTGGTGATCCATCCCGCCTCCACCACCCACCAGCAGCTCAGCGCCGACGAGCAGAGCGCCTCTGGCGTGCGGCCGGAGATGATCCGTGTCTCCGTGGGCATCGAACATATCGACGATATCATCGAGGACTTCGACACGGCGCTCCGCAAGGCGGTGCAGCCGGTGGCCGTCTGAGGAAAGGAGCGGAACCCATGCGCGTACTGAAATTCGGGGGGACCTCGGTCGGTACCCATGCCGCCCTGGAGACGGTGTTGAGCATTGTCGCCGACGCCGCGGTGGGCCAACCGGTCGTTGTGATCGTCTCCGCCCTGGGCGGGGTGACCGACCAGCTGCTGGCGGCGATCGAAAACGCCCGCTCCGGTGGCGAGGACTGGCCGGCCATCCTCGACGGCATCGAGAAACGCCATCGCGAGGCCTACGTCCGCTTTCTGGACGAGACGGAGCGCCAGGCGGCC
>JBHIWX010000159.1:0-4608 GCA_041987205.1 Rhizobiaceae bacterium | reverse complement strand
ATGAAGCCTGAACGTTCTTTTACCTTGGCACCGTGCGGATCGTACTTCAAACCACGATCCAAATGGAATAATGAGCGCGCATGAGCAATCCTCCCGAAATTCTTCGCCCCGATATTCTTCGCATCGCAGTGGCCCAGCTCGACCCGACCGTCGGGGACGTGAAGGGCAATCTCGAACTGGCGCGTGAAGCGCGCGGCGAGGCGGCCCGCGCAAAGGCCGATCTGGTGGTCTTCACCGAACTGTTCATCGGCGGCTATCCGCCGGAAGATCTGGTGCTGAAGCATTCCTTCGTTGATGCCTGCATGGCGGCGGTCGATGAACTTGCCGCCGAAACCGCGGACGGTGGGCCGGGCATCCTGATCGGTTCGCCGCATCGCGATGCCAAGGGTCTGCACAATTCGGTCGCGTTGCTCGATCAGGGTGAGATCAAGGCTTGGCGCCACAAGGTCGACCTGCCGAATTATGGCGAATTCGACGAGAAGCGCGTGTTCCAGCCGGGCGAGATGCCCGGGCCGGTCGATTTTCGCGGTGTGCGGCTCGGCCTGCCGGTCTGCGAAGATATCTGGGGCGACCTCGGCGTGTGCGAGACGCTGGCCGAATCCGGTGCCGAACTGCTGCTGGTGGCCAACGGCTCGCCCTATTATCGAGACAAGATCGACGTGCGTTACCAGATCGTGGTGCGCCAGGTGATCGAAAGCGGCCTGCCGATCCTCTATGCCAACCAGATAGGCGGTCAGGACGAACTGGTCTTCGATGGCGGTTCGTTCGTCATCAATGCCGATCACGGCCTCGCCATGCAGATGAACCAGTTCGAGAAGAGCCTGGCGGTGACCGAGTGGCGCCGTGGCGCGGACGGCTGGTCGTGCACGAGCGGCGTCAAGGCGCGACTGCCGGAGGCGGAGGAGGCCGACTGGCGCGCCTGTGTCATCGGGCTGCGCGACTATGTCGACAAGAACGGTTTCGCCGACGTTGTGCTGGGCCTTTCGGGCGGCATCGATTCGGCGATCTGTGCCGCGATGGCGGTCGATGCGCTGGGCGAGGAACGCGTGCGCTGCGTGATGATGCCCTATACCTACACCGCCGAGTCGAGCCTCGAGGATGCCGAGGCCTGCGCCGCCGCGCTGGGCGTGAGTTACGAGGTGGTGCCGATCTTCGGCCCCGTCGAGGGATTTCTGGGTGCGCTCAAGCCACTGTTCGAAGGTACCAATTCGGGCGTGACGGAGGAAAATCTGCAGTCACGCACGCGCGGGACCATCCTGATGGCGATCTCCAACAAGTTCGGTTCGATGGTGGTGACCACCGGCAACAAGTCGGAGATGAGCGTCGGCTATGCCACGCTCTACGGCGACATGAATGGCGGGTTCAATCCGATCAAGGACCTCTACAAGATGCAGGTCTACAAGCTGGCCGACTGGCGCAACAAGCACCTGCCGCCGGATTGTCTGGGGCCGAACGGAATCGTTATCCCGCAGAACATCATCGACAAGGCGCCTTCAGCCGAATTGCGGCCGGACCAGACCGACCAGGATTCGCTGCCGCCCTATCCGGTGCTGGACGCGATCCTCGAATGCCTCGTCGAGCACGACATGGCGGTCGACGACATCGTCAAGCGGGGACATGAACGCGATCTGGTGGAGCGTATCGAGCACCTGCTCTACATCGCCGAATACAAGCGCCGGCAATCGGCGCCCGGCGTAAAGATCACGCGCAAGAATTTCGGCCGCGACCGGCGCTACCCGATCACCAACCGGTTCCGGGATCGGTAGGGTGCAAGGCTCGTGAATCTGGTCCAGTTCCTTCGCGAGAACGCCCGCTGGATTGCGGGCGGCTTCCTGCTGACCTTCTTTTCCTCCTATGGCCAGACCTTCTTCATCTCGCTGTCGGCAGGAGAAATCCGGGCCGAATACGGACTGTCGCATGGCGGGTTCGGCACGCTCTATATGGCGGCGACGCTGGCGAGCGCGCTGACCCTGCCGCAGATCGGCAAGCTGGTCGACCGATGGAGCGTCTCGCAAACGGTCTGGCTGACCGCGGCCATGCTGGCGGCGGCCTGCGTTTCCATGGCGCTGTCTGCCTCGCTCGTCATGCTGGCGGTCACGATCTATCTCCTGCGCCTGTTCGGGCAGGGGATGATGACGCATATCGCCATGACCGCGATGGGCAAATGGTTCGCCGCCCAGCGCGGGCGGGCGGTGTCGATCTCGGCCATCGGTGTCAATCTGGGCGAGGCGGGTTTTCCGTTCCTGTTCGTTGTCGTGGCGGCCGCGTTCGGCTGGCGCAATGCCTGGCTGCTGGCGGCGGTGACGCTGATCGTGTTCGCGCTGCCGGCGATCCATCTGGCGATGCGGGTAGAGCGAACGCCGCGTTCGACCGATGCGCCGGAACGCAGGCGTTCCGGTCGCGACTGGACGCGGGGCGAGACGCTGCGCGATCCGCTGTTTTACATCATGATGGCCGGGGTGCTTGCGCCGCCCTTCATCGGCACGACGATCTTCTTCCATCAAGTCTATCTGGTGGAATTGCGCGGCTGGTCGCTGGAGGCTTTCGCCGCCTCGTTCACGCTGATGTCGGGTAGCGTTGTCATCTTCGCGCTGGTCACCGGCTATCTGGTCGACCGCTTTTCCGCCGTCCAGATCCTGCCGGTCTATCTGGTGCCGTTGTCGCTCGCCTGCTTCGTGCTGGGCATGTTCGAGGGCCAATGGTCGGCCTTCGTGTTCATGGCGCTGCTGGGCGTGTCCTACGGCATCTCGACAACGCTGACCGGCGCGCTGTGGCCGGAACTCTACGGCACGGCCAATCTGGGCTCGATCCGCTCGTTCATCGTTGCGTTGATGGTGTTCTCGACCGCGCTGGGGCCGGGAGTGACCGGCTATCTGATCGATCTCGGCGTGCCCTATCCGGCGCAGATCCTGGCGATGAGCGCCTATTGCGTGTTCGGCGTGGTGACGATGACCATCGCCTCGCGGATCGCACTGGCGCGCTCTTCAGACTGATAACTCCGGAATTCTAGGCGGCCGCGGTCTTGCCGTCGGCCTCGCGCTTGCGGTTGGCGTAGTACTCGCGCTTCTGCTCGTACATCTCCATGTCGGCGCGGCGCACCATGGACTGCATGCTCTCACCGGGTTCGGAAACGGCCGAACCGATAGACAGGCCCATCGGCGCGGTCGAGTGATACTGGTTGTTGATCTCCAGCACCTTGCCGATGTTCTCGACCATGGCGGCGACGGCGAGGCGATCGCTGCCGGGCATGAGGATGCAGAATTCGTCGCCACCGATGCGCGCGACGCAATCGGGCGGGGAAACGGCCTCGTTGAGCACTTCGCCGACCCGTCGCAGCAGCGCGTCGCCTGCATCGTGGCCCAGCTTGTCGTTGGTGGCCTTGAGGCCGTTGAGGTCGATCACGACGGCGCCGACGGGGCGAAGGCTCTTGCGTTCCAGCCGGTTGAGCTCGTCAGTATAGAAGGCGCGGTTGTGCAGCCGGGTCAGCACGTCGTGCTTGCCGAGATATTCCAGATAGGCCTCGGCCTTCTTGCGCGCGGTGATGTCAGTCAGGGCGATCTGCACGCAGGACCAGTCGAATTCGTGGCCCGGAAAGACCGAGAACTGAAGCAGAACGTGACGCGGCGAACCGTCGAGCGCGTAGTTCACCACCTCGCGGTGATGGAAAAGATTGCCGTTCCACAACTCGATGAGCTGCTCGCGGAAGTGCTTGGTCATGTCGTCGCGGAGCACATCCGACATGCGGTGCATCAGCGTGCGGCGATCGGGTGCAAGGAAAAGGTCAAGCGTCGCCTGATTGACATCGAGCACGCGCACTTCGCTCAGGCACTGGGTGACGAATTCAGGATGCACATCGGTGAAGACGCGCAAATCGGTAATGCCGCGAAAGCGGATCTCCTCGAGCAGCGCCTTTACGCCACTGAAATCCTCGACCCACAGCGAGACGGGTGAATGCTCGAAAATGCCTTCCGCGTAGCGCCGTGCCTCCTCGCGCACAGTGACGTCTTCGGTCGTCATCAGCAGGCGGTCGAGCGTTTCCTCGTGGCCAGGCATTACCGAGGCACGAAGCTGGATGTCGAGACGGCGGCCGGAGAGCGTGTAATTGACGGCGTTGGAGGAAAAGTGCCGCTTTCCCTCCCAGAGCTGAACGAGTTCGTCGATATGGCTGCTCAGCATGTCGTCGCGAAAGACCGAGCCGATATTCTCGATGAGATGCGCCATGTCGCGTGCCTCGAAGAGTTCCAGCGTTTTCGCATTGACCTGAAGGACGCGAATGGCCTGCGAGCAGGTGGCAACGCGTGAGGTATCCTCTGTCAGGAAGGCGCGAAGATCCTTCACGCCCTCAGCCCGCCAGTGGTCGAATATCGCCTTCACACCGGAAAAATCCTCCATCCACATGGGGATTGGTGCGAGTTCGAATATCTGTGCTTCTGCCTGATGCTCGGTCATGATGCGAATCTCTGGACGTATGAAAACATGATACAGCTACGCCCGAAAAGGTAACCAACCCATAAAATCAGGCCTTTCGGCGACATTATCCTCGAATTGTGGGCAAGAACACCCGGCGATGGCTCGCGTTTGCGTGAACGACTTGCTTCCAGGGCGTGA
>JBHIWX010000158.1:0-4724 GCA_041987205.1 Rhizobiaceae bacterium | reverse complement strand
GCGGCCTCGACCATCGGGCTCATATGGTCGTCGGCACGCACAAGGCCGGTCGTGGCGAAGAGGATGGAAATGGCGGCGATGGCAAGTTTCATGTTGGAACTCCCTGTTTGCTTTCGACCCTTCCAGGTCGCCTGAAGAGACGAGTCGCCGCGCAAAAAGGTTTCACCCCACCAAATTATTTTTTCTGCCCCCTGCCCTGCCATTCGGAGCGCGCGGGATTTCCACAGTTGCTTTAGGCTTAAAATTTCAAGCTTGAAATAATTATCCGTCGGGCTATGGTTCTTGTCGTGGCGATAGAGACGCCGGAACCATCGGGAGTGAAAGATGCGCGTTGCGTGCCTCGGAGGCGGGCCGGCCGGACTGTATTTCGCGATTTCCATGAAATTGCGCGACCCCAACCATGAGGTCACGGTTTTCGAGCGCAACAAGGCCGACGACACCTTCGGCTGGGGCGTGGTGCTTTCCGACGATGCGCTGTCCAACATGGAGCGCAACGACCCGCAGTCGACCGCCGCCATCCGGGATAATTTCGCTTATTGGGACGACATCGCCGTCATCCACAAGGGCGTGCGCACCGTCTCCGGCGGTCACGGTTTCGCCGGCATCGGGCGCATGAAGATGCTGCTGCTCCTTCAGAAACGCGCCCGTGAGCTGGGCGTGGAGATGCGTTTCGCCAGCGAGTTTTCTTCCGTGGAACCCTTCACGCAGGAATACGATCTTGTCGTCGCCTGCGACGGCATCAATTCCACCGTGCGCCGCGAATATGCCGAACACTTCAGGCCGGACATCGATGTAAGACTGTGCAAGTTCATCTGGCTCGGCACGCACCAGAAATTCGACGACGCCTTCACCTTCATCTTCGAGAAGTCCGAGCATGGGTGGATGTGGATCCACGCCTACCAGTTCGATGCGGACACGGCGACGGTAATCGTCGAGTGCACGCAACAGACCTGGGACGCCTGGGGTTTCGAGCACATGTCGAAGGAAGAGACGATCGCGACCTGCGAACGCGTCTTCGCCGACCATCTTGGCGGTCACGCGCTGATGTCGAATGCGCATCATCTGCGCGGCTCGGCCGTCTGGATGAACTTCCCGCGCGTCATCTGCGAGCGATGGTATCACGACAATGTCGTGCTGATAGGCGACGCTGCGGCGACCGGGCACTTCTCCATCGGTTCGGGATCGCGGCTCGCCTTCGACAGCGCCATCGCGCTCGCCGACTACCTGCACTCCGAGCCGACCATGGAAGCCGCCTTCGCGCGCTATCAGGAGGAGCGGCGTACCGAGGTGCTGCGCCTGCAATCGGCGGCGCGCAATTCGCTGGAATGGTTCGAGGAATGCGAGCGCTATCTCGATCTCGACCCTGTGCAGTTCAACTACTCGCTGCTGACCCGCTCGCAGCGCATCAGCCACGAAAACCTCCGCCTGCGCGATCCCGAATGGCTGGAAAGCGCCGAGCGCTGGTTCCAGACGCAGGCCGGGGCGCCGGCTGATGCTCCCGTGCGCCGGCCGATGTTCGCGCCATTGAAGCTGCGCGGCTTGGAACTGAAGAACCGAATCGTCGTCTCGCCCATGGCGCAGTACAAGGCGGTCGAGGGCTGCCCGACCGACTGGCACCTCGTCCACTACGGCGAACGCGCCAAGGGCGGCGCCGGGCTCGTCATGACCGAGATGACCTGCGTCTCGCCGCAAGGCCGCATAACGCCGGGATGCCCCGGCACCTGGGCCCCTGAGCACGAGGCGGCCTGGAAACGCATTGTCGATTTCGTCCACGCCGAGACGGAAGCGAAGATCGGCCTGCAGCTCGGCCATTCCGGCCCGAAGGGTTCGACCGAACTCGGCTGGGTCGAGGACAACCGCCCGTTGGAATCAGGCAACTGGCCGCTGATCTCGGCTTCCGACATCGCCTGGTCGCCACGGAACCAGACGCCGAAGGCGATGGGTCGCGCCGAAATAGACGAAGTCCGCGACCAGTTCGTCGAGGGCGCGAGAATGGCAGAGCGCGCCGGCTTCGACCTGATCGAACTGCACATGGCGCATGGCTATCTGCTGTCCGCCTTCATCTCACCGCTGACCAACCACCGCACCGACGAGTATGGCGGCAGCCTCGAGAACCGCATGCGCTATCCGCTGGAGATTTTCCACGCGGTCCGCGCCGCCTGGCCCGACGACAAGCCGATCTCGGTGCGCATCTCCGCCAATGACTGGGTCGGCGACGACGGCATCACGCCGGAAGACGCCGTCGCGATCGCCCGCATGCTGCGCGAGGCCGGCGTCGATATCTGCGACGTGTCGGCCGGCCAGACATCGACCCGGGCAAAGCCCGTCTATGGCCGCATGTTCCAGACACCATTCTCCGACCGCATCCGCAACGAAACCGGCATGGCGACCATGGCGGTCGGCAACATCTTCGAGCCCGACCACGTCAACTCGATCCTGATGGCAGGACGCGCTGACCTCGTCTGCCTCGCAAGGCCGCATCTGGCCGATCCCTACTGGACGCTGCACGCCGCCGCCACCCTCGGCGACCATGATGAGCACTGGCCCGCGCCCTACTGGCCCGGCCGTGATCAGGCCTGGCGACTTGCGGAACGCTCCGAAACCGTACCGGGAAAGGTGTGATCATGGCCGAACCGTCGACCGAACTTTCGGGCAGGCATGCCGTCGTCACCGGCGGCGGCACCGGCGTCGGTGCGGCGATCGCGCTGAAACTGGCCGATGCCGGCGCGAAGGTGACCATCACCGGGCGTCATCTCGACAGGCTGCAGGAAACCGCTTCCGGCAATCCGGCAATCGCCTGCGTGACCGGCGACGTTACCGATCCGGCCTCGGTGCGGGACATGTTTGCGAAGGCCACGGCACGGCACGGCACGCCGCAGATCGTCGTCGCCAATGCCGGGGCGGCCATGAGCAAGCCCTTCACGAAAATGGACGAAGACGATCTTCGCGCCATGCTCGACGTCAACCTCGTCGGCGTGTTCACCACCTGGCGCACCGCGCTCGAGCCCATGCTGGAGACCGGCTGGGGCCGACTGATCGTCATTGCATCCGTCGCGAGCCTCAGGGGCGCGCCCTATATCAGCGCCTACAACGCAGCCAAGCACGGCGTGCTCGGCCTCACGCGTTCGCTGGCGCTGGAAGTCGCGCGCAAGGGCATCACGGTCAACGCGGTCTGTCCCGGCTACATCAACACACCGATGACGGATCGAACGCTGGATAACATCGTCGCCAAGACCGGCAAATCGCGAGAGGAGGCCGAAGACTTCCTCAAGGCAGGCAACGCGCAGCACCGCCTGATCGAGCCCGACGAAGTCGCCGAAACGGTGCGCTTCCTGTGCTCCGACGGTGCCGTCTCGATCAATGGGCAGGCCGTGACCCTGTCGGGAGGCGAGCCATGAGCGTGACCGACGTGAATGCGCATCCTGCCGCCGACGCGTCGAAAGACCGTCTTAGGCTCTGGCTGCGCCTGCTGAAGGTTTCGCGCTTCGTCGAGGGCGAACTGCGCGAGCGCCTGAAGCGGGATTTCGATTCTACCCTGCCCCGCTTCGACGTTCTGGCCGCGCTCAGCCGTGCCGGTCAAGGCCTGAGGATGAGCGAACTTTCCGGCGTGCTGCGGGTTTCCAACGGCAATGTCACCGGCATCGTCGATCGTCTCGTCGAGGAAGGCCTCGTGCTGCGCGTGCCCGTCGAGGGCGACCGGCGCGCTTCTCTCGTCCGCCTGACCCGCAAGGGCAGCGAGCGTTTCGCCAGCATGGCCGAAATACACGAGGACTGGATCAACCGGATCCTCTCGGACGTCACCCCGGATGAAGCCAGGCAGGTCATCGACCTGCTGACGGGCGTGGCCGCAAGGGCAGATCAGGAAAGGCAGCGCGATGCAGATCGCCACTAGAACGACGCAACATTTCCGCGCCGAGGTGGCGGACGGCATCGCCGTTGTCCGGCTCGACCGTCCGGAACGTAAGAACCCCCTGACCTTCGACAGCTACGCTGAATTGCGCGACTGGTTCGGCGCGTTGCGCCACGCCGACGATGTGAACGTCGTGGTGTTCGCCTCCAATGGCGGCAATTTCTCGTCCGGCGGGGATGTCCACGACATCATTGGCCCCCTCACGCAGATGGACATGAAGGACCTGCTGGCCTTCACTCGCATGACGGGCGATCTCGTCAAGGCGATGATCCATTGCGGCAAGCCTGTCATCGCTGCCGTCGACGGCATATGCGTCGGCGCTGGCGCGATCATCGCCATGGCTTCCGACATGCGGCTGGCGAGCCAGGAGGCCAAGACCGCCTTCCTGTTCACACGTGTCGGCCTTGCCGGCTGCGACATGGGTGCCTGCGCCATGCTGCCTCGGATCATCGGCCAGGCGCGCGCCGCCGAACTGCTCTACACCGGACGTTCGATGAGCGCCGAGGAAGGGCTTGCCTGGGGCTTCTTCAGCCGTCTGGTCGACGCCGGCAACCTGCTCGACGAAGCCATCGCGCTTGCCCGACAGGTCGCCGCCGGCCCGAACTTCGCGCACATGATGACCAAGACCATGCTCAACCAGGAATGGAACATGAGCCTGGACCAGGCCATCGAGTCGGAAGCGCAGGCTCAGGCGATCTGCATGCAAACGGCAGACTTCACCCGTGCCTACGAAGCTTTTGTTTCCAAACAGAAACCGGTGTTCGAGGGCAATTGATGGCCGACCGCTCCTATCTCGACTGGCCATTCTTCGAGC
>JBHIWX010000157.1:0-4866 GCA_041987205.1 Rhizobiaceae bacterium | reverse complement strand
ACCACGCCGATCATCGTCTCGATCATGGCCGCGGAGGGCCTGATCATGCCCAAGACATCGTCGCGGGCGATCACCTCGCCGGCCGGCACGGCGGACACGATGGAGGTGCTGGCACCTGTCGACCTCGACGTTTCCGCAATCCGCAAGGTGGTCGAGCGCGAAGGCGGCTGCATCGCCTGGGGCGGCGCCGTCAATCTCAGCCCTGCCGACGACGTGATCATCGGCGTGGAGCGCGTGCTCGATATCGATGCCGTCGGGCAGATGGTCGCCTCGGTGCTGTCCAAGAAAGTCGCGGCCGGTGCGACCCATCTGGTCATCGACATCCCGGTCGGGCCGACCGCCAAGGTCCGCGGAGCCGCTGCCGCCGACACCCTCGAGCGCGCGCTGAGCTCGGTCGCCCAAGCCTTCGGGCTTCGCACGCGCGTGATGCGCGGCCCCGGCGCGGAGCCGATCGGACGGGGCATCGGTCCGGCGCTCGAGGCGCAGGATATCCTTGCCGTGCTCCAGGGGCAGCCTGGCGCCGAGGATCTCGCCCACCGGGCCTGCGAGCTGGCGGGAGGACTGCTTGAGCTCGCGGACGCGGCCCCGGCCGGCGAAGGCTATGCGCGTGCGCGGGCGTGCCTCGAAAGCGGCCGGGCCTGGGCCAAGTTCCAACGTATCTGCGAAGCGCAGGGCGGCATGCGGGCTCCACCGGTCGCCCGGTTCCAACAGGATATGATCGCTCCCTATAGCGGCCGCCTGGTGAGTATCGACAATCGCAAGCTCGCGACGGTCGCGAAGCTTGCCGGCGCGCCGATGGCCAAGGCCGCCGGCGTCGCGCTGCAGTGTCGGCTGAACCAGATGGTGGATGCCGGGGCTCCCTTGAGCACCATTCATGCCGAGAGCCCGGGCGAGCTCGATTATGCGGCGGCCTATGCGGTGAGCGACGGGCCGATCTTCGGGATTGAAGCGCTATGAACCGTCCCGTGCTGTTCGCGCTGTCTGGCAGCGAGGCCCTGGCACAGCCGCTATCCGCCGCGCTCGATGCAGAGGTCGGCACGATCGAGCATCGTCAGTTTCCTGACGGGGAAACCTATCTCAGGGTCGTAAGCGACATCAGCGACCGCGACGTCATCCTGCTGTGCAGTCTCGATCATCCGGACGCCAAGCTGTTGCCGCTGCTGTTCGCAGCCGACACCGCGCGCGATCTGGGCGCTCGCAGGATCGGGCTCGTCGCCCCCTACCTCGCTTACATGCGCCAGGACATACGCTTCCATGCCGGCGAGGCGGTGACGTCGCGAACCTTTGCCGCGATCCTGTCCCGCCATCTCGACTGGCTGGTGACGGTCGATCCGCATCTCCACCGCTATCATGCGTTGTCGGAAATCTACCGCATCCCGACCCAGGTTGTTCATGCTGCGCGGCTTCTGGCCTCGTGGATCAAGCGCAATGTCGCTCGCCCGCTGATCATCGGTCCGGACCTGGAAAGCGAACAGTGGGTCTCGCAGGTGGCGGCCGATGCCGATGCTCCGTTTCTCGTGTGCGAGAAAATCCGGTCCGGCGACCGTGACGTCACCATCTCGATTCCGAATGCCCCAGCGTTTCTCGATCGCCAGCCGGTGCTGGTCGACGATATCGCCTCATCCGGCCGGACCCTCGCCGAGGCGGCGCGCCAGCTGGTCGGCATGGGGTTCGCGCGACCGGATTGCGTGGTCGTGCATCCGCTTTTCGCCGGCGATGCAGCGCAAGTCCTGGGTGGGCTCGTCGAGAGGATCGTGAGCACGAACGCTGTTGCGCATACCTCTAATGATATCGACGTGATGCCGGCGATTGCGGAGGCCGTTCGTCACGGAATTTGAACGGTGCGCTGCGCGTCAGTTCTTCAGTACTCAATGCTCAATGCACGATGAAAACGAACGCCCGGCAAACGCCGGGCGCATTCCCATCCATTGACCCTACACGAGCCCGAACCAATCTTCCGGGAACTTCGCTTTCGGAGAAAGTCGCGGCAGGAAAGGAGGATATGTCATGTCGCACACACGCTCTTTCCTTGATCCCTTCATCGTTGCTCGGACCCGCAGCTTGAGCCCGAAGTGAAGCCCGCCATCCTTGCATCCTGGGCGTCCGATCGCTCCGCCGTCGAGGGCCAACCGGCCCTCCGTCGCCCGCCAGCATCCCGGTGCCGGTCGACGATGTGATGGCAGCGCTGCGCTGGCTCGATCGCGCTGAGCGCGGCGCGGGCCTGGCATCCTTGGTTCGTCAGGAACAACCCGGTATCGGTGCCATCCTCGCCGGGAATATCGAAACTGCGACACGGAAGGCGGGCGATCTCTGCGATGATCAGCCTTCGATCTCAAAACCCTATGATCACCGGTTCGTGCTGAATCGGATTCGCCGTGCCGTAGCGGCGCGCGAGCGGAGCTGCGATCCGCCCCGGACATCGGCGTTACGGCGCGCTGCTGACACAGAATAGCGATTATCAGCTTCTTGCCATGACAACATGACGCGTCGAGCTTAGGAGCAACCAGCGCGCTCATCCCCCAAGAGGCGTGCCCACTCCCGGCGGCAGCGTCTTGCGGCGCCTTGCCGCCGGGAGACCAGAGGGAGCGCCGCCCCGTTCGCAAGAGCGGTCATCTCGCAAAGTTCGGCACATGATGCCGGGTCGCTTACCCCCCTCTCGCCGAGCACCTGCCTTGCCTGTTGTGATGCGGCGGTATTTCGGCCTTGACCTTGGACCATGGTCCTACCCGTAGAAGGTCTCCCCTTTGAAGCTGTGCCCGCTGGGGTGCGCAGCAATGCCAACACGTCCGGGGGGCCATGGAGAGCAAGCGCGTCGTTCATGTCATTGATGACGAAGAAACAATCAGGAAAGCTGTAGGATTCACATTAAGGACAGCGGGATTTGCCGTCGAGACCTATGGCTCGGGAGTCGACTTTCTGAAAATTGCAGATGAAGCTGAAAGAGGTAGCATCGTTCTCGACATGCACATGCCGGACATGAACGGTCTACAGGTTCAGGCAGCGCTGACGCAGATGGATATAAGCATGCCAGTCGTGATGCTGACCGGCAACGGAGACATTGCGCTTGCTGTCCAAGCGATGAAGGCGGGTGCTGTCGATTTCCTGGCCAAACCTATCGAACGGGCGCTGCTGCTCGATGCGATAGACCGAGCGTTCGCGCGCATCGACACGGCCGAGGGGCGCGCTCTCGAAGAAGCCGAGGCATGCCGACAGGTCGATCTACTGACACCGCGCGAACGGGATGTTCTCGAAGGCCTTGCGCAAGGCCTTCCGAACAAGACCATCGCCTATGATCTGGGCATTTCTTCACGGACGGTCGAAGTCCATCGCGCGAGCATCATGTCCAAGCTTGGAGTCCGTACCCTTGCCGAAACCTTGCGGATCGCCTTTGCGGCTGGAATGGGAAGGCCGCTGTAGGTAAAGGCGGCCAGGGCTGCTGCGGTTGAATCTCTGCGTGTCACCTGATGGCGCGGACATAGTGCCTGCCGGGATGCATCGACGTTGTTCATCAGCTTTTGGCGGAATTTTCGTGAGCCCAGGCGAAGGGTCGCGCTTGATTGCTATCGCGAAAGGAGATGAAACTCTTCCAACAGCTGGGCGATCTCTGTGCCTTCAAGCTTCTTCATCAACAGCTTGCGCAGGAAGGACGGGCCGGGAATGTCGATCCCTTTGCCATCCCTGAGCGGCCCGATTGTGGCCAGAAGCGTGCGGATATCATAGGTTGAGTTGAACACTTCCGGCACGCCGCGTTCGACCTTCATCAGCGTGTAGACGGCCTCCATCGGCGTGCGCACCGAATATTCCGTCGTGAAGATACAATCACGCTGCTTCGACTCGGCAAACTGGCCGACAAAGGCGAAGTTGACCGCGCCCTCGGGCACCACGTCCGGCCGGTCGCCGGCCTGGCGCGGCATGAAGAAGGCGGTGATGTAGGGCATCATCACCGGCACGGTCGTCGCCCCCGTCGCGGCGAGCCCAGGAATATCCTCGACCGGCACGCCGAGATGATAGAGCCATTCCTGCGTGATCTCCTCGCCCGTACAGTCCTGCATCGGCTTCTTCACATAGTCGCCGGGTCGGTCGACGAACAAGGCATAGAACCAGGCGACGATCTGGTCCTTCGGCTGCTTCCTGAAGTGGGGTTGCCGGCTCACCGTCCAGCTCAGCAGCCAGCTCGAGTCCTTGACCGTGATGATGCCGCCGGTCACCACCGTGCCGCTGAACGGATCGCGCCTGGCGATCTTGCGAATGTACGCCGGAATGCGCGCGTCGAGCGTGGTGATGGTCGCCGACGCCCATTTGGTTTCCGGGATATGGGATCCAAACACGTCGGGACGACCAAAGGCCGGGTCCTTGGCCGCGATCCGGCGCCACAGGTCCCAGGCCGGCGCCGGCCCCTCATTCAGCCTGGCCGGTGTATGATGATCGCCATTGTCGGAATTTTCGGTCAGCGATCCGATAGTGATGAAGACGAGATCATCGGCGCCGAGATCGACGCCGCCTTCGACCCCGTTTTCGATCCAGGCAATCCGGGTCGCCTGTTTGCGGCCGGGCCGGATGTCGAAATCGACGTCGGTGACCTCGACGCCGTAGCGAAACCTGACGCCGCGATCCTGCAGCCAGTTGACCAGCGGCAGGACCATCGATTCATATTGATTGTAGCGGTTGAACTTGAGTGAGGAGAAATCCGCCAGACTGCCGATATGGTGGATGAAGCGATGGAGATAGAGCTTCATCTCAAGCGCGGAATGCCATTCCTCGAAGGCGAACATGGTGCGCCAGTAGAGCCAGAAGTTGCTCCTGAGGAAATCATCGCCGAAGACTTCGTTGATCCGCTTGTTCTCCATCTCCTCCCGCGTCGCGAGG
>JBHIWX010000156.1:0-4924 GCA_041987205.1 Rhizobiaceae bacterium | reverse complement strand
ATAGGGGTTCGCCGGCACCCGGCGCAACCACTTCACGAAAGAGCACGCCCGATTGGACGCATCTGTTGCATGGGCGCCCGGTCGCAAGGGCCGATGCCCGTGTCACCGCACAAACCCGTCAAAGTCACTCTGACGCGCGCAATGCCGTCACGCCGCCGTCACCGCCAGCGGCGCTGACTCCCGCCATCCGGCCCATCGACCGGGATGCAGCCTGAAACAATTCCAGAACAGCGAAACGGCGGGCCGAAGCCCGCCGTTCCAGCAAGTCAGGTCGGTATGGCTGATCAGAAAGCCACCCGGACGCGGGCAACGCCGGTCACACCGTCGTCGTCGCCGCCAACGTCACGATCGAACCACGACACGTCGCCCTGCAGGGCCATGCCGGGCAGCAGACCCATGCTGGCGCTGAGCACGACATTGTCGCCTTCGCCAACGCCGCCGCCACCGTTGGTGACCTTGGCGTAGGTGACCGAGACGACGGCCGGGCCGAAGCTCGCCGCGCTCGCCGAAAGTCTCGAACACGGCGCCGTGCCCGAGGAACGCTTCCACGAGCATGATTGCCTGTCGCCCCTGCCGCGCGCCTATCAGTGGGCGGACGGCTCGGCCTATGTGAACCACGTCGAACTGGTGCGCCGCGCACGTAATGTCGAGATGCCGGAAAGCTTCTGGTCCGATCCGCTTATGTATCAGGGCGGGTCGGATTCCTTCCTCGGCCCCCGCGAGCCGATCCGCATGGCGGACGAGGCATGGGGCATCGACATGGAGGGCGAGATCGCGGTTGTCGTCGACGACGTGCCAGCCGGCGCTTCCGTCGATCAGGCGCGCGAGGCGATCCGGCTCGTCATGCTGGTCAACGATGTCAGCCTGCGTGGCCTGATCCCCGCAGAGCTCGGCAAAGGCTTCGGCTTCTTCCAGTCCAAGCCTTCCTCCGCGTTCTCGCCGGTCGCTGTCACGCCGGACGAACTGGGCGACGCCTGGGACGGCGGCAAGCTCAACCTGCCGCTCGCCGTTGACCTGAACGGCAAGCCTTTCGGCCGGGCCAATGCCGGTGTCGACATGACCTTCGATTTCCCGACGCTGATCGCCCACGCCGCGAAGACCCGCCGGCTCTGCGCGGGGTCCATCATCGGCTCGGGCACGGTGTCGAACAAGCTGGACGGGGGGCCGGGCAAGCCGATCGCCGAGGGCGGGGTCGGCTATTCCTGCATCGCCGAGATTCGCACCATCGAAACGATCGAGACTGGCGGGCCGAAGACACCCTTCCTGCGCTTCGGCGATACGGTCCGGATCGAGATGAAGGATGCGCACGGCCATTCGATCTTCGGCGCCATCGAACAGAAGGTGGAACAATGACCAAGCAATTCGCATCCGCCGGTGATCTCTCCGAAAAGCAGATCTCGTTCAGCGAAATCGGCCGCGATCTCTGGGCGTTCACCGCCGAGGGCGATCCCAACACCGGCGTCATCATCGGCGATGACAGTGTCATGATCGTTGAGGCGCAGGCAACGCCGGAACTGGCGAACAAGGTAATCGAAAAGGTACGCTCGGTTACCGACAAGCCGATCACCCATCTGGTGCTCACGCATTATCACGCCGTGCGCGTGCTGGGCGCCGCTGCCTACAACGCGCCCGCCATCGTCATGAGCGAGAAGGCCCGCTCCATGGTCGTGGAGCGCGGCGCGGAGGATCGCGAGTCGGAGTTCATGCGCTTTCCCCGCCTGTTCGCCGGCTATGATTCCATCGACCAGGTGCCGCCGCTGACCTGGCCGACGACGACCTTCAACAACCGCATGAGCGTCTATCTCGGCAAGCGCCGGGTTGACCTGATGTTCCTCGGCCGAGCTCATACCGCGGGCGATATCGTCGCCTATGTGCCGGATGCCAACGTCATGTTCACCGGCGATATCGTCGAATACAAATCCGCCTGCTATTGCGGCGACGGCCATTTCCACGACTGGCCGGGCACGCTGGAGGCGGTCCGGCGCTGGAACGTCGATGCGATCGCACCGGGCCGTGGCGATGCGCTGGTCGGCTCGACAAAAGTCAACGAGGCGCTGGACCTGACGGGCGACTTCCTGCGCTCGACCTATGCCCCGGTGGCCAGCGTGGCGCTGCGCGGCGGTTCGCTGAAGGAAGCCTGGGACGCCTGCCGCGCCGAATGCGATCCGAAATTCTCCGACTACGCCATCTATGAGCACTGCCTGCCGTTCAATGTCGCGCGCGCTTATGACGAGGCTCGCGACATCGACACGCCGCGCATCTGGACCGCCGAGCGCGACCGCCAGATGTGGGAGGCGCTGCAGGGGTGACAGCGTTGCTGGGCGGGTTGTTCGGTGTATTTGCCCTGGTTGCGTTCGTTTCCGCGATCCGGATTTCGTATCGGATCGAAGCGCGCTCGAACCCGGAGCGCTTTGGCGGGAGACGCATGGGCTACACCAATATATGGGCGGTGGCGCTCAACATGGGGGTGGCGAAGGATGAGGAAACCCAGTCGATGCGCCGCAAGCTGTTGACCCGACTGGCCATCGTTGCGGTGCTTTTTGCCTGCATGGCGCTCGTTGCAACGGTGAACAGGTAGCTGTCGGATCGGGAGGATCCGGAGGAGACATGACCAGAATCTTCGAAACGCCCCTATATCCCTATGCGCGCTCCGCCGATCAGGACGCGGCGAACCCCGTGCGCCACCCCGTTGTCGTGGTCGGCGCCGGACCGGTCGGGCTGGCCGCCGCCATCGATCTGGCACAGGCCGACGTGCCGGTCGTGGTCATCGACGAAAACGACAAGGTGAGCTGGGGCTCGCGCGCGATCTGCTTCGCCAAGCGGCCGCTTGAAATTCTCGACCGTCTGGGCTGCGGCGATCCCATGGTCGACAAGGGCGTGGTCTGGAATGTCGGCAAGGTGTTCTTCGACGAGAGGCAGGTTTACGACTTCAACCTGCTGCCCGAAGCGGGCCACAAGCGCCCCGCCTTTATCAACCTCCAGCAATACTATTTCGAGAAGTATCTGGTCGACCGGGCCTTCGAACTGAAAGAGCAGGGCAAGCCCATCGAGATTCGCGGCGGCAACCGCGTAACCTCGATCGACCGGCGCGGCGACGGGGTGCACCTCGCGATCGACACGCCGGACGGCGCCCATGCAATCGACGCCGACTGGCTGATCGCCTGCGACGGCGCGGCCTCGCCGATCCGGACCATGATGGGGCTCGACTTCATCGGCCGCACCTTCGAGGACAATTTCCTCATCGCCGACATCGTCATGGAGGAGGGCGATTTCCCGACCGAACGCTGGTTCTGGTTCGATCCGCCTTTCAATCGCGGCCAGTCTGCGCTGCTGCACAAGCAGCCGGACAATGTCTGGCGCGTCGATTTCCAGCTCGGCTGGGACATCGACAAGGAGGAGGAGAAGAAGCCGGAAAACGTCATGCGCCGCCTCAAGGCGTTTCTGGGCGAAGACGCAAAATTCGAACTGGAATGGGTCTCGATCTATACCTTCCAGTGCCGGCGCATGGCGAAGTTCCGCCATGGCCGCGTCCTGTTCGCCGGCGACTCGGCCCATCAGGTTTCGCCCTTCGGCGCGCGCGGCGCCAATTCCGGCCTGCAGGATACCGACAACCTCGCCTGGAAGCTGAAGCTGGTCGTCGAGGGCAAGGCGCCCGAGAGCCTGCTCGACAGCTATGACGACGAACGCATCCACGGCGCCGACGAGAACATTCTCAACTCCAGCCGCTCGACCGATTTCATCACCCCGAAATCGGAGATCAGCCGCATCTTCCGCGACGCTGTTCTGGAACTTTCCGAGCATTACGGCTTTGCCCGGCCGCTGGTGAATTCGGGCCGGCTGTCCGTTCCATGCACCTATGACGGCTCGTCGCTCAACGGTCCGGATGACGAGGCCATGCCGAAGCGCACGCGTCCGGGCTCGCCGGCCTGCGACGCGCCTCTCGGTGAGGGCTGGCTGCTCGACCGGCTGGGTGGGCGGTTCCAGCTCGTTACCATCGATGTCGAGGCGCCGGACAGTGTCGAGGTCGGTGGTATCGTGGTCGAGCGCCTGGCGCTGTCGGCCGCCGACGATCCGTCAGGCGCGCTGCGCGAACGCTATCTGGGCGAGCGCAACGGTGGCGTCTATCTGATCCGGCCCGACCAGCACGTCGCCGCGCGCTGGGCCGGCTTCAACGAGGGGGCGGTGCGCGACGCCGTGAACCGCGCCACGGGCCGTGGCTGAGGATCGGGAGGAAATCATGGGCGAACTCAAGACGGTGCCGAACATCGCCAACGCTGACGATTTCTATGCCGAATTGCTCGGCCTGCACGAGGGCCGCAGCAAGGCCGAGAGCGATGCGATCAATGCGCGCCTCATCCTGCTGCTCGCCAACCATATCGGCGACCGCGACGTGCTGCGGCAGGCGATGAAGGCCGCTGTCGCGCCGCAAGACGGATAGCCTGCCGGTGCCCAGGGTGCCCGTGTCCGGCTGTCTGAGGCTATGAAACAAAACCGCCGACAACCTGTCGCATAAGGCCTATCAATCCGGTCCGTCTTGTCCTATCGCTTGCCCCACCATGTATACATGGCACTCGTAGGTGATTGCAGGAGGATGGCATGACGGCAAAGGTGATCGACGGAAAAACGACGGCGGCGGCGGTGCTGGACACCGTAAAGTCAGCGACCGAGAAACTTGTCGCGGAAAAGGGCGTTCAGCCCGGCATCGCCGTCATCATCGTCGGCGAAGACCCGGCCAGCCAGTCCTATGTCCGCTCCAAGGGAAAGCGTGCCGAGGAATGCGGCTTCAAATCCGAGACGCACCGTCTGCCGGCCGACACTTCCGAGGCCGAACTGCTCTCCCTGATCGAGAAGCTGAACAATGATGATTCCATCCATGGCATACATGATGGTAGGAAGATCCGCGGGTCCGGGGAGCCCGAGCGGG
>JBHIWX010000155.1:0-5072 GCA_041987205.1 Rhizobiaceae bacterium | reverse complement strand
GACCGAAAGCATCTCTGCCAGGAACTCCTGTGTCAGCGGCAGGCGGTCGCTTTCGCTGCGATCGTGCATCATCAGAATCCAGCGGCTGCAGCGCGCGGCGACCGGATGGCTCGCATTGCAGGCGACCGATTGCATCACCTGTGAAAGCTGCGCGTCCATGTAGCAGATCATCTGCTGGCGGAAATGCTCGTTCTCGTGAAACATTTTCGCGAAAATCTGTGCCGGGCAGCGAAGCGCCCGACCCGGCACCTGCACCAGCCAGCGCGCATAGGATTCGCTGCTGCCAAGCGAAGTCACGCATCCCGTCACGCCCTCCCGGCCGATGCTTGCCAGTTCCGGCGCGTCACCTTCATGATTCGGTGCGACCAGCGAGATCACGCCGTTCTCGATGAAATGAACGTGGTCGATGGGATCTCCCGGCTCTCGCAATGTGTACTGATCCGGAAGGTCGACGCGTTCCAGCTCGGGTTCGATCATGGCCAGTGCGTTCGGGTCCATGTGGCGCAAGAGCCGGTTGGCGTGGTTTTTTCCTGCATGCATGGAGGTACAATTCCGCGGCGGTGCCGATGGTTCCCCGCCGGTTGTGTCGGGTACCCGACAGACGGTCTCGCCCAAGTTTGATTAATTGGTACCCTGCCATCGCACCGGGGGTAGCGGGTCGCGATATTGCGACCACCGATTGGGGTACGGGTAAGTGAACAACAATGAGCCGGCGGTCGAAGGCTTCCTTCAATCAACGACCAGCGCCAGGACGGCGAGCCGGCTGCTTCCGTGGATCGGACTTGCGCTTGCGATCGCGACCTTCATTCTCGACCTGATGTTTGTGCAGGCGACGACGCTGGTGACGGGCTATCTGCTTGCCGTGCTGGCGACGCATGGCGAGCACCGTTCGCGTGCGACCTTCGGCATGGCGGTCCTGGCCTCGCTGATGACCGTGGTCGCCATGGCATCGACGGAGCGCTCGGCGGTGTCGGTCTCGCCAATCATCCTCAACGGCGCGATCACGCTGGCCGGGATATGGGTGACCGCGATCGCGGTGCGGGCCTATTCGCAGGTGAATGAGCGTGCCGAAGAGGCCGAAACGCTGGCACATCTCAGGGAGCATTGGCTGGTACAGACGCTGGCGAGCATCGGGGACGGCGTCATCGCCACCGACGCAAACGGGCGCATCGAATTCATGAATGCCGTGGCGGAGGACCTGACCGGCTGGTCGTCGAAAGAGGCGGTCGGCAAGCCTTCAGAAGCAGTGTTCGAGATTATCGAGGAGAACTCCGGCGAGAGGGCCGACAATCCGGTCGAGAGGGCGCTCGGCAAGGAACGGACCGCCTTTTTCGAACAGCACACGGTGCTGCGTGCACGTGATGGCAGGATGTGGCCGATCGACGACAGCGCCTCGCCAATCCGCGATCATGCCGGCAACATCACCGGAGTGGTCATGGTGTTCCGCGAGATCGCCGACAGGCGCAAGGGCGAGCAGCAGATGGAGCTGCGCCTGCGCGAGGCGGGGCATCGTATCGCCAATGTGTTCGCAAGCGTGCGCGCCATGCTGACGATCTGCCAGCGCGCCGCGCAGACACCGGCAGACCTGGTCAATTGCGTTGACCAGCGGCTGGGCAGCCTCGTGCGCTCCAGCGACCGGCTGATGCGTGCCACCAATGGCGGCACCTGGTCGACCGACATCATCATGGACGAACTGACGCCCTATCTCGACAAGGGCGCCGATCGGCTGCGCCTCTCAGGCGAGAATTTCCAGCTTCGGCCGGATGTCGCGGTCGCCTTCGGCATGATCGTGCACGAGCTGGCGCACAATGCTTCCAAATATGGCAGCCTCTCGACCAATGTGGGGAGGGTGGAGCTGAACCTGCACAAGGTCGGCGAACGTCAAATCTCGATGACCTGGAAGGAAACGGGCGGTCCCCCGGTGACGAAACCCGAGCGGACGGGGCTGGGGACGCATCTCGTCAATGGTCTGCTCAGGACGCAGTTTTCCGGGAAATGGACGACCGAATATTTGCCGGAGGGACTGGTCTGCCGGCTGAACCTCACCCTGCCCAATGGCGAGATGAAGCCGCCGCAGGTCTGAACCGGCTTGAGCTTCCGGGGTCGGGAGCTTCTAGTACTGCCAGAGCCGGGCCTTGGAGATCAGGAAGTCGCGGAAGGCCTTGAGCCTCGCCGAGGAGCGCATCGCCTCGGGATAGCAGAAATAGGTGTCGAAGTTCGGCACGTCGGCATGCTGGATCAGCTGGATCAGGGCATGGCGGTCTTCGACAACATAGTCGGGCAGGACGGCGATGCCGACGCCTGCCTCGACCACCTTCCTGAGCGCCATGATGTTGTTGACCGACAGCACCGGCGTCCGCGACTGGCCCGGAGGCAGGCCGGCGCGTTCCAGCCAGTTCATCTCGGAGAGGTAGGCCGGTGCGTTTTCGCCAAAGGTGACGATGCGATGGTTGACGAGATCCTCAAGCGATTTCGGCTGGCCGTAGCGTTTGACGTAGGCCGGCGAGGCGTAGATGTGAAAATGTACGGTGAACAGCCGGCGCTGGATGATGTCGGACTGCTGTGGCTGGCGAAAGCGGATGGCGCAATCGGCCTGGCGCGTGGTCAGGTCCAGTTCCTCGTTTTCGAGCAGCAATTCGAGCTGGACGTCGGGGTAGAGCTCGGTGAACTCGTGCAGGCGCGCGGTGAGCCAGCTCGTGCCGAGGCCGACGGTGGTGGTGACGCGCAGCTTGCCCTCCGGCCGTTCGGTCGAATCGGTGAGCTTCGCCATGACGGCGTCGAGCTTGAGCAGAACCTCGTGGGCGGTGCGGTAGAGCGTTTCGCCCTGTTCGGTCATGACCAGACCGCGCGCATGGCGGTGGAAAAGCGGCACCCCGACATCATGTTCGAGCGAGGACACCTGACGCGAGATCGCCGACTGGCTCAGATTGAGCGTGCTGGCGGCGTGCGTGAAACTTCCAGCCTCTGCCACGGCATGGAAGATGCGCAGCTTGTCCCAGTCCATGTCGGTTTCCCTCGTGTTCCCGCATCATCATGTAACCCGCCCGTCCTCCCCGGGTGGGGGTGCCGCCGTCAGCCTATTCGGCGGCGGCGCGCATCGTTTCATTGGCGGCCAGGAATTTCTCTGCTTCCAGCGCCGCCATGCAGCCCATCCCCGCGGCCGTGACCGCCTGCCGATAAATGTCGTCGGTGATATCGCCCGCGGCGAACACGCCCGGTATCTCTGTGGCCGTGGAATCGGGCGCGGTCCACAGATAGCCGGAGGATTTCTTCTTGAGCTTGCCCTCGAACAGTTCGGTCTGCGGCGCATGGCCGATGGCGACAAAGACGCCGTCGACGACCATGTCGGTGATCTCATCCGTCTTGACGTTGCGGATGCGCGCGCCGGTGACGGAAGGCGGCATGCCCTCCTTGCCGGTGATCTCCTCGAGTACTGAATCCCAGACCACCTCGACATTGTCCTTGGCGAACAGACGCTCGGCGAGGATCTTCTCGGAACGGAACTCGTCACGGCGATGGACGACCGTGACTTTCGAGGCGAGGTTGGACAGGTACAGCGCTTCCTCGACGGCGGAATTGCCGCCGCCGACGACAAGCACTTCCTTCTGGCGGTAGAAGAAGCCGTCGCAAGTGGCGCAGGCGGATACGCCGAAACCCATGAACTTCTGCTCGGACGGGATGCCCAGCCATTTTGCCTTGGCGCCGGTGGCGATGATCAGCGCGTCGCAGGTGTAGATCTGGCCGCCATCACCCTTTAGGCGGAAGGGGCGCTGGGAAATATCGGCCTCGACGACCTGGTCGTTGACGATCTCGGCGCCGACATGCTTCGCCTGGGCCAGCATCTGTTCCATCAGGAACGGGCCCATCACCGGTTCGGCGAAACCCGGATAATTCTCGACATCGGTCGTGATCATCAACTGGCCGCCCTGTTCCAGCCCAGCGATGAGCAGCGGTTTGAGCATCGCGCGCGCGGCATAGATGGCGGCCGTGTAGCCGGCCGGCCCGGAGCCGATGATGATGACCGGTGCGTGAATGGTGGACATGGGCTGTTCTTCCGCCGACGATTGCAAGGTGTTCCCTTCGCAAATAACTATTCCCTGCGTCACGTTTCAAGCAGAAGCGGGACGATCCCCACATATGCGTCAACCTGATGCAGAAATGTCCGCAGGTGCCGGCAGGCGTGGTATTGCCGCCCAACAGGGCCGCCAGTGCGGATTGTTGCCTTTTGGGCACAGCATTGCGCCGCGCTTTCGGCGCACGGGGTGCGCAACTATGCCCGCCCGGACTTCGATGCTAAGGGATTTCATCCAAAAACGGGCCGCTGGCGGCCAATAGAGGCGAAACAGGCCCGATGGCAGTGAAGAAATCCCCGCCGAAAGGCGATGTGCAGGCGACGGCCGTCTGCATCAAATGGGGAACCAAATTCCCGGCCTATTACGTCAACCGGCTCTATGCCGGCGTCGAACGGTTCATGGACCGGCCGTTCCGTTTCGTCTGCTTCACCGACGATGCGAGCGGGATCCGGGCGGAAGTCGAGATCTTTCCGCTGCCGGTCGTGCCGTTCGAGGACGAGATGGTGCGCGCCATGACGACCGGCAAAAGGCGCGGCGCGTGGCGAAAGGTGACGATGCTGAAGCCCGGCGAGGGCAATCTTTCGGGGCCGTGCCTTGGCCTCGACCTCGACGTGGTGATCACCGGACCTCTGGGCGAACTGTTCGACTACAAACCCGGCAAGATGTGCATGGGGCGCGACTGGCTTGAGCGCAGGCGCCGGCGCGTCGGCGGGCACGGTTCGGTCTTTCGTTTCGATCCGAAGCTGCACAGCTATCTCTACGAGGATTTCGCTGGCGACGTCGCCGGGTCGATCGCATGGCGGGGCGAGCAGAAATACACCTCGATGACGGCCTACAAGCACGGTGACCTGGAATATTTCCCCGATGGGTGGATTTGTTCCTTCAAGCGCCAGTCCATACCGGTGTTTCCATTCAATTTCCTGTCGACGCCAAAGCTGCCGGGCGACTGCCGGGTAATGTGTTTCCACGGCACGCCGAAAATGGAAGAGGCGCTTACGG
>JBHIWX010000154.1:0-5179 GCA_041987205.1 Rhizobiaceae bacterium | reverse complement strand
GTCATGGGCATGAACGGTCTGCAGACCGTGATCGACGCTTATTTCGTTGGCGAATATGTCGGCTCGCAGGCGCTCGCCGCCGTGACGTTGATGTTCCCGGTCTTCATGCTCATGACCGCGCTGTCCACGCTGGTCGCAAGCGGCATGGCGAGCGTGCTCGCCCGTCAACTCGGCGCCGGCGATCTTGAGGGCGCGCGCAATTCGCTGACGGGCGCGCAGGTGCTCGCGCTGCTCGTCTGCGCCGTTCTCATCGCCGGCTTCGCCCTTGGCGGCCACGCCATGGTGGACCGGCTGGCCAACGGTTCCGCGCCGCTGGCACGGCTGGGCTATACCTACATATCGATCCTGATCTTCTGCTCGCCGGTCGGTTTCATCCTGTCGGCGCAGGCCGATGCGCTGCGCAGCGAGGGCCGCGTCGGCTTCATGGCGCTGGCGACACTGTCGGTGTCGATCGCCAACATCGTGTTCAACTATGTGCTGATCGCGTTGCTCGACCGCGGCGTGGCCGGCTCGGCGGAAGGCACGGTGCTGGCGCAGCTCGTCGCGATCAGCAGCGTCATCCTCTATCGCGGTCTGGGCAAATCGCAGCTCGGCATGGGCCTGTCGATACGCCAGGGCGGCTGGCGACGGAATTGGGGACGCTTTCTGGCGCTCGGCGCACCGCAAAGCCTCAGCTTTGTCGGCATTTCGCTGGGCACGACGGCGATCGTCATCTCCGTCCAGATCTGGAACCCGGACCAGTACGCCACCACGGTCGCCGCCTACGGCATCGTGCTGCGAATGCTGACCTTCGCCTATCTGCCGCTGCTCGGCCTCTCGATGGCAATGCAGACGCTGGTCGGCAACAATTACGGCGCGGCGCTGTGGCATCGCTCCAATACCGGCCTGAAAATGGCGCTTGGCATCGCGCTCGTCTACGGCGCGGCGATCCAGATCCTGATGTCGATCTTCCGGCACCAGGTGGGCTTCATCTTCGTCGACGACGCAGCCTCGGCGGCAGAGGTGGGGCGTATCCTGCCGGTGATGACGGCGATGTATTTCGCGGCAGGGCCTATCCTCGTCCTGAGCGGCTATTTCCAGGCGATCGGCGATGCCGGCCGTTCCGCGATCATCAGCCTGACGCGCACCTATGTGTTTGCGATCCCGCTCACCTTTGCGCTGCCTTTCGTCTTTGGCGAGGCCGGCATCTGGTACGCGGGACCGGTCGCCGAACTGGCCATGATCGCATTGTCGGTTGTCCTGCTGGTGCAGACGCAGATGGCCACCGGCAACCGCTTCGGCGTGTTCCGGCAGGTCGAGCCGGCCGAAACGACAGGCTGACGACAGCGGCAAGTGAGCGGTAAGGGAGCAACTGGGGAGCAACTGGGGAGCGGCGGCGACGCCGCTCCCTTTCCTTTGCCATTCAATCGATTCGTCCTATCCGGATACCTTGACGCGGTGCCGCGCGGCATGGCCAATACGGCGCAACGAATGGCATGTGCGCCATGGCGGGGCAAAGCCCGTTTCCCGCGGCGCGTCCGGAGGCAGACAAGATGACGAAACGCACCGAGACCGACACGTTCGGACCGATCGAGGTCGACGCAGACCGCTACTGGGGCGCGCAGGCGCAGCGCTCGCTCGGCAATTTCAAGATCGGCTGGGAAAAGCAGCCGCAGCCGGTGGTGCGCGCGCTCGGCATCGTCAAGCGCGCCGCAGCCGAGGCCAACATGCAGCTCGGCAAGCTGGACAGTGATCTGGGCAAGGTCATCATCGAGGCGGCCAACGAGGTCATCGAGGGCAAGCTCGACGCGCATTTCCCGCTGGTCGTGTGGCAGACCGGTTCCGGCACGCAGTCGAACATGAACGCCAACGAGGTGATCTCCAACCGGGCGATCGAAATCCTCGGCGGCGAGATGGGTTCGAAGAAGCCCGTGCATCCGAACGACCATGTGAACATGAGCCAGTCGTCGAACGACTGCTTCCCGACCGCCATGCACATCGCGGCGGCCGAGGAGGTTACGCACCGACTCGTGCCCGCGCTGAAGAAGCTGCACGGCGCGCTTGCCGACAAGGCGGAAGCCTGGAAGGACATCATCAAGATCGGCCGCACGCACACGCAGGACGCGACGCCGGTGACGCTCGGCCAGGAGTTTTCCGGCTACGCCAAACAGGTCGAGAACGGCATTGCGCGCATCGAGCAGACCCTGCCGCTGCTGATGGAACTGGCGCAGGGCGGTACCGCCGTCGGCACCGGCCTCGCCTCGCCCGTCGGCTTCGCCGATCTGGTCGCCGAGAAGATCGCCGGCATCACCGGCCTGCCCTTCACCTCGGCGCCGAACAAGTTCGAGGCACTGGCCGCGCATGACGCGATGGTCATGACGCATGGCGCGGTCAACACCGCCGCCATGTCCTGTTTCAAGATCGCCAACGACATCCGCTTTCTGGGCTCCGGCCCGCGCTCGGGCCTGGGCGAGTTGGCACTGCCGGAAAACGAACCGGGCTCGTCGATCATGCCGGGCAAGGTGAACCCGACGCAGTGCGAGGCGATGACGCAGGTCTGCGCGCATATCCACGGCAACAATGCCGCGATCGGCTTCGCCGGCAGCCAGGGTCATTTCGAGCTGAACGTGTTCAACCCGATGATGGCCTACAATTTTCTGCAGAGCGTGCGCCTGCTGGCCGATGCGGCGGTATCGTTCACCGACAATTGCGTCGTCGGCATCGAGCCCCGGCTCGACAACATCCAGCGCGGTCTTGAGAATTCGCTGATGCTCGTGACGCCGCTGAAGGAAAAATACGGCTACGACCGCGCCGCCAAGATCGCCAAGACCGCGCACAAGAACGGCACGACCCTGCGCGAGGAAGCTATCGCCGACGGCATTCCGGCGGAGGATTTCGACGCCATCGTGCGCCCGGAAAAGATGATCGGCCCGGGCTGATCCACCACCAGCCGCGACCGCGAATCTTCCGATTTCGCGACCCGGCATCCGCCTCATCACAATATTGTCGTCAACCAGACGTGAACAATACGTCGTCCGGTCGCGCTATTTCGTGCGAAGACCGCATCGCCTAGATGTGCATCGAACACTCCCCTGGCACCTATTTTCGGAGACTTGAATGTCCAACAATGTCGTTCTGCTCGTCGCGCGTATCCTGCTCGCCGCGATCTTCATCATCGCCGGCGCGACCAAATTCGGCTCGATCGACGGAAACGCACAATATATCGCTTCGGTCGGCCTGCCGGCGCCAACGCTGCTGGCCTGGGCGGCCGCGATCTTCGAAACGGTCGCAGGCCTCTTCATCCTGGTCGGTTTCCTGACGCGCTACACCTCCTACGCGCTGGTCGCGTTCTGCATCTTCACCGGCTTCATGTTTCACTACGCGCCGGCCGACCAGATGCAGATGGTCATGTTCATGAAGAACCTGGCGATTGCCGGCGGCTTCCTGGCGCTTTCGATCACCGGCGCGGGCTCGATCTCGATCGACGCACGGCGCGGCTGATCCCGACATCACCTCCTGAACTGCGAAAGCGCGGGGCCTCGGCTCCGCGCTTTTTTGTGGCCGTGACCGCCTGCGACATATTCGGCATTACGCATTTGTAACGCGATCCGGCCGGGCCGGATGACTAACTGGACATTGTGTGACGCAACATTCGAACTAGACGAAGAAGAACCATCATGCCCAGTTTCCTGTCACGCTACGCCACGCCGCTGACGACCGGCCTGTTTCTCGTATCCCTAGTGTCCGGTGTCGCGCTGTTCTTTCACTATGGCAGCGCCTATTTCCACTCGATGCACGAATGGCTGTCGATGGTGCTGATCGCGCCGTTCGTCCTGCATATCTGGAAGAACTGGCGGTCCTTCATCAATTATTTCAAGCGCCCGGCGATGGCGTTTTCGCTCGTGGCCTCTCTGGCGGTTTCCCTGTTCTTCGTCGTGCCCGTCTGGAACGCAGCCGGTGGCACCGGTGGCGGCCGGCCGGACATGGCCGTGCTGCGCGCGGTGCAGAGCGCGCCGATCACGGCCGTTGCACCGATCTTCGGTCATGATGCCGAAGGGTTTGCCGAGGCGTTGCGGGCCAAAGGCTTCAGCGTCGAATCGCCGGAACAGTCGCTCAACGACGTCGCCGAGGCGTCGGGCAAATCGGCGCGCGAAATCATGGTCTCGCTGCCGGCCGCGCGATAGCTGTTCAGTCCAAAGATCAGAAGGCGCTGGCGACGCGTGCCAGCAGGGCCGCGTCGTCGTCGTCGCGCTGCTTGAGCGCGGAGACGAGACAGGCCTGCGATTTGAGGATCACGCCGTCCGACAGCACGCGCAGATGGTTGGCGGTGAGCGTGGACCCGGTCGAGGTGATGTCGACGATGACGTCGGCCTGGCCGGAAGCCGGCGCGCCCTCGGTCGCGCCCATCGATTCGACGATGCGATAGACCTGGATGGCGTGAGTGCGGGAAAAGAACTCCTGCGTCAGGCGCCAGTATTTGGTGGCAATCCTCAGGCGCCGTCCATGACGCGTGCGGAAGTCAGCAGCGACATCCTCCAGATCGGCCATGGTACGCACGTCGTACCAGACGTCTGGAATGGCGACGACGACATCGGCATGGCCGAAGCCGAGGCGGGCCTCGATCTTCACGCGGTTTGCCCAGTCGGCAATGTTCTCGCGCACAAGGTCCTCGCCCGTCACGCCGAGGTCGATGACGCCGGCGCTCAGTTCGCGGGCGATTTCGCCGGCTGACAGGAAGCGCACCTCGATGTCCGGCTCGTTCTCGACATGGGCGCGATAGAGACGTTCGTCGGCAGGCTCGATGAGCGGCAGGCCGGCGGCGGCAAAGCGCTCCAATGTCTTCTCGCGCAAGCGCCCCTTGGAGGGCAGGCCGATGACGATGGTCATGCAGCACCCTCCCCATTTCGGGCCGCTTCCAGCCGGTCGAGCCAGACGGAGAAGCCGACGCCAGGGATCGGTTCGGACGCGCCCAGAAGCGTCAGCAGGCGGTCGTAGCGACCGCCGCCGACGACGGGCGCGGGGACGCCATCCATGCCGATCTCGAAGACGAGGCCGTCGCCTCTGGTCCCGGGAGTGTTGGCGAGCTTGTAGCCGACGATGATCACCGTCTTGCCGCGGTGATAGTTGAAGCCGGGAACGAAGTCGGCGAACTCGTGTTGCGCAATCGCTGGATCGGGGATGACCGCATCCTCCTCACGGA
>JBHIWX010000153.1:0-5437 GCA_041987205.1 Rhizobiaceae bacterium | reverse complement strand
GCATAGGCCGCCATCGAAGCACTGGCAGCGCCATGCGTGCCAGAGGGTCCTGCCGGGTTCGGTTTTCCGTCGGTCAAAGCTGCGCTTCCTGCCGGCCAGGGTCACGCCGTTGGCCTGCGCGGCCGTCACCAGAAACAAATGAAACACTGGAGCGGTGTCCGGGAAACGCCGCTGATACATGCGCGCATCATTTCGCTGTCGTGACGGGAACGAACCCGTCGAACGCTCAAAACGGCAACACAGCGAAAGGATTATTCAGATGACCGCGCAAGCAAACTCCCCCGCAAACGCAACCGTCGACAACGGCGTGAATGTCGAGGCCCTGCTGGGCGCACGTGAAGCGCTGACGCAGATGCCCGCCGCCGGCCAGTTCACATGGCGCACCTCCAGCAAGTGGGTGTCCGGTGCCCATACGCAGATGACCATGAACGGCTTCTTCGGTCTCGGTGAAGAACAGGACCGCGGCAAGGCGTTCACGATTGAATCCGACCATCCCGCCATTTTCGCGGCATCCGACCATGCGGCCACACCGCTCGAAATCGTGCTTTCCGGCCTGGCGGCCTGCCTGACCGGCGGCATCGCCTCCGTCGCCCAGCATCGCGGTATCCAGCTTCGCTCGGTCGAGGCCGTCGTCGAGGGCGACGCTGACCTGGCCGGCATCCTGGGCATCGACGAAGACACCCGCAACGGCTTCAGCGCCATCCGCGTCCACTTCAACATCGACGCCGACGCCAGCGAAGACGACATCGCCGCGCTGGTCGCCCAGTCGCAGAAGCGCTCCGCGATCTTCGACGTCATCACCAACCCGACCAACGTCTTCGTCACGGTCAACTGACCGCGCAGACCGGAGCAATTCCAGGAAACGCGGATACCGGTTTTCCGTCCCGAAATGCCCGGAAACCCGGAATTGCGTGGAAACAAAGAGGAGCGAGTGTTGTGAGATACGCAACGACCGTCATCATCGGCGCCGGCCAGGCCGGGCTCGCTATGAGCAAGCATCTCGCCGACCGCTCGATCGACCACGTGTTGATCGAGCGCGGCGAGGTCGCCAATTCCTGGCGCAAGGAACGCTGGGATTCCCTGCGCCTTCTGTCGCCCAACTGGCAAAGCCGCCTGCCGGGACATGCCTATCAGGGCGACGATCCCGATGGTTTCATGACCATGCCGCAGGTGATCGATTTCATCTCCGGATATGCCGGCGCGATCGGTGCGCCCGTCGAGACCGGTACCACCGTCCTGTCGGTGACGCCTGAGGCCGATGGCTACCGGGTCCAGACCGATCGCGGCGACTGGCGTTGCCGCATGCTGGTTCTCGCCAGCGGCGCCTGCAACATCGCGAGCGTTCCGGCCTTCGCCGCGCAATTGCCCGGCGACATCCATTCCGTCACGCCGATGGACTATCGCAATCCCGGCCAGCTGCCGGATGGCGGCGTCCTGGTTGTCGGCGCCTCGGCAACCGGCGTGCAGCTCGCCAGCGAAATCCGGCAGTCGGGCCGCGAGGTCACGCTGTGCGCCGGCGAACATGTCCGCATGCCACGCAGCTATCGCGGCCGCGACATCCAGTTCTGGATGCAGGAAACCGGCATCCTCGACATGGACTACCGCCAGGTCGATGACATCGAGCGCGCCCGCCGCGTGCCTTCGATGCAGCTCGCAGGTAGCGCCGAGCGACGCAATTACGATCTGGCCTCGCTCGACGCCGAAGGTGTCCGTGTGACCGGTCGGCTCGTGTCGTTCGACGGCACCAGGGCCTCGTTCTCGGGCTCGCTCGCCAATCATTGCATGCTGGCCGACCTGAAGATGAAGCGGTTCCTGAAGGCCGTCGACGAACTGGTCGAGCGGCGTCCGGATCGCGATTGTTTTGACGAGCCGGAAGTGTTCGCGCCGACGACCTTTGCTTCGCCGCCGCCCTTGCAGCTCGACCTGCGCGCCGCGGGCATCCAGACAGTGCTCTGGGCGACGGGATACCGGCCCGATTATTCCTGGCTGCACCTGCCGGTCTTCGACCGCAAGGGTCGCATTCGCCACGATGGCGGGGTCGTCGAGACCGACGGGCTTCCCGGCGGCGTCTATGTCCTCGGCCTGCCTTTCCTGCGCCGCCGCAAATCCACCCTGATCGACGGGGCGGGCAGCGATGCCGCCGACCTCGCACATCATCTGAGCGCCAGGCTGACGCGCGCCGCCGCCTGAAGGAGCATGACCATGAACGCCTTTTCCAGAAGATATGACGCCGTGATCGTCGGCGGCAGGGTTGCCGGGGCCTCGACGGCCATGCTGCTCGCCCGCGCCGGCTGCAAGGTGCTTGTCATCGACCGCCAGCTCTATGGCAGCGACCGGTTGTCGACCCACGCGCTGATGCGCGGCGCGGTGACCCTGCTCGCCGAATGGGGTGTCCTCCCGTCTCTTCTGGCCGAGGGCACGCCGCCGGTGCGCCAGACCACCTTCATCTATGATGGCGAGGCTGCGGTCTTCGACATCCAGCCGGACAGCCACACGGACTGCCTTATCGCGCCGCGCCGCACAGTACTGGATCGCCAACTGGTTGATGCGGCGAAGCGTGCCGGTGCGGAAGTCCGGCACGGCACCTCGCTGCAGGACCTCGTCTTCGATCGTTCAGGCCGGGTGATCGGATGCGTCATCTCCGATCGGGACGGCACGCGGGAGACGGTTGGTGCGGGCATCGTCATCGGCGCCGATGGCCGCCAGTCCGCCGTCGCACGGCTGGCCGGTGCCGAAACCTACCGCCAGGGCGAGACCGCCACCGGCTGTGTCTATGGCTATTTCGAGGGCATGCCCGATCTGGGCTTCCAGTGGTATTTCGCCGATGGCGTCGCCGCCGGGGCGATACCCACCAATCACGGCCAGCACTGCGTGTTCGCATCGGTGGCGGCAGACCGCTTCGCCGAAATCTTCCGTGATGACATACGCGCCGGCTTCGACCGGATATGCGACGCCAACTCCCCGGAACTGGGTGAGGCCGTTCGCGCCGCGCGCCTTGCCGAACGCCTTAAGGGTTTCGGCGGACAGCCCGGCTATTTCCGCCAGTCCTTCGGAAAGGGCTGGGCGCTGGTCGGCGATGCGGGTTACTTCAAGGATCCGTCCACCGCACACGGCATCTCGGACGCGCTTCGCGACGCCCTGCTGCTGAGCCGGGCGATCACCGGGCGCGAACCGGGCGGACTGGAGGCCTACCAGGCACTGCGCGACGAGCTTTCAAGGGACCTGTTCGAGGTCACCGAAAGGGTCGCGTCCTATGATTGGGACATGGCCGAGGTGAAGGCGCTTCATCTCAGGCTTTCGAAGGCGATGAAGGCCGAAGGCGAGGCGATCGATACGCTGCTCGGGGAGACCAAGCTAGCCGCCTGAGGGCGGGCGCACCGGCTTGCTGTCGTTCAGCCGCCAGATCGTCTGTTCGCCGAAGCCGCGGATGTCGCGGCTTCCGATCGACTCGATCTCGAACTCGCCGCGCAGCGTGGAAGCCATCTCGTCCTGCACGCTGATTTCCATCGGGCTCGAGAATTCCTGCAGCCGGCTCGCCATGTTCACCGCCGGTCCGAAGATGTCGTAGACATATTTCTGGATGCCGACGACCGAGCCCACCACCGAACCGGTGGAAAGCCCTACCCGGCAGAGCCACTGGTTGGGGTGGGAGGCGTTACGCCGGTTGAGATAGCGCACGAAACGGATCGCCGCGTTCGCCACCGACTTGGCGTGATCGGGTGTCGGATCCGGCAGGCCGGCCACTGTAATGTAGGCGTCGCCGATCGTCTTGATCCGTTCGCAGCCGAACTGCTCGCCGATCCGGTCGAACGCGCTGTAGATGTCGTTGAGTTCCGAAACGATCACGCCGGGCTCGAGCTGGGTCAAGGTTTCCGTGAAGCCGACGAAATCCAGCATCAGCACGGAGACGGGGTCGTAGAGCTGCGGCGTCACGACGCCGAACGTCTTGAACTCCTCATAGACCGAGCGCGGCATGATGTTGAGCAGCAGTTTCTCAACCTGCTCCTTCTCGCGCTTGATCTCGCGCGTGTTGCGCTCGACCATCTGCGAATAGGAATCGATCATCGATTCCAGTTCCCGGATGCGGGTGATGTTCTGGCAGACCAGCACGGCCAGTTCCTGATTGTCTTCCTCGGTCGCGGTCAGGTCGAGCGCGATGACCATCGTCCGCCGCTTCTTCTTGAAGCTGGTCTCCGCGGTAAAACGCCCGGTTTCCGTCAGACCCTTTTCCATCGCTTCCCGGTCGATATCGGGAAAGACCTCGGTCAGGCCGCGTTCGCCCTCCGCTTCGGGATTGGCGAACCAGTCGTCGAACGTGTCGTTGGTGAAGCGGAACTGCAAATTCCTGCGGTCCACCAGGGCAACGCCGACGCCGATGGCACGCAGCAATTGCTCGTTGATTGCGGCAATCGACATGCATTCACCCCACGATCATCGGTCGTCTTTTCTCGAATTCGACGACCACGGCGTCGACATCCTGCGGTTCGATACCATGCGCCGCGAGCGTGTCGGCAAGCACGACCTTTAGATCGTCGAAATGGGTATCCCGGATATCCAGGCGGGCATGAAGCTGGCGCAACTGGCTGTCGGTATAGGAGGCCGGTCCGCCCAGCAGCGACGCGATGAACTTGGTCTGATGGTCGACCATCCGACCCATGTCGACATCCTCGAAGAAGGGCCCGATCTCGTCATTGTCAAGCAAGGTGTCGTAAAAGCTCAGTACGATCTTGCTGATCTGCGAGAACCCCCCGTACTTGTCGAACAAAGTCTGTTCGCTCATTCGACTATCCTTTCAGCTCCATATTGGGAATACTCCCTAATTCGGAGGAATGGAACCTGCGGGCCTGCGCTAGCGTGATTTGCGCATGGACAGAAGAGGCTCGGCGACGTCTGTTACAATTGAAACAAATCGGGGCGCTTTTGAAACATGGCCGATACATACGGCCCTGAGAAGTGAGCATGATGGACCAGTCCGCCCCGGATCAGGCTGAGACGAGCACGGCAATGGCCCGGCTTGATGCCGATGGCAGGATTTGCGCTGCCTCGGGCGAGCTGGAGCGTTTCGAAAGGCTCGAGGATTATCTCGACGGCATGGCCGGCCTGCTCGGCGCCAACCTCGCCAGCAGCAAGGCGTCGGTGCCTGCCCTTGTGAAGCGCTGGGGCGATCCCCTCACTGCCCCCGTCGAGATTCTGCTGAAGGACGGTACGCGCCGCCTGCTGACCAGCTATCTCGATGAAGATGGTTCCCCCGTCTATCTGAGCACCGCCACGGCCGGCGGCAGCGGCGAGACCGGCCAGGCAAGGGAATTGCTGGCCGACGCGATCGAATCCATCTCGGAAGGTTTCGCCCTTTACGACGAGGACGACCGACTGGTTATCTGCAACGACCGCTATCGGGAAATGAACAAGGCGGTCGAGGACATCATCCAGCCGGGGC
>JBHIWX010000152.1:0-5491 GCA_041987205.1 Rhizobiaceae bacterium | reverse complement strand
GATCCGTTCGGCAAGATTCCGGAGTTCAAGTTCTGTGCGGCCAAGGTCTCCGGAATAGAGGCGGAAGCGGCCGAGTAAACGCGGTTGCAAAAAAGATCGAAAAAAGTGCGCCGTTAATATCGGGGTAACCCTCTTCTAACCGGCTGTTTACGATATTCGCCTAGAACGGGGGTGCGACGGGGAACAACCGTCCACCCCCGGATCGGGTATTGCGTACCGGGGTGCCCCTTCGGGTAAAGGGGCTTGTTGCGTCTCAAAACCGGGTTCCTGTTGGCAAGCGCCAAGTGGAATCCGGTTTTTCGCGTTTTGGGCATGCTGCACGGCACAATATTAAGTGCTTGCCGTGTGCCGGTGGATATGGCCGAATGCCGGCGGGGCGTGGAACCAACCGCGCAAGGCGGGTTCGCATGTATGCGATGGTGCGGCAATTTCTCGAGCGACTGGGCTCGGGCGAGGAACTGATCGAATATTCGACCGGGGACAAACGCATCGCGATGGCGGTGCTTTTGTTCAGGGTCGTGACGGCGGACGGCAAAATTCGTACCGACGAAATGGCGCGGTACCGTCAGATCCTGCAGGACGATCTCGACATTTCACCCGACGAGGTGGCGTTGTTCGAGCGGGTCGTGGCCAGCGAATCCGATGCGGAGCACTCGCTGTTTCCCTTTACCACCATCGTTTCCAAGATGCCGGTCGAGACCAAGCGGCACATCATTGAGCTGATGCGTGAAATCTCGCTCGCCGATAACGAACTGCACGAATTCGAGATCAATCTGGTCACGCGGACCGCCGAGCTCCTGGGCGTCAATCCCGAGGACTAGGGCCGAGGCGCGCCAGCGTGCGATGCAAATCGGGCGCGGCGTCGAGCAATTGGCGCGTATAGGGGTGTTCGGGCCGCTCGAACACGGTTTCGACCGGGCCGCGCTCGACGAAGACGCCTTCGCGCATCACCAGCACCTCGTCGCACAGCGCGCGCATCACCGACAGGTCATGCGTCACGAACAGGCAGGCGATGCGCAGCCGGTCGCGCAATTCGCTCATCAGATCGAGTATCTGTGCGCGGATCGACACGTCGAGCGCGGAAACCGGCTCGTCGGCGATGATCATCTTCGGCCGGATGACCAGCGCGCGGGCAATCGCAAGGCGCTGGCGCTGGCCGCCGGAAAATTCGTGCGGGTATTTGTGCATGTCGGAAGGCGACAGGCCGACCCGGATCAGGGCTTCCTCGACGCGTTCGCGCTTTTCGGCCGGCGACAGGCCGGGGCGCAGATGCAGCGGTTCGGCGACCAGACGGGCGACACGGTGGCGCGGATTGAACGAGCCGTATGGGTCCTGGAAGACGATCTGCATCTCGCGTCGCGCGGCGGTAATCTCGTCGCGGTCGCCACCGGCGATGTCGTGGCCATCGAAGGTCAGCGACCCTTCCGCGGGTTTGTGCAGGCCCAGTATGGTGCGGGCGAGGGTGGATTTGCCACAGCCCGATTCGCCGACCAGCGCCATGGTCTGGCCCTGATAGACGTCGAACGACACGCCGCGCACCGCACGGAACGGTTCGGGCCGGTCGAACAGGTAGCGGTGGCGGCCGGGATATTCGCAGACGATGTCGCGTACGCTCAGGAGGGGTGCTTCGCCTTCGGCTTCCGCCTCGCGCGTCAGGACCGGCGCAGTGGTTCGTGCCGGGACATGGGCCGAAGCCTCGGCCAGCTGTTTCGTATAGGCCTGCCGGCTCTGCGCGAGCACGGCATGCGTCGCACCTTCCTCGACAATTCGGCCTTCCTTCATCACGGCGATGCGGTCCGCCATGTCTGCGACGACGCCAAGATCATGAGTGATCAGGATGAGCGCCATGTCGTTCTCGCGCACGAGGCCGCGCAGCAGTTCAAGAATCTGGGCCTGGATCGTGACGTCGAGCGCAGTGGTCGGTTCGTCGGCGATCAGCAGGCGCGGGTTCATCGCGCAGGCAATCGCAATGCCGACACGCTGGCGCTGGCCGCCCGACAATTCGTGAGGATAGCGCGATAGTGGGAACTCGGCCGGGGGCAGGCCGACGCGCTCTAGGATCGCGGCGGTACGCTCCAGTGCCTCGCGGGCCGGCACACGGGCGTGCCAGCGTATGCCCTCGGCGATCTGCTCGCCGATGGTCTTGACCGGATTGAGCGCGGTCATCGGCTCCTGGAAGACCATGCCGATATCGTCGCCGCGCAGCGCGCACATCTGCACTTCGGACGCGCCGAGCAGTTCCTTGCCCTCGAAACGCACGCTGCCGCGCGTTGCCGAGCGCCAGGGCAACAATTGCATGACCGAAAGGGCGGTCAGCGATTTGCCCGAACCGGATTCACCGACAATGCCGAGGATCTCGCCGGGCTCCACCGACAGGTCGATGTCCTCCAGGATGGGGCGCTCGGCGATCGATAGCGCCAGATCGGAAATCTCCAGCAGCGCCATGGCCTAGCGCTCCCGGTTCAGGCGCGGATCGAGCAGATCGCGCAGGCCGTCGCCGAGCAGGTTGAGGCCAAGCACGGTGAACACGATGGCGAGGCCCGGAAACAGCGCCAGATGCGGGGCGACGATCATGCGGGTCTGGGCGTCGAACAGCATGCGACCCCAGCTCGGCATGGGCGGCTGGGTCCCTAGGCCGACATAGGAAAGGCCCGCTTCGGCCAGGATGCCGAGCGCGAACTGGATCGTGCCCTGCACCAGCAGCAGGCTGACGATGTTGGGCAGGATATGCTCGACCGTGATGCGCACCGCGCCCTTGCCGGCGACTCGGGCGGCCATGACGTATTCGCGCGGCCATAGCGCCAGCGCTCCGGCACGCGCAACGCGGGCGAAGACCGGAATGTTGAAAATCCCGATGGCGATGATGGCGTTGATCGCGCCTGGGCCGAAGATCGCGGTGATCATGATCGCCGACAGAAGCGCGGGGAAGGCGAAGACGATGTCGTTGAAACGCATCACCGCCTCGTCGAGCCAGCCGCGACGGGCGGCAGCGGCGCAGCCGAGCGGCACGCCGATGCCCATGCCGATGCCGACGGCGACGAAGGCGACCGCGATGGAGTTGCGCGCGCCGACCATGATCATCGAGAAGATGTCCCGGCCGAAATGGTCGGTGCCGAAGAAATGCTCGGCGGAGGGTAGTTGCATGCGGTTGGAGACTTCGATCGCCGTGACGTCGTACGGCGTCCAGACGAAGGACAGGAGGGCAATCAGCGCCACTAAGCCGGTGACGATCATGCCGGCGAGGAAGGAGCGGTTGGCGAATGCACGCGCAACGAAGCCGATGCGTTCCTCCTGCGGGGCGGTTTCCGGGGAGACACTCATCGCCGATGCCTCAGCCTCGGATCGACCAGCGCGTAGGACAGGTCGACCAGCAGGTTGACAAGGATGACGGTCGCGACCAGCAGCATGACGACGCTTTCGACGACGATCAGATCGCGCTGGGTGATTGCCTGGAAGATCAGGCGGCCGATGCCGGGCAGGTAGAACACGTTCTCGATGATGATGGTCCCGGCGATCAGGAAGGCGAATTGCAGGCCCATGATGGTCAGGACCGGGATCATGGCGTTCCTGAGCGCATGACGCCACAGCACCTGTCGGCGCGGCAGACCCTTGGCGCGGGCGGTGCGGATGTAGTCCTCGCCAAGCACCTCGATCAGCGCGCCTCGGGTGACGCGCGACAGGATCGCTGCCTGGGGCAGTGCGAGCGCGATCGCCGGCAGGATGATCGCCTTGATGCCCGGCCAGACGCCATTGTCCCATCCGGGAAAGCCGCCCGACGGCAGCCAACGCAGGCCCACGGCGAAGATGTAGACCAGGATGAGCGCGAACCAGAAATTGGGAACGGCGACGCCGAATTGCGAGATCGCCATGACGATGGTGTCGCCTGCACGGCCACGGCGCGCGGCGGCGTAGAGCCCGACGGGAATGGCGACAATGGTGAGCAGCGCCAGCGACAGTACGGCAAGCGGCAGCGAGACCGCGGCGCGCTCGGCGACCAGTTCGAGGACTGGCACGGAATAGGTGTAGGAGCGGCCCAGATCGCCGGTGAGCATGCCACCGACCCAAGTGAAATAGCGCACGAGTACCGGCACATCGAGGCCCATTTGGTTGCGTAGCGCGGCGACGGCGTCTTCCGTGGCGTTCATGCCGAGCATCAGGCGGGCCGGGTCGCCCGGCACGATTTCCAGCACGAAGAACACGACGAGCGATGCAAAGAACAGCGTCACCACGCCGATGATCAGACGGTTGAGGATGTATCGACTCATGCCGGCTGCCCCTCATGCCCTCTCGCGCGGCGAGGGTGGGCCGGCAGGGCCGGGTCCGGAATCGGCCATTGGGTCAGTCGTGGACGGCCAGTGCGCAACAGTTCGGTCACCCCCACAAACCAATGCCCCTCCCCGTTTGAGGGGGAGGGGTGCCGGCATGCCGGTCTTGCTCGTGCGGTCGCCTTCACGCGCGAAGGCGGCCGGCCTCAGTCTTCCCAGTAGACCTCGGTCAGGTCGTTGGCGAAGATCGGCCAGTTGGTCCACATGCCCTTCAGCTTGGCGTCCCATACGCCGATCTTCGGCAGTTCGAAGAGCCAGCCGTTGACGGCATCGTCGGCAAGGATTTTCTGCGCCTGCTGCAGCAGTTCGGTACGCTTGGCCTGGTCGGCGGTCTTGTCGACCTCGGCGATGATCTCGTTGAACTTCGGATTGTGGTAATCGAAGTAGTAGTCATCGCGGGCGTAAACGCCGATATCGTTGGGCTCGGCGTGGGAAACGATGCTCAGATCGTAGTCCTTGCCCTTGAAGACGGAGTTGACCCAGTCGGCCCATTCCAGCGGAATGATCTCCAGCTCGATGCCGATTTCCTTGAGCTGCGCGGCGATGATCTGGCCGCCGTCACGGGCATAGCGGGGCGGGGGGAGTTTCAGCGTGGCCGAAAAGCCGTTCGGATAGCCGGCCTCGGCAAGCAGTTCCTTCGCCTTGGCGATGTCGTAGGGATAGGTACCGGTGAGATCGATATAGGCGGGATCGGTCGGTGAGAAGTGCGAGCCGATCGGAATGGCCGCGCCGCCATCGGCGGCACCGGCGATGATCGCGTCGCGGTTCAGCGCGTGCGCGATCGCTTGACGGACCTTGAGATTGTCGAAGGGTGCCTTGCCATTGTTGGTCGACAGGATCGTCTCGCCCTGCGTCGCGCCGATGACGACCTCGAAACGCGGATCGCCCTGGATCTGCGACAGCGCGTCACCGACCGGCATGTTGGCGAAGCCCTGCACATCGCCCGAAAGCAGCGCGGGAACGGCGGTCGCTGGATCGGGAATGATGCGGAAGGTCACTTTGTCGAGCTTTGCCGGCGTGCCCCAGTAGTCCGGGTTCTTGACCAGCGTGATCTCGGAGCCCTTGGCCCAGTTCTCGAACTTGAACGGGCCGGTGCCGACCGGATTGGTCTTGTTGTTTTCCGCCGATTCAGGCGCCACGATCACCGCCTCGCCACGCGCCATGTC
>JBHIWX010000151.1:0-5667 GCA_041987205.1 Rhizobiaceae bacterium | reverse complement strand
CTGAGCGCCGGCGACGACCTTGGTACAGCGGAAGCCGAGCGCGCACCGCTGTTGGAGCTGACCTACAACTGGGATCCGGAAGATTATGACGGCGGGCGCAATTTCGGTCACCTCGCCTATGAGGTCGACAACATCTACGAGCTTTGCCAGTCGCTGATGGACAAGGGCGTAACGATCAACAGGCCGCCGCGCGACGGGCACATGGCGTTCGTGCGTTCGCCCGACAACATCTCGATCGAATTGCTGCAGAAGGGCGGGGCATTGCCGCCGGCGGAACCCTGGGTCAGCATGGAGAACACCGGAAGCTGGTAGCGCCCGCGCCGGCTGGCCCGGCGGACAATGTTTTGCCCCAATTCCTCCCTAGCCGATCAGCCGACAAAATATCCGGCACCGCTTCACGCGGAGAGGCCGGGGTGGCATAGTGATCACAATTACGTGAGCCGGCCGGGCGAGGTTAGCCCGACGAAAGGTCCGGGCGGCACACAGGGGCAGCAGGGGCGATTCTCCCTGTGCACAGAAGCGGGGCATTACCGGTTTTGCAGAAAGCGGATGCGATCCAGCGATACGCGGCGACGCGCCTGGCGGCGCGTCCCGGCATCTTGTCGTATCATACCGGTGTATTTCGGGCCGATGCATTTCGGGCCGGCCTTCACGCACTGACGATGGTGGCGCTGCTCGGCACGGGCGGCTGCGTCTCCCAGATGGTCGGCTCGGTCGACGAATCCTACGGTCCGGCCGAGGTCGCCTCGCTGACAACCAGCGAGAGCCCCCTCTCAGTTGCTGATTCCGGGACCGAAGCGATCGGTACGGGCGGCGCCGGCATGCCGGAAGGATCGGCGCACGACACCGTGCTGGCCGAAGCCGACCCTGGCGAGATTCCCGCCGCGACGGTGTTTCCCGAGCCCGCACCACGCGACGGTGCCGGCAATCCAAGGCTGGCGCAGGGTACTGTGCTCGCCTTTGGCGAAAGCGATGCCGGCGCTGAGGTCCTCATGGAAAGCGCCGGGGAAAGCGTGGGCGCCATCGCCAGCGCTGCGCCCCTTTCCGGCAATACGGGCTCGGTGCAAGCCGATACGGCCCAGATTGGCTCCCCGCCGGTCGCGGCGAGCGCGGCCGAAACCGGCGCGAAACCGAACTCGCTGTTCGCGGCGCTGTTCACACGCTGGAAGAACCGTCAGGCAACGGCGAATAGCGGGAACGTCCGCACCGCTTCGCTTGGCCCCATGGAGCCATCGCCGGCCAATCCGGTCGGGACGGCTTCAGAAACGGACGGCAACGGCTCGCAGATCGCGCTGCCCGGCGTCAGCGACAAGGCCAGGCTGTTCGAGATCGAGGAAGACAGTCACGACGAAGGCGACGAGCAGGTCGAACTGGCGTCTGCCGGCGCGTTCGCCCGGACCTCGCCGAATGGCCTGCGCCTTCAGACCGAACGCGTCCACGCCGAATGTCTGAAACCGGGGCTGGTCGCCATCCTCAAGACGGCGGAGCGGCATTTCGGCAGGCCCGTGATCGTTACGTCCGGCTTCCGCAACCCGAAGGACAACAAGCGCGCGGGCGGCGCACGCAAATCGCTGCACATGCAGTGCGCGGCCGCCGACATCCAGATCGACGGCGTTTCGAAATGGGATCTGGCGAGCTATCTGCGAACCGTGCCGGGGCGTGGCGGTGTCGGCACCTATTGCCGCACGCGCTCGGTTCATATCGACATCGGCGAGGAACGCGCCTGGCACTACCCCTGCCGACGCACCGCCAAGCGCAAGAGCTGAGCGTTCTGCCTCAGGGGCCCTTTCCAGCCCGGCAATTCATGCCCGCCAACACGCACGAGGACAAAAACTGTGGCGGTCGGCGATTTTCCGGTTGAAGCGCCCCGCCGCCGCCTCTATAAGCCAGCCCATTCGTCGCGGGCGAGCCTCGCGACACTGTCCGCCCTTCGCGGTGCGGACGGAACGGAGCGCCCTTCGTCTAGCGGTCTAGGACGCCGCCCTTTCACGGCGGAAACACGGGTTCGAGTCCCGTAGGGCGTACCATTTCTGTTTCCCTGTCGCGCCTGCGGCGCTCCCCGCCTCTTGGTATTATTTCCCGGTCGCGCCTCCTGCGCTCCTCGCCTCTTGGTCTTATTTCCCTGTCGCGCCTGCGGCGCTCCCCGCCTCTTGTTTTTGTCCCCCGTAACGTTGCATGAACATGTCGGCCGTCTCCCGGCGCTGGGCAAGATCATCCATTGCGTCAGCCGTCAAATCGCAATCCATTGCAACGCGGAGAGATCAATATGGTCCGAACGCCATTTTCTCATACATTTCAAGTTGTTTGTTGCTGTCTATTGTTGACGGTATCAGCTTCCAGCCAAGCGCATGCAAGCACTATCGAGACAACAAGGAACGCCATTCTTGTTACCTTCAATTACAGCGAGAACGAGGAAATAACCTACTTCTCCGGCAATGGGAGAAACCTTGGAGCGGAAACCCACCGCAGAAAATCAACCCAGGGGTTTCTCATTCGACAGCGCGGTGGAAAGCTCTACGTCGCGTTCCCTGACGCCAATGCCGTCATCGTCAACAATGAGCATGTGAAATCATCGGGACCCGTCGCCGCGCACGGAAAGAAGGAATGCGTGCAATTCGCCACTGAAGCGGGCGCTACAAAAAAGGTGTGCGCGAGCTATGATCATCGTGGCGATGGCGTCGTGCAGATAAGCATGGACAACACGTTTCCCGATGAAAAGGGCAAAGGTTCCGCAACGCTCTCCTTTCGCTTCGACGGCAAAAAATGCGCCTTCATCCGATACTCGGAAATGAACACTCTCGGAGATTATTACGCTCCGTTTCTCGCCGGCCCGTCCGGGGGCGGCGCCTATGAACGGGCGGAGCGCGTTGTCAGCCGGGAAGGAACAAGCGGGAAATGCAGCGTGAAATAGCGCGACAGGGAGGTTGGGCCTGCATCGACCGTCCAATCACCCCGGTCGCGACGCCAGTTTCACGGGCTCTGCATCCGGCACCCCGTGACAGGACTGCGACAGATCCGGCGAGATAATCTCATCCATGGTTTTGGCAACGACAATGACCGAATACACGCTGACCATCGTCACCAGCGCAGACGGCTATATCGCGCGCGCCATCGACCATCCGCCACAGGCCTGGGCGAGCGCGGAGGAGCAGGTCCTGTTCTTCGAGGATGTCGAGGCGGCCGACTGGGTGATCCTGGGGCGAAACACGCATGAGGCGGCCGAGCGGCCCGACCGGCGGCGCATCGTCTTCTCGCGCACGGTCGAGGGCTGGCAGCGGTCGACACAGCTATGGGTCGATCCCGCCAAGCTCACGCCTGAAGACCTGCCGGCGTTGGTCGAGACCGCCCGTCCGCTGAACAAGGGCCTGATCCTGGGTGGAACCACGGTGCATGACTGGTTTCATCGCCATCGCGCCATCGACCGCGTCCATCTGACGATCGAGCCGGTCGAGTTCGGCAGCGGCCTGCCGATCTTCACCGGTCAGGCCCTGCGCGACCCGGTGCAGGTGTTCGAGCGCGCCGGCTACGGGATCACAAGCGAGCGCATGCTCAACACGACCGGCACGCGCTATATCGAGCTGGTTCCGGCGCGATGATCGAACCGCCCGCAATCGGCCATTGAAGTCTGTAAAACACATCGATATATGAGGGCACTCGGCAACGCCGCTTGCGCCCTTCGTCTAGCGGTCAGGACGCCGCCCTCTCACGGCGGAAACAGGGGTTCGATTCCCCTAGGGCGTACCAATAAAATCAACAAGATAGATTGTTGGCCATTCGCCAGGCATCGCCACCGGCATGTCGATCACAAAGATGATCGTCACCGGCAACCAGGCGAGATGCATCAAACGCGCTTCAACACGCTCCGCCAGCCAGCAACGAACTGCCTGGCAGGGTTGTCGAGGTTTTCGGGCATTGCGGGATGTCGAAGGCGCTGCATGCGCCAGCTGCTCACATCATGGACCGATGCTCGTATTGATTTGCAGAATACAACTTTAAATAGTATTTTCTTTTTAAACAAACTATTGGTGTTTCATTCTGCAACGCCAGAACTTCGCCAACAGTCTGATTCTCAACAGGTAATTCCCCTGTTCGGGTAGTTGCCGCGACGACCCAGCCCGTCCAGTTGGCAAGCGTATTATTCGCGTATCCGGGGCCGATACTCGTAATGCCGCTCACTGCATCAGCAGTCATGAGAGACCCGTTCAGAGCCGGTCTGTTCTATCTGGCGGTGCCGGTTGCGCTTTTCCTTTCGACCTGGCTGCAGCCCGCGCTTGCCCTCGCAGCGACGACTTGCTGTGTGGTGGTTGCCGGAGCCGGCCTTAGGTCACTGCCAGAGGACCAGTGGCCTGCGCTCAAAGTCTGCCTTCCCTATGCCGGGCTCGCCATTTTCCTCTCGGTGACGAGCGGCACCAGCCCTCTGGTCAACGGCACGCCATTCCTTGACCTCGCAAAACATCGCTGGATTTTCCACGACCTCACGCAGAACGTTTGGCCGGTGGTGCTTGAACAAGGCGTGGTGCGATATGCGCTTGGCTTTTACCTGGTTCCCGCGGCAATCGCGAAACTGCTGCCGGCCATCGGCTACTGGGCCGCCACGGTGTGGCTTGCCTTCGGCATGTTCCTCATGTTCTGCGCAATAGACTGCATCGCAAACCATCGCATCATCGGCCCCGTTGCCGTGGTCGCATTCGCGTTTTTCTCCGGGCTGGACGTCATCTATTTTGCTGCCACCCACCCGCAGGCGCTGAGCAAGATCGTCATGCTCGAAGCCTGGGCAAGGGATCACCTCCTCCTAATCGGCAGCAATCCGTTCAATCTGAGCTGGACACCGCAGCATGCCATGGCTGCATGGTTGGGAACCGCCCTGATCTATCGAAACAGGAACAGCGAATGGCCGGTCGCCAATGCCGGGATGCTCGTCACCGCGCTCGCGCTCTGGTCGCCCTTCGTTGCCATCGCCGGGTTTGCGTTGCTCGCGCCATTTGCGATCGTCAGCCTTGGGACGGCGTTCAACCGGAACAACTGGATATCACTGGCTCCGGCAATCGGCATTCTGGCGTATCTGGCCACCGGCGACGCCGCCACGCATTTTCGTTTGATGCCGATATCAACCGGTTTTGCAAAAACCTATGTGTGGTTTGTGGTGCTCGAATTCGGAATTCTTGCCGCGATTCTTCTTGCGGCCAACGGGTTTCGATACTGGATCGTGGCACCCGTCGTCCTCCTGCTTGCGCTTCCGTTCCCGATCGTCGGTACGCATGATCTGCAGATGCGCGCCAGCGTCGTCGGCATCACATTCCTTTTTCTTGTCGGTGTTTCTACGGCCGTGCAGCGCGGCTGGCGGTCCAGGGCCGCGCTTGCGATTGTCGCGGTCATCGGCATGTGGGCAGGCGCGAACGAGTATCTGCGGGTGCTGCGCGCACCTGTCGAAGGCAATATGGACGCTTCCATCGCGTCGATGCCGCCGCCGCTTCAGCCGCAGTATCTCACGCACGATCTCCACTATTTGATAGGCCTGTTTCGCTAATGCGTTTCAGCTTTCGTCGGAAACAGATGCGCCGAAATGCGCCTTCGAGCATAGGCGAGAGGCAGCGTTTCTCGATTCCGCCCAAAGCCGAAACGCACCAGGCCACCGACGGTGCATCCTCACCCGATGGAGCGGCGCGG
>JBHIWX010000150.1:0-5901 GCA_041987205.1 Rhizobiaceae bacterium | reverse complement strand
CGGCCTGGCGAGAACAGTGCCCTGTGTGTTTGTTTCCGGCCGGCCTCTCGGGAGGCTGGGCATCCTGCATGGCATGACACTGGCCGGAACCGGTCGAGTGAACGATGGCGTGCGTCTGAACTCCGGCGAGCCGAATGCCGAGCGAATGCATGGCGCCGCATGGAACCCTCCCCGGCCGCAGCCCGTTCTCATCGAGGACTTCCAACACCAAACACAGGAGCGAAAGATGCAGGACATCACCGGCAAGCGCGTCGCCATTCTCGCCACGCACGGTTTCGAGCAATCGGAACTCGAAGTACCGCTGAAGAAGCTGAAAGAGGCCAGCGCCGAGGTTCACGTCGTCTCGCCGGAGAAAGGCGAGATCAGGGGCTGGCAGAAGAAGGACTGGGGCCCGGCCGTGAAGGTCGACCGCTCGCTCGAAGAGGTCGAGGCGGCGCAATACGATGCGCTGGTGCTGCCGGGCGGCCAGATGAACCCCGACACGCTGCGCATTGACCAGTCGGCGCTCGAATTCGTGCGCAATTTCTGGCGGGAGGGCAAGGTGGTCGGCGCGATCTGCCATGCGCCGTGGCTGCTGGTCGAGACCGGCATCGCCCGCGGCCGCAAGGTGACCTCATGGCCCTCGCTGCGCACCGATCTGGAAAATGCCGGCGGCAAGTGGGAGGATTCCAGCGTCGTGACCGATGAGGGCCTCGTCACCAGCCGCAATCCGGACGATCTCGACGCCTTCTGCGACAAGCTCACCGAAGAGATCAGCGAAGGTGACCATCAGCGACAGGCCGCCTAGGGCTGCCGTTCAGGCCTTGCCGCCGCGATGGCTCCCGTCAGCGATGGCGGAAATCGCGGCGGCCAGTTCGCGCCAGGGCTCGATATCCCAATGGCTTCGCGCCAGGCCGGACGGCGAAGGCAGGACATGCAGGACGGTATCGCCGACCGTCGTCTCCTGCCGCCCCGGCGCGATCCGGCCCGTCGGCCGCTTCAGGAAAAGGCTCGCCGCCTTCTTCGACGTGAAGGCGAGATGGCGGGGCCGAAAGTGCCGAATGCGCTCTTCGAGGCGATCGGCATCGACACGGGCGAGATTGATCACGGCGTCCGGGCCGACATGGTGCTTGGCGACGTCGGTCAGGCCGATGCCGAAGTCGAGCGCGCGGCGCCAGTCCTCGGGCTGAAGGCGCTCCGGCGTCAGGCCGATCTCATGCAATGTCGGCCAGAAACGGTTGCCCGGCCCGGCATAATAGGCGCCGAGGCGCGCCGAACGCGTGCCCGCCCCCGTGCCGCAGAACACGACATCCAGCCCGTGATCGAGCAAGTCGGGCAGGACCGACATGGCCTAAGCCTCAAGCGCCATCGGGTGGCCGGGCGCGAACTGGATCAGATCCCACAGATTGCCGTAAAGATCGCGGAACACCGCCACATCGCCATAGTCGGCGGATTTGGGCGGGCGGACGAATTCGACGTCCTTTTCCAGAAGTGCCGCGTAGTCACGCGCGAAGTCGTCGGTGCGCAGGAACAGGAAGACGCGACCGCCGGACTGGTTGCCGATCGCAGATGCCTGTTCGGGCGAAGAGGCGCGCGCCAGCAGAAGCGTCGTGCCACGACCGCCATCCGGGCCGGCCTTCGGGGCCACGACGACCCAGCGCTTGTCCTGTTCCGGCTGATAGCTGTCCTCGACCAGGTCGAAACCGAGCTTGCCGCAGTAAAAGGCGATCGCCTCGTCGTAATCGCGCACCACAAGCGCGACATGGACGATCGCCTGCGCCATTGTTTCGGAACCCTAGAACGGGATCTCGTCGTCGAGATCGCCACCGCCACCGGAAGAGCCGCCTCCGCCGCCGCCACCGTAGGAGCCGCCGCCTCCGCCGCCGCCATAGGAACCGCCGCCGCCGGACTGGCCGTAATCGGAGCCGCCACCGCCGCCGAAATTGCCGCCGCCGCCCTCGCCGCGACCGTCAAGCATGGTCAGCGTGGCGTTGAAGCCCTGCAGCACGATTTCGGTTGTGTAGCGCTCCTGGCCGGACTGGTCTTCCCATTTGCGGGTCTGCAGCTGGCCCTCCAGATAGACCTTGGAGCCCTTCTTCAGATATTGCTCGGCGATGCGGCACAGGCCCTCGGAGAAGATGACGACGCGATGCCATTCGGTCTTCTCGCGGCGTTCGCCGGTGTTCTTGTCGCGCCAGCTTTCGGAGGTGGCGATGCGCAGATTGGCGACCGGCCTGCCGTCCTGCGTGCGGCGGATCTCCGGATCCGCGCCCAGATTGCCGATCAGGATCACCTTGTTCACACTGCCTGCCATCGTCTCACTCCAATCCGCTCTCGTATCAATTTGCCCGGCTGTGCGCCGCTTTCGGCGCAAGGGGCGTTTCAGCATCGCGGCGCTCCAGGGCGCATCGGACGCATTCCGGCGCACCATAGGTCAAAAGGCCCGGCGACGCGCGTGCGGCGACCCTTCCGTTCCCCGCAATCCACAAGATGCTTTGCGGGTCCGGCGACTCCGGCACCTCGTCACGGCCGCGCACCCAATACCTGCGCCATCTCGCTCGCCAATATGTTCCTTTTTTGTTCTCTTTGCAACCGCGCGGCCAACCGGTTCGTCATTCGCTCAGTCGAAGGCTTCGGCGACGTCGACGCGACGCCAGAACGCCTCGCAGAAGGAATAGGCCGCGAATAGGACGATGCCGGCGCCCATCGCCATCAGAAGCCACGGGCCGAACGGCAGGGTCTGGAGGAATTCCAGCGCATCCGCGATGCCCGGCGTATCCCCGCCATCGCCCGCCGATGCACCGCGCCAGGTGAGCAGGAAGGCGAGGATGAAGAACACCACGCCGCGGGCGAACAGCCCGGCCACGGAGATCGGCCCCAGCACCAACATCAGCCGGTCGCCGGCATCGAAGCGGTCGGCGAAGCGGCCGGTGAACGCCTTCCACCAATGCGCCCCGCCGACAATCGCGAAGATGCCGGCGAGACCGAACGCGAAGCCTTGTCGGCCGACCACGCCGGCGATCGTATCGGCGGCGCCATGGCCGGAGCCTTCCCCGCCCGAGGCCGAAAGGAAACCGAAAAGGCCAAGCAGCGACGCGGCGTAGATTGCAAGTGTCGCATAGGTGACTGCGCTGGCGAGCAGGCTCGCACGGATGGCGAGCCCCTTCGGCGAATGGCCGTGGTCATCGGCGTCGAGCAGCGCCTGTGTCAGCCGCCACAGGACATAGGCGACAAGGCCCGCGATCATCGCCATGACGAGGAATTCGCCGAAGGGCTGCGACAGCAGCGATTGCAGCGCGCCTTCGGTGCCCTGTGCCTGTCGGCCGTCATACGCGGCCAGAAAGGCAAAGGTGCCGATGATGAGATAGACGACCCCGCGCGAGAAATAGCCCAAGCGGGCAACCGGCTTGAAATGTTCCTTTTCCATTCCGTCCCTCCGCCCGTTCAGTTGCCCAGATCGGTGCCGTCGTCGCGGGCGCTGCCTCTGCGACCCAATCGGTTTGCGACCAACCAGCACGCGCCGGCCCAGGCGACGCCGAGGAACCAGCCCGCCAGCACGTCCGACGGCCAGTGGACACCTAGATAGACGCGGCTCGAACCGATCAGGAAGGCCATCATCGAAGCAGCCGCGAGCATGAAGACGCGCAGGCCGCGCGTTTCGATGAAGCGTACCGCGATGGCCGCCAGCGTCAGCCACGTGATCGTGCCGACCATGGCGTGCGCGCTCGGGAAGCTCGAAGTGAAGGTCACGTCGAGATGGCCGACCAAATCCGGTCGGGCGCGTTCGAAGACGCGTTTGGCAAGCGAGGAGAGAAGGCTGCCGCTGATCACCGCCGCGAGCAAAAAGCCGGCGGCCGCGAATTTGCGCAGCAGCAGGAGTGTCGACACGACGATGACGGTAACGGTCGTCAGGATGGTGTAGCCGCCAAGGGCGGTGAATTCGGCCGCCGCCTCTTCAAACCAGGGCGGCCCGAGCGGATTGTTCGCGTCGCCCGGCTCGCGCAGCATCAACAGGAATGCGCGATCAAAGCGCTCGCCATGGCCAAGCTGAACCATGATGGCGAGGAGGACGAAACCGGCGAGGCACGCAAAGGTCAGGGTGGCGACCGCGCGCTCGGCGCTCCGCGCCTGCCGGCCGGGATCATTCCTCGAATGTAATCTGGTGTCGTTCACACGATCAGGTGAGTGACGAAAGAACGCCGAGCAGGCCGATGATCAGGCAGGTCGCGAGCACGGAGCCCAGCATCCACCGCGCCTCAGCAACGCTCGTCTCCGCCGCGTTGATCGTTTCGACCAGTTCGATCTCGTCCCCGATCTGCTGCGCCGGGTTCATTGTATCGCTATTCATGCCGCCTTGCCCATTTCGATGGTTGCCCCGACTGCCCTATCCAACGACGCAGCGCGCGATGGGTTCCCTCGTGTCTCGCACTCATCGCGCTAGGTCGTTGGAACGGCCAGCGTAGCGGCCCCCTGCATACGGGAAAACCCGGGGAACGCAATCGGGTAAAACGCATGGCGGCGGCGGTGTGGCTTCCGCGCATCAGCCGGACGACCCTGCGCTGTTTCCCGCTCCCGAATGCGTGCACGGGCGGACGTGCCAGCATGGAATGCCCGGCACGCACAAGGATATCCGCAAGCGGCGGCTTCACCCCTCCAATTCATGCCTATACTTACGCCTTACTGCGAAACAGCCGCCTGCTAATTATTGATTCCGTTGAGTTTTTCCCATTCTTTTCTTCAAAAAGACTCACTTAACTTTTTCAAGTCAATATTAAAACACGTTTCTATTTGTGGGGTATAAACATGTTTATCTACAAACTGCTGGCCGACAAGGATTCGTCCGAGTTGGTCACCGTCACGAGCGAATGCAGCCTTCTCGAAATGGTTTCCGTTCTTGCCGAGCGAAGGATCGGTGCATTGCCGGTTATCGACCATGCGGGCGCCATGGCGGGAATCGTGTCCGAACGCGACGTCATACGCGAGCTGGCGCAGCATCGCGAACGGCTGATCCCGATGACCGTCGGCGACATCATGACCCGTTCGGTCGTCACCTGCTGCGAGAACGACCGCGCCGACGACATCTACAATCTGATGAGCGAAAAACGCATCCGGCACATTCCGGTGATCAGGAACGGCGTCGTGATCGCGATGCTGAGCGTGCGCGATTTCAGGACCGCCTATCAGTATCTGCAGGAGCAGTCGGTCAAGGACGACCTGACCGGCACGGCGAATGCGAAGGCGTTCGCGGAGCATCTGGATGCCGAGTTCAACCGCTTTCAGCGCTACCGGTCTCCGCTATCGGTGATCGCGATCAGGATCGAAGGCTACCGGCAGGCGCTGGAGGAGCTGGACGCACCGGCATATGAGCGATTCCTGCGCAAGGTCGCGGTGGTGTTCACCACTGAAACCCGATCCTTCGATATTGTCGGACATATCTCCGATGAAGTGTTCGGCGTCATCCTGCCCAATACCGAAGAAAAGACGGCGCATCGCGCATGCCGGCGGATCATCGCGAGTACCCGCCCTCTTCTTGGCGACGATGACTTCGCGTCGCAAATCCGGATCGGTATCGGCCTCGCGCAAGCCGGGCGCGACACGCGGGACGGCAAATCGCTCTTCGAGCAGGCCTGCCGTGACGCGTCCAGTGCAATCGAGCAAGGCGGCGAATACGTTGCCGCCGATCCAGGGGAAAGCACGCACATCGAAGCGGCCGAATAGGCGGACCTCCACCACGCATTCCAACAAAGGCAAGGCGGCGCTCCATAACGGGGCGCCGCGCTTTTTCAGTCACGCGGCGAGGCTTCAACCACGTTTCCTGATGGGGTCTTGCGCTCGCGAAAAACTGCACTTGCGGGTTGGACCGGTCACCGCTCAATGGCCGGGTCTCGGCTGGTACGTTCCATGTTTTGTCGGTGCATTCTC
>JBHIWX010000149.1:0-5954 GCA_041987205.1 Rhizobiaceae bacterium | reverse complement strand
CCTCATCGAGCCGCGCCTGCCCGACAATTGCAGGGTGATGTGCTTCCACGGCACGCCGAAAATGGAAGAGGCGCTGGTCGGCGACTGCCCCAAGATGCGCTACCGTACCCGGCCGGCACCATGGCTGCGCGAGCATTGGCTCGACGCCGACGAGAAGGACTGGATGCCGGGCTGACGTCGTCCGTCAGTGCCCGCGCGCAGCCCAGGGATTATTTCTCGAAGATCAGGCCGTCAGGATCGGCGCCCAGTTCCTTCAGCGCCGACATGACGGCCTTCTGCATCTGTTTCGGGCCGCAGACATAGAAGTGCTGTGAGAAATCGTCGATCTGGCGTTCCAGGAACGGCTTATCAACGTGGCCATGTTCGAAGCCGTTCTTGTGCTCCTCGTCGCTGAGGATGTGGACGACTTCAAGACCTGGCATCTTCTCCTCCAGCTCGTCGCGGATGATGATGTCGCGTTCCTGCTTGTTGGCAAAGATCAGCCGGTTGCCGGCCAGATCGCCATCATCCTTGAGCTTGCGCAGGATGGCGATGAAAGGCGTGATGCCGGCGCCGCCGGCGATGAACGTGCCGGCGCCCTTGTACTCTATGGTGCCCCAGGCGTCGGTGATCTCGAGTTTGTCGCCAACCAGCGCCTTGGCCAACTCGTTCGTGACACCGTCATGGTCCGAATAGCTCTTGATGGTGAATTCGAGGAAATCGTCTTCAGGCAGGGAGGTGAAGGTGAAGGGGCGCTGCTCGTCCTTCCAGCCTTCCTTGACCAAATTCATCTCGGTCGCCTGTCCCGGCGTGAACGCGAACCCGTCCGGCTTCGTCGTCTTGAAATGATGGACATCGTGGGTCACGGGCTCGATGGCCGTGATGGAAACGATATGGGTCATGCCGATCCTCTGTGCGTGCCAATTCGCAGGGTCAACTCGCTGGCGCAGGGAATGGTTCCCGTGTCAGCCGGGGCCTGGATTGTAGTGCCTCCACCTCGCGTCCGAGGCGCTCGAGACGCCGGTTCAGGCCGAGTTCTCGGTGATTTTCGCCATCGCGTCGCAGATCCGCGTGACGGTGTCCGGTTCGCCGCCGCCAAAGACGGTGTCGCGCAGGAACGTCTCGTAGTGTTCGCGCGGGACTCGCTGGCCTGCAATGTAGGCGTCGATGGCGGCGTGGGTGTCCGCCATCGTCTCGAGCGCGACACAGGCGCCGACCTCCTCGAACCGGGTCGAAACGGTGTTGACGAATTTCGGATAAAGGATTTCGCGACCGCGCAGGACGGCCTCGACCATGACGGAGGAGACGAGCGTCGACACCATGGTGGCGCGGTCGATCAGCAGGCTTGCCGGTGTCTTCGCGTCGACGGTGACGTTGGGCATTTGTGCGAGGGTGGCAAAGGTCGCCGGGCGCTGGCCGCGCGGATGGGGCTGGATGATGAGGTCGACCCGTGGATGCGCGGCCAGATGGGCGAGCCATGCCATCAGACCCGCGAAATCGAAATCATAGACCTGTTTGGTGGCGAAGAAGACGATTTCAACGCGACCATCGGGGGAGGGGCCGCTTTCGCTGCCAGAGTCGCCTCCCAGCTCCGCCACCACCCGCTCTACCCAGGAAGGGTCGTATCGTGGCGCGCCGCACGCCGCCATGCGTTCCGGCGCGACGCCAGCCTCGACCATGGTGCGTTTGCGGCGTTCGCTTTCGACAAAGGTCGCCGCGAATTGCGGGCCGGGCAGGAAGGGCGTGTTTCTAGGCGGATCGAACAGCAGGAGCCCGTGCGGCAGGGAAACGATCGGCACGGCGTTTGCGCGCGCCCAGGCCGCGATGGCCTGATAGCCCAACAGACCGAAGCGCTTGCGTGTTCGTGGCGGGTTGATCCAGTCGAAAGCGATGATGTCGGGGCGTTTCGTATCGAGCCATGCGGTGATCGCAGCATCGAACGTGCCGGCGATGGCGAATTCGGTCGCGATCTGCAGGGCCTTACGCGCGATCCTGCTGCCTATGCCAGCGCTCGCATCGCTGCGTCGCCAGAAGCGTTCGAGCCAGCCATCAGGTTTGCCCGCCAGTTGCCAGATATCGGTGATGTCGACACCCGGCCGTCGCGCCAGCATGGCGGCGCGGTAATCGCCCTTCCAGGCGAGTTCGGGTGAGGCGACGAAGATGTCGCTTTCGTTGCCGTCCGACCGTTTCGCCCAGCCATCGGCGACCGGCGCGATGGAATCGAAATCATTGTTGTGGCGGGTGACGAAGAGCGCCTTCATCCCCGACTATCCCTTGCCCCGACGCCGCCGGCGCAATGCGTTGCGGGCTTCGCGGATACGACGCAGGAAGCGCGTCGATTTCCAGGCTCCATCGACAAACGCGGTCAGGGCCGCAAGCCGGTTTTCGGCGACATGGGCACCCACCAGTGCGATCTCGTTCCTGTCGATGAAGTCGAGTTCGTCGGCAAGTCGCTCGAAAGCCGCCAGACGCGGGCTCGGCCCCTCGAACCTCGCCAGTTTGCCGTGCCGGGCGAAGAGTTCCTCCATCACCTGCTCGAAATACCAGTCATGGCCCGCGAACATGTTGACGTCCATGTCGACGCTTTTCGTCTTGGTGAAACCGGCGAGCACAATGCGCGTCTTGATGCCGGACCGGATCATCCAGTGGGCGAGGGCGTAGCCACTGGTCGGCTTGGAACCGTGCGGATAGTCAGCCGCCAGCGCATCAGCGAGGTCGAGATAGGCGATGTCGGGGTAGCTGAATTCGGCGGGCGGAGAGAAGGTCTCGTCGGCGCCCGCGCGGAGGTTGACGATGCCTTCGAACCGGTCCCCTTCCAGATACGAAACGACCTTCGCCACTTCCTGCTTGCGCACGAGGTTGGCGCCGTCGGGCGCGCTGCGTGTCACGAGGATCGAGTGGCAATGGTCGAAATGACCGGGCAGGACCCTGAAAACGGCGTTGAAGAAGACAAACAGGCTCTTGTCGTCGAAGCAGGCCTTGAGTGCCTCGACATCGGTCGCGGCGCTGTTTGCGACCAGGACGACCGTTTCATATCCCGCGAAAAAAGCCTTCCAGGCCTCGTCGTCCAGTGGAGCGTTCGGGTCGGTTCCTGGAAGGCCCATGTCGGGGGTCCCCTGTGGCAAATGTCAGCCTGTCACTACCCTGTTTACGGCTGCGGGTCAGCCCCGGTTCTTGCCGCGATCGAACTCTGCCCGTTGGCCAAATCAGTCGGACAGGAGTGGCGCGACATGCTGCCATGCATCGCCGTTCTCGAATTCCTCCAGGCTCCACTGACGCCACGCCATGTCGTGACACCATTTCGTCCTGTCGGGCCTCACCAGAGGTTCCGATACGTTGTGCGCCGCCATCGGGTAGGCCACGGATCCCCTGTCGCAGATCACCGTTGGAACCCCGGCCAGTATCGATTCGACGGCCGCGGTGGAGTTGTAGCAGACCACCCGGTCGGCATTGCGCAAATCCTCGTCAAGCGTGCCGGTGGAGAGTTCGGCGCCTTCGGGGCATGGCGTCGGCCGTTCGGGGTGCGGGCGATAAACAACGCGATGGCCCAGCTTCAGGAGTTCCGCAGTCGTGCGCTCCGCCCATTCAACGATGTCGCATCCCCCCAGTGCCGTGTCGCCCGGCACCTGGCCGATCACGAGCGCATAGTCGCCGGGCTCCGTCCGCCAGGGCTTGAGATGGTGGGAAAACAGGCGCTCCCATCGCTCTCCATTGTCGGGTGCCGGTCGAAATCGTCCTCGTCCGTTGAAGCCGTCCACCGCCAGACTTGCCCATTCGACACGAGGGTGGATGAAGCCGCGCTCCATGACCAGAACGTGCCGGCCGGAAGAAAGGAACGCCTTGGTGATCGCGTCGCGTTTCCAGGACCAGAGCACTGCGATATCGGAATTGGTCGGGCGTTTGGAAGGGCCGATATAGGCGCGCACGCCATTCCGGCGCATGCCCTTGATCATGGCCTTTGTCCAGATGAAGCGGTGCTGATGGGGCGAGCGCAACCTCTCGCGCCACGCGGAGGGGCGGAATGGCCAGCCGCGCGGATAGGTGTGAAAGGAAGCTTTCATGCCGCGTCCAGCTGGTCCGGATAGGAAAAGCGCTCGAAATCGTCCTTGTAGATGCTGCGAACCATGGCCTCGGTCTTGTCATCATAGAGGCTACGCCAGGGGATTTTTGCCTTGGACACGTTTCGACGCCCCATGGAACCAAACTTTATTCCGGTTCGTTGCGTCATGACCTTGGAAATCTCTTCCCAGGCAGTGTCCATGTCTTCAATCTTGTGTACTTCGAAATTTGGAAGCTGGAATGCACGTTGCAGCAGCAAGGAAGACGGGATGATGTGGTTGTTCAGGCCTTTCTGTGGCCAGGCCGACACGTGTTTGAGGAAATCGTGAAACGAATGGTTCCTGTCGATTCCCATCTTGCTCAGACCGCCGAGGACTTCGTGGCGGGTGACGACCTTGTCGAGATAGGCGGAGGCTGCGCGCGAGAAAGGGTTTCTCACGGCGGAGAAAACATACCAGTCATCGTCAAAGAGTTCTGGGCAATTGTCAAAACGGCGCTTGTCAAATCCATCGAAGCCCTGGACCTTGGGGACATCCTTCGGTTCGATGTCCAGCAATCTCAGGAGTTCGGCACGAATCGAGGAATTGGCAGCCTTGGGGACGGGTATGTAAGCAATTTTGTGCTCTGGAAACATGAGGACCCACGTGTCTGTGACATCCTTCATCCGCCCTGTCCGGAATTTCAGGTGCGCCAAAACTGACCTGATGAGCACGATATTCTCCTGTTTTTTCGCCCCGGTTCCGTCTTGAGCGCTGAGGAAGGCCTTTTGGAAAGACGTCCACTCAGTCCAGGCAGAAATTATGCAATGCCACGGCCTCCCGCCAACCTCAAGGCAGAGGACCGTTCAAAATACACACCGATGGTCCCCGACTCGCGGTTCGCCTGCGAGGTGCTGTCCTTTCCCCTGCTGTATTTTTCCTGGAACGGCTACTACTACGATGAAGATGGCCGTCTCATGGATTTCTCCTTCAATCCGCGCACGAGTGCAGGCGCTTCGCAAAAGATCGAAGTGAAGACCCGTCGCCAGTTCGCGTTTGTCCGAAACTTTCCGCTTCAGCGTGAGAATGCGTATCTCGTTTCGGATCGATCTACGGCCGCCTTCTATCACTGGATGATCGAATGCCTGCCGAAGATTTTCCTGGTGATGGAACGGGAGCGTGCGGCGCGGTTCATCCTGCCCTCGCGATATCGCAGTGTCGCCTACATACAAAAATCGCTGGAACTGCTCGGCGGTGCGGATGTCGAGTTCATGCCGAGGTTTCGGGCGGCGCGCGTCACCGGCGCGCGTTTCGTCACCAACACCGCACCGCTCGGACGAGGGCTGGTCCATCACGACGGGGAATTGCTGAGCGCGATGGCGTCGCGAATGCTCGCCTCCCTGCCGGGCAGTCGCGACCGGGGTGCGGGTGAGCGGCTGTTCATCAGTCGGGCGAGGGCGCCGCGCCGCCGGATCGTCAATGAAGACGAAATCGAGCGGGCGCTGACCAACGAAGGTTTCCGGACCGTCCATTTCGAGGGGCTGTCCCTCCACGACCAGATCAGGACGATGGTGAACGCCAGCGCGGTCGTGTCGCTGCATGGCGCGGGGCTGTCCAACATGATGTTCATGCCAGCCGGCGGCACGGTGCTGGAGGTGACGGGCCGGCACATCAACGACATCACTTACTTTCAGCTCGCACGCGCCCTCGGCCACGAATATTTCTACCTCAATGGCGAGACGCAGGGCAGCGAACCGGCCATGAACCAGCATCCCAACATGATCGTGCCTGTCGATGAACTGATAGAGGCCGTGCGGCGCTTCTGAACTGATGCCGGGCCAGCTTCGATGTCGGGCAAAGTGTGTCCCGCCGCCGTTTCTTATTTGTGCCAGTGTTCGGCGACGAAACGGGCTCTCTTCCATTGCAGGTAACGCCCGT
>JBHIWX010000148.1:0-6061 GCA_041987205.1 Rhizobiaceae bacterium | reverse complement strand
ACCATCATGGCATACGAACTGCGTGAGGAACTGGGCAAGGCGCACGAGATCACGCTCGTCAACAAAGGCAGCCAGTATTCGTTCGTGCCCTCCAATCCCTGGGTGGCTGTCGGTTGGCGCACCCGCAAATCGGTCGAGGTCGACCTGGTGCCGGTGTGCAGGAAGCGCGGCATCACCTTGCGCCCGGAAGGCGCAAAGCGCCTGCATGCCGACAGGAAAACGCTCGAACTCAATGACGGTTCGTCGCTCGACTACGATTACCTCGTCATCGCGACCGGCCCGGAACTTGCCTTCGACGAACTCGAGGGTTTTGGTCCCGAGGCCAACACCCATTCGGTGTGCCACATCGACCATGCGATCGAGGCGAAATCGGCCTTCGACAAGCTGGTCGCCAATCCCGGCCCGGTGATCGTCGGCGCGGTGCAGGGCGCGTCATGTTTCGGCCCGGCCTACGAATTCGCCTTCATCCTCGACAAGGCACTGCGCGACGCCAGGGTGCGCGACAAGGTGCCGATGACCTTCGTCACCTCCGAGCCCTATATCGGCCATCTCGGCCTCGATGGTGTCGGCGACACCAAGGGCATGCTCGAGAGCGAACTGCGCAACCACCACATCAAGTGGATCTGCAACGCCAAGGTCGACAAGTTCGAGCCCGGCATGCTGCATGTTTCCGAGATTGCAGAGGACGGCAGTGTCTCCAAGAGGCATGAAATTCCCAACGCCTACACCATGATGCTGCCCGCCTTCCGCGGCGTGCCGGCGGTGCGCGATATCGAGGGGCTGACCAATCCGCGCGGCTTCATCATCGTCGACAAGCATCAGCGCAATCCGAAATTCCAGGAGATCTTCTCCGTCGGCGTCTGCATCGCCATCCCGCCCATGGGTCCGACGCCGGTCCCCGTCGGCGTGCCCAAGACCGGCTTCATGATCGAATCCATGGTAACGGCGACAACGCGCAACATTGCCCGGCTGCTCAGGGGCGACCAGCCCGATGCCGAGGCAACCTGGAACGCGGTCTGCCTCGCCGACATGGGCGACAACGGCATCGCCTTCATCGCCCAGCCGCAGATCCCGCCCCGCAACGTCAACTGGTCGTCGACCGGCAAATGGGTCCACGCCGCCAAGATCGGTTTCGAGAAATACTTCATGCGCAAGGTGCGCACCGGCGTATCCGAGCCCTTCTACGAGAAGCTGGCGCTGCAGGCGCTCGGCCTCGGCAAGCTCAAGGACATCAAGATCTCCGAACCGGCGGAATAGGCGCGTCGAAGCGCGATCTGCCGTGAAAAACGCGAACCGCCTTCCGCCATGCGGGAGGCGGTTTTTTGTTCCGTTGACGTAACGAAGCTTGCATGGCTTGATCTGACAGGGTCGGATTCGCACCATGCGGCCGAAATGTCGCGCAATTGTATGCCGGGAACGAAGCGTGTAATCGTTTGCAGCCAATGGCGTGGCACGAACGAGGGGAGCGGCGGGACGTGGAGTCCTCATTTCCGGTACTGGTCGGCGATATAGGCGGCACCAATGCGCGGTTCGCACTGGTCGAGGACGCGGCCTCGCCCGCGCGCGCCATCGCGCCAATGCGCATCGCGCAATTCCCCACGATCGATAATGCCATCGGTCACATCGTCGCCGACAGGGACCTGCCGACGCCAGCTTCCATGATGCTGGCGATTGCCACCCCGCTGGTCGGCGAGACGTTCCGGCTCACCAATGCGCCCTGGGTCATCGATCCCGCGCGCCTGCTTGAGCGGTTCGGGCTCCGCGAGATCGTGCTGATGAACGATTTCGCTGCCCAGGGCCTGGCCGCGCTGGCGCTCGGCCCCGAGGATCTGGTGCCGGTCGGCGGTGCCGAAATCCGGCAGGACCATCCCAAGGTGGTGATCGGCCCCGGCACGGGCCTCGGCATCGCCCAGCTCTTCAATGTCGGCGGCAAATGGGCCGTCATTCCCGGCGAGGGCGGGCATGTCGATCTCGGACCGCGCGGCGAACGCGAAATGGCGATCTGGCCGTTCCTGAACAAGGAAAACGGACGCATGAGCGCAGAATGTGCGCTGTCCGGCCGGGGGCTGGAAAACCTCTATCGGGCAATCTGCGCGCTGGAGGGCACGGATGCGCACAACCGTGATGCGTCGGAGATTTCGCGGCGCGGCCTCGAAGGCCCCGGAATCGATCCGCATGCTGCCGAGGCCGTGACCCTTTTCCTGACCCTGCTTGCCCGGGTCGCCGGCGACATGGCGTTGCTCTCGCTCGCCCATGGCGGCGTGTTCATCGCCGGCGGTATCGCCGCCAAGATGCTGCCGGGCATCACCGAGCCGCGCTTTCGTGCCGAATTCGACGACAAGGCCCCGCATACCGCCATCATGAAGAAGATACCGCTGCACGTGATGACGCACCCGACCGCCGCGCTGGCCGGTCTGTCGGCCTGCGTGCGCGAGCCGCACCGTTTCAGCCTGGAAGGCGCAACGCTGCGGTTCGGCGCGTGAGCGCAGGCCGCCTCGGCGTCGTGTCTCCGGTACGCGATCGCCGGTTTCGCCGCCCCCTGTGTCCCCGTTGCACTTTGCAAACAGGCGGCGCACCTGTATTAGAGCCGCGTTGACCGGGATCGCGTCGCGGATCGATACTCCCGTCGGGCCGATGGCATGAGATCCGTCATGCGAAATGCGAACGAGCGGATGGTCGTCATGCTATCCGATCTCGCCCGACTCGAACGAAAGCGACGTTCCCGGCACTGGCCTCGAACTTCCGCGCCCCGACGCGGAACCGGGAACTTCGGCGTGAAGCCTCAAGGTTTGGAACAGGGCTGACCATTGTCCATCGAGAACATCAGGAAAGTCGCCAACGATCCGCAGGCGCAGGCCGTCATGCGCCGCGTCGTGCGCGAGAACTGGTCGCACTATCGTGAGCAATATGCGCTGGCGATCCTGTGCATGGTCGCCGTCGCGGCGACGACCGCCTACAGCGCCTACATCATCAAGGACATCGTCAACGAGGTCTTCGAGAAGAAGAACCTCGCCATGGCCTGGGGCGTGGCGGGCCTCGTGCTGGCGGTCTTCACCATCAAGGGACTGGCGGGCTTCGGCCAGAGCGTCATTCTCGGCCGCATCGGCAACAACATCATCGCCCGCTACCAGAAGCGTGCCTACGACAAGATGCTGCATCTGGGGGTCGGCTTCTACCACGATACGCGTTCGGCCTATCTCGCCGGCCAGATCACGCAAAACATCTCCGGCGTGCGCAACATGCTGAACCAGGTGATCACGATCGTCGCGCGCGACTTTCTGACCCTGATCGGCCTGATATCCGTCATGGTCTGGCAGGATCCGGTCATGGCGCTCGGTTCCCTGGTGGTACTGCCGGTCGCCAGCTATGTGATCTCGCGCTACGTCAAGCAGATGAAGAAGCTGTCGCGCAAGGAGGTCAATCTCAACGCGCGCGTCAATTCTGCGATGGTGGAAACCGTGCAGGGCATCGCCGTGCTCAAGGCGTTCACGCTTGAAGAGCCGATGGCGCACAAGGTTGGCGGCCTGATCGGCCAGGCCGAGAAGCAGTCCAACCGCATCAACCTCATCAATGCGCGCACGCGGCCGCTGACCGAGACGCTGGGCGGTCTGGCGATCGCCGGCGCGATTGCCTTCGGCGGCTGGCGCGTCATCTCCTATGGCGGCGATCCGGGCGCGCTGCTGTCCTTCCTCGCCGCCGCCATGCTCGCCTACGATCCGGCGCGCCGTCTCGCGGCTTTCCGCGTGCAGTTCGAGAAATCGCTCGTCAACGCGCGCATGCTCTACGAACTGCTCGACACCCCGCCGCGCCAGGCCGACAAGCCGAACGCCCCCGATATCGTCGTCGACCAGGGCGAGATCGTGCTCGACAATGTCAGCTTCTCCTACGGGAACGGCGAGACCGTGCTCGACGGCATTGCATTCCGGGCAGAGGCCGGCACGACAACGGCGCTGGTCGGTCCTTCCGGCGGCGGCAAGACGACGATCATCAATCTGATCCAGCGCTTCTACGATCTGAAGGGCGGGCAGATCCTGGTCGACGGACAGGACATCGCCGACATTGCGGTCGCCAGCCTGCGTGGGCGGATTTCCTACGTTTCCCAGCAGCCCGTGCTGTTCGAGGGAACGGTGGCCGAGAACATCGGCTACGGCCGGCCCGGCGCGAGTCAGGCCGAGATCGAGGAGGCGGCAAAGCTCGCCCAGGCGCACGATTTCATCATGGAACTGCCGACCGGCTACCAGACGGAAGTCGGCGAGATGGGCGGCAATTTCTCCGGCGGCCAGCGCCAGCGGCTGTCGATCGCGCGCGCCGTGCTGCGCGACGCGCCGATCCTGCTGCTCGACGAGGCGACCTCGGCGCTCGACAACGAGTCGGAGAAGCTCGTCCAGCAGGCGCTCGACAGGCTGATGAAGGGCCGGACCACGGTCGTCGTGGCCCACCGCCTGTCGACCATTCGCAACGCCGACCGGATCGTGGTGATCGACCATGGGCGCGTGGTCGAGGAAGGCAGCCATGCCGCGCTGATGAAGCGCGCCGGTGGTCTTTATTCCCGTCTCTACCGTCTGGGCGGCGGCGACCCGGAAGAATTGCTGGACGCCGACGCGGAGGAACTGAGCTATGGCTGATGCCGGTTCCGAGATGAAGCTCGTCGTTTGCGGCGCGACCGGGCGCATGGGCCAGGCGCTGATCCGCGCGATCCACGCGACGCCCGGCGTCACGCTATCCGGCGCGGTCGAACGTGCCGATTCGAAGCATCTCGGCACCGATCCCGGCCTGCTGGCGGGTATCGGCGAAACGGGGATCGCGATCGCAGGCGATCCGCTGCCGGTCTTCGCCGCCGCCGAGGGCGTGCTCGATTTCACCTCGCCGGCTTCCAGCGTCGAATATGCGGCCCTCGCCGCGCAGGCGCGCATCGTCCACGTCATCGGCACGACCGGTTGCGGGGAGGACGATGAAGCGAAATTCAGGGCTGCGGCCCGCCATGCGGTGATCGTCAAGTCGGGCAATATGAGCCTTGGCGTCAACCTGCTCGCCGTCCTTGTCGAACAGGCGGCCAGGGCGCTGGACGCCGATTTCGACATCGAGATCGCCGAAATGCATCACCGCCACAAGGTCGACGCGCCGTCCGGCACCGCCCTTCTGCTGGGCGAGGCGGCGGCGACGGGCCGCGGCATCGACCTCGCCGAACATTCGGTCAGGGTCCGTGACGGACATACCGGCCCGCGGCCGGTCGGCGATATCGGCTTCGCCACGCTTCGCGGCGGCTCCGTCGTCGGCGATCATTCCGTCACGCTAGCCGGCGAGGGCGAGCGCATCGTGCTGCAGCATCTGGCGCAGGACCGCTCGATCTTCGCCCACGGCGCGGTCAAGGCCGCGCTCTGGGGCAGGGGCCGCAAGCCGGGCTACTTCTCCATGCGGGACGTGCTGGGCCTGACGGACAACAAGAACTGAAGACCGCAAACAGAAGGGAAGGCGAGACGATGGATCGCGTGCTCGTACTGGTTCGACACGGCCAGAGCGAATGGAACCTGAAGAACCTGTTCACCGGCTGGAAGGACGTCGACCTGACGGACACCGGCGTCGAGGAAGCGACCAGGGCAGGCGCCCTGCTGGCCGAGCGCGGCATGCAGTTCGACATCGCCTATACCTCGGCGCTCAAGCGGGCGCAGCGCACCTGCCAGATCATCCTCGACGGCATCGGCCAGCCCGATCTCGAAACCATCCGCGACGAGGCCATCAACGAGCGCGACTATGGCGATCTCGTCGGCCTCAACAAGGATGACGCGCGCGAGAAATGGGGCGAGGAGCAGGTCCACATCTGGCGCCGCTCCTACGACACGCCGCCGCCGGGGGGCGAAAGCCTGCGCGACACCGGCGCGCGCGTCTGGCCCTATTATATCCAGGAGATCCTGCCGCAGGTCATGCGCGGCAAGCGCACCCTCGTCGCCGCCCACGGCAATTCGCTGCGCGCCATGGTCATGGTGCTGGATCGCATGTCGCGCGAGACCATTCCCGGTCTCAATCTCGAGACCGGCGTGCCCATGGTCTACCACCTCAACGA
>JBHIWX010000147.1:0-6118 GCA_041987205.1 Rhizobiaceae bacterium | reverse complement strand
CGGTTCACGTTCCCAGAAATCATACATTAGTGTTTTCTACCCTTTCCCAAGAGCGGGGTCCTCCCTCTCGGGAAAGGGTGGGAAACCAGCCTCTCCAGAGCACGGAGTGGCTGCGGCATCTGAAAATCTTCCATACCGATCTGGAAAAGGACGACAGCGCGTTTGCCATTCACCGCATGGCGCTGAAGTACGGGCCGCCGGCCCGGATCGACGATCTGCTGACGGTGCGCACCGTGCTGCAGAAGCTGACCGGCGCGCGCTCCTTCCTGCGTCAGGACGTGCTGCGTAAGGAGGCCGACGGTTCGGAAACGATGCTGTGCGGCGCCGATGTCGAGGTCGCCTTCATCAATCACGGCGGCGGCGCGAAGCGTTTCCCCGACGATTTGCGCGAGAAGCTGACCGGCGAGCCGGCCGATTGAAACCCCGCCTGACCCTGCCGCGGACCCGTGTCGGCCGTATGGCGGCGGGGCTGCTGTTTCTGGTCATGCTTTTCTCTGCCGGCCAGGCGGTGCTGGGCTTCTGGCAACTCGCCAGCTTCCAGCTCAGCGAGCCGGAGCGCTACGAACGCGTATTCGGCGGTGACGGCTATTCTCCCTACGGATCGGCGGAGACGGGCTCGGACCCGGAACGCAGTGCGCACGCCCGTCAGGTCAAGGAGGACTGGGGCGAGGAGATCGAAAGCACGCTTGCCCGTTACTGGGGCCATATCGATCTCGGCCTCGCGCCGCTGATCTCCCTGCTTCTGGTCGCAGCGTTCTATGCGCTTCGCGGCCGCCTGCTTGGTGAGCCCGGCAACCGCTTTCCCGCCTCGGGCCTTTACGGATTGCTCGCCGCGATTGCAGCAGGCGCCGTGCTTGTCTCGATCGGATATGTCTGGGTCGCCGTGAATTCGGTGGGCGTTCGTGGCCTGGTGCCGCACTGGGCCGACAGTCTCGTCATCCCAATGATGCAGGCCCGGTCCATGGCACCGATCAATATCGGCATTCTGCTGGCACTCGGATTTCTGCTGTCGCTGTGGGGCCGGCCGGCACCATCGCTGTTTCCGCCGGTGTCCGGCCGCTCGATCCCGCGCCTGGTCGTCGACGAGATCGCCGGACTTCCGTTCATCGTACTGGCCGTGCTGCTCGCCTTCACCGCGCCGGAACTCGCCATGACGGTTCCCTTTTTCCTGCACGCCGGGCTTTCGCTGCGAGCGCGGGCAATCGCGCGGGGAAATCCCCTGTCCTAACGCTTCCTTAACCCTAACAATGGCCTAATACGCGCGATACAAGCCCATTCAATGACGGCGGACGCCGGTTTGCCGGTGTGGTCATCCTTTGGTCAAACTTTTCCCCCTTTCACAGTCGGCGGGGACGGCGAATATGCACGAGGGTAACGGCAGCGACACGGATGGGCCTTGTCGTGCCGGGCATTGCGACCCTCGCCGGTCTCCCAAGCCATTGTCGAAAACTCCCAGACGAGGTTCACATCCATGATGGTCATGGAACTATTCGGCATCGCCCCGGCCTATGCGCAGGGCGTTGAAGTCTCCGGACTTTCGAGCGCCGGCGAAAGCGTCACGCTGATCGGCCTGTTCCTGCAGGCGGGGCTGGTGGTCAAGGCGGTGATGATCGGTCTCCTGCTCGCCTCGATCTGGAGCTGGGCCATCATCTTCGACAAGATCTTCCTGTTCATGCGCACGCGCCGGCAGCTGAACCGCTTCGAGAAGGTGTTCTGGTCGGGCCAGTCGCTCGAGGAACTCTACCGCTCGCTGGCGGAACGCAATCCGACGGGCATGGGCGCGATCTTCGTGGCGGCGATGCGCGAATGGAAAAAGAGCTTCGAGCGCGGCGCCAGTTCGCCGATCGGCCTGCAGATGCGCATCGAAAAGGCAATGGACGTGGCGCTGGCGCGCGAGACGGAACGCATGGAATCGCGGCTGATGTTTCTCGCCACCGTCGGTTCGGCGGCACCGTTCATCGGCCTGTTCGGCACGGTGATCGGCATCATGACCTCGTTCCAGGCCATTGCCGGATCGAAATCGACCAATCTGGCCGTCGTGGCGCCGGGCATCGCCGAAGCGCTGCTGGCGACCGCGCTCGGCCTGCTGGCGGCCATTCCGGCGGTCATCGCCTATAACAAGTTCTCCAACGACGTGGCCAAGACGAGTTCGCGGCTGGAAGGTTTCGCCGACGAGTTCTCGGCCATACTTTCGCGACAGATCGATGAGAAAACGCGGGCGAACGCAGGCGAATAGCGCTTCGACGGCAATCAAACGGGACCGGTAATCCATGGGCATGTCATCCATCGGCCAGGGTGGGGCGGGCGGACGCAGAAGGCGGTCGCGGCGCTATCAGGCCATGAGCGAGATCAACGTCACGCCCTTCGTCGACGTGATGCTGGTGCTGCTGATCATCTTCATGGTGGCCGCACCTCTGCTGACGGTGGGCGTCCCTATCGACCTGCCGGAAACCCAGGCGAGGGCGCTCAATTCGGAGACCCAGCCGATCACCGTGTCTGTCAATTCGGCCGGTCAGGTCTATCTGCAGGAAACCGAAGTGCCGGTTGAGGAAGTGGTCCCCAAGCTCGAGGCCATCGCGCGCAATGGTTATGACGAGCGCATCTATGTGCGCGGCGACCGCGATGCCGATTACGGCACGGTGATGCGGGTCATGGCGCGCATTTCGGCGGCAGGCTTCCGGCGCATCGGGCTGGTGACGCTGCAGGAACAGACGCAGTGATCGCGATCGCAGGCCATCCGGTAAAAGAGAAGAAACACGCGTAGTTGAGATGAAGGGATCGGTCACCCTCTCGAGCATGGCTCATGTCGCGGTACTCGCCTGGGGGCTGGTGTCCCTGTCGGGGCCGAAGCCGCTCGTCGTGGCCGATGTCGAGGCGCTGCCGATCGATATCGTGCCAATCGAGGATGTGAGCCGGGCCGTTCAGGGGGAGAAGAAGGCCGATCTGACGGAAAAGCCCGCGCCGACGCCGACACAGCGCCCGGAAACGACGCCGGACGCGCGCAATGTCGGCGAGGCGAAGAACGACAAGTTCTCCGAGCGCGAGCCCGAACCCGATACCATCACGCCGAACAACCAGCGCTCGGTGGCGCCCCCTGAGTCGAGCGATCCGACACCGGCGCCCGAGGTGCAGCCCGACCCGATCAAGGAACTGGTGGAGAAGGACGAGCCGACGCCGACGACCGAACTCGCCGCGCTGGATAAGCCCGCCGTCCCCGTCACCGAGGAGCCGGCTCCCACACCCGAGGCCAGCGAGGCGGCGGCGCAGGAAGACGCCCCGCCGCTGCCGGAGACCGCGCCGGTGCCCGAACGCCGGCCCGACAGGCCGAAGCCCAGGACGGCGGAAACGCGCGAACGCAAGCAGCCCGAGAACAAGCCGAAACCCCGGCAGACGGCGTCGTCAAGCGATTCCGAATCCACCGAGGACCAGATATCCGCGCTGCTGAACAAGGAAAAACAGTCCGCCAGTGGCGCGAAACGCTCGACCGATCAGGCCTCGCTTGGTACGAGACAGTCAAGCAATGCCGCCAGGCTCAGCCAGAGCGAGATGGACGCGCTCAGAAGCCAGATACAGGACTGCTGGAATCCGCCAGCAGCGATCGGGGCGGAGGAACTTAGGGTTTCGGTGCGATTCAGCCTCGACCGGAACGGCATGGTGGAGGGGAATCCGCAGGTTACGGAAAGTTCCGGCAACCAGGCCGCGGACGAAAGTGCGCGGCGGGCAGTGCTGCGCTGCGGCCAGCAGGGCTACCGTCTGCCGGCGGAGAAATACGATGCCTGGCGCGACGTCGTGGTCAATTTCGATCCGAGCCAGTTGTTCTAGGCGCAAAACAGAAAGAAACGAGTTCAGCGAATGTCGATTGCCTTCAATTCGATGGAGCCTCTTTCAAGGCCCTTTGCGCGCCGTTTCATGGTTGCGATCGTTGCCGCCCTTGTCGTTGCCGCCGCTTTTTCAGTCCGGCCGGCGCAAGCCCTCGTCGAGATCGACATCACCAAGGGCAATGTCGAGCCGCTGCCGATCGCGATTTCGGAATTCGAGGGCGAACAGGTTGCGCGCGACATCGCTGCAGTCGTGGAAGCGGACCTGAAGAATTCCGGGCTGTTCCGCCCGATCGAGAAGACCGCCTTCATCGACAAGACGGCGGGAATCGACGGCGTGCCGCGCTTCGAGGACTGGCGAGTCATCAATGCGCAGGCGCTGGTCTCGGGCCGCGTGACGCAGGCGCCCGACGGACGGCTGAAGGCCGAGTTCAGGCTGTGGGACGTCTTTGCCGGCGAACAGATGATCGGCCAGCAATTCTTCACCAATCCGCAGAACTGGCGCCGCGTGGCGCACATCATCGCTGACGCGATCTATAAGCGGCTGACCGGCGAGAGCGGCTATTTCGACACGCGCATCGTCTTCGTCGACGAGACGGGGCCGAAGACCAAGCGCGTGAAGCGCCTCGCCATCATGGACCAGGATGGCGCCAATGTGCGCATCTTGACGGGCGGCGAGGAACTGGTGCTGACCCCGCGCTTTTCGCCGACACGCCAGGAAATCACCTACATGTCGTTCACCGGCGGCAGTCCCCGCGTCTATCTGCTGCAGATCGAGACCGGGCAGCGCGAACTGGTGACCAATTTCCCGAACATGACGTTCAGCCCGCGTTTCTCGCCGGACGGGCAGAAGATCATCATGAGCCTGCAGCAGGGCGGCAATTCCAACATCTATGCGATGGATCTGCGCTCGCGCACCATGACGCGGCTGACCAACACCGCGGCGATCGACACCGCGCCGTCCTATTCGCCTGATGGTAGCCAGATCGTGTTCGAATCGGATCGCGGCGGCCGCCAGCAGCTTTACGTGATGAACGCCGACGGCTCCGACCAGAAACGCATTTCCTTTGGCAATGGCAGCTACGCGACGCCGGTATGGTCGCCGCGCGGCGATGCGATCGCCTTCACCAAGCGCTCCGGCGGCAATTTCGGCATCGGCGTGATCAAGCCGGACGGTTCGGGCGAGCGCGTCCTGACCGAGGGCTACCACAATGAGGGACCGACTTGGTCACCGAACGGCCGCGTGCTGATGTTCTTCCGGGACACACCTGGGGAAAACGGCGGACCGGCGCTCTATTCGATCGATCTGACGGGCTATAACGAAAGGCGCATCCAGACGCCTTCCTTCGCGTCCGATCCGGCCTGGTCGCCCTTGCTGGATTAATTCTCGGGGATGCGGTTCGCAGGCGGCGTGACGCCGCTTTTTGAACAAAAAGGCGTGATGAAAGGCGCTGAAACGGGCGGGGAACGATGCAAAAGGGCAAATCAACCGTTTGTTAACCGAGTTTCTTGAAGCGCGCTTAACCGGTTTATGGTTATCGATGCGTTTAGATAACCCATAAGGGAGTAACGGATTATGCCCCTGGCGCAATCCATTTTGAGATCATCTGCCATGCTCGCGGTCGTCGCCGGGCTGACACTCGCCGGCTGCGCCAAGCAGAGCCTGCCGGACAATGCCGGCGGCCTCGGCCTGAACGCCACGCCCGGTTCGCAACAGGACTTCACCGTCAATGTCGGCGACCGTATCTTCTTCGAGACGGATTCCTCGGCGCTGACCTCGACGGCTCGCGCCACGCTGGACAAGCAGGCGCAATGGCTCGCCCGCTACAGCACCTATCCGGTGACCATCGAAGGTCATGCCGACGAACGCGGCACGCGCGAATACAACCTCGCGCTTGGTGCACGCCGCGCCGCAGCGACGCGCGATTATCTCGCCGCACGCGGCGTTCCGGCGAGCCGCATGCGCACCATCTCCTACGGCAAGGAACGGCCGGTGGCGGTGTGCGACAACATCTCGTGCTGGTCGCAGAACCGGCGTGCCGTCACGCTGCTGGCCGCGCCGGGAAGCTGATCGCTTCAAGTTCGAGCGCCGAAGCTCCTGAAAAGGGTGGCGATGAGCCGCCCTTTTTGCTTTCGTGATCTCTACACACGGAAGGTGCTGCAGGGGAGGTTTGCTTGGGCGAGGAAGACACACAGGAAGACACGCAGCAAGATGCTGTGGCACGTGACGGGTTCGCCAGCCAGAGCTTCATGACGACGCTCGGCGCCGAAGTCGTCGAGGCCGGCAAGGGCCATGTGCG
>JBHIWX010000146.1:0-6221 GCA_041987205.1 Rhizobiaceae bacterium | reverse complement strand
CGATATGCCGTTCGACGCGACGCCCGTCTTGTCGACCTGCAGCGATTCATGCCACCAAGTTGTGGCGCACATATGATGTTGCAGCCTGCAACCTGGAATGACGGAAATGACGATGACGCATGAGCCGAATGGCGAACTGACCCTGCGTACGCTTGCCATGCCGGCAGACGCCAACGCTGCCGGCGACATTTTCGGCGGCTGGGTCATGGCCCAGATGGACCTTGCATGCGGCATCCGCGCCGCCGAGCGCGCCGGCGGGCGCGTCGTCACCGCCGCCGTCAATTCCATGTCCTTCGCCAAGCCGATGAAGGTCGGCGACACGCTGTGCATCTACACGACCATCGAGAAGATCGGCCGCACCTCCATGACGCTCCATGTCGAGGCGTGGGCGCAGCGCTATCTCCGGCCGCTGCGCGAGCGCGTCACCCACGCCAGCTTCGTCATGGTCGCACTCGACGAGAAGGGCGCGCCGGCGCCAATTCCCCCCGAAGCGCCTAAAGCCTGACTCCGTAACGCAAAAACGGCGGGTCTTGCCCGCCGTTTTCCTGTCGAGGAAAGGCCGCGGCTTGCCGGCAGCGCCGACCGTCCTACATGTAGGGCGACACGCACTGGCGACGCGGATACGGCCCGTAGGGCTGATAGGTGTTGCTGCCCGCGTGGTAGCTCCGGTATTTCCACGCGCACCAGTCGTAGTGGGCCTGCGGATAACCGCCATAGACAGGCGCCGGTGCGGGCGCATAGACCGGTGGCGGCGGCGGAGCGTAGACTGGCGGCGGTGCGCGGTAATACACAATCCTCGGGCCGCTGTGGTAGTGATAGGGTCCTGCGGGGCCGTGCTGGTGGCAACCATAACCCGGGTGGCAGTGGTACTGGTTGGCACCGACGGCGTTGACGATCGCCGCCGCCACACCCATGACAACAAGACCCCTGATTATGTCTCCGGCATCGAGCGCCTGAGCGTGATCGTGCCCCAAGGCCACCGGCGCAACCGAAAGAGCGAGCGCACTGGCGGCAACAATGGCGAACTTACGCATTTGCTTGTTTTCCTTCTCCAAGACACGCCCCGCCAATCGGCGCAATTATCCCATCCGGCAAACACGGATTCCTTGATTCAAATCATGAAACCGACACCGTGCGCGATTGACGCGCTTGCCGCTCGAAAGCCCTCCCGCTAAGGATTCCTGATGCTTCCGCAGCCCGGACAAAAACCGCACCATGGCAGTGCCCGCCCCGCGCGAGGGCTGATGCGCCACGCCGCCATGCTGATCGCCCTGGCGATGCTGGCCGGCTGCGTCACCGCAAGCGCCCGCAGTCCCTATACGATCGACGAAATGACGGCGGCCTCTGTCATTGGCCACGATGATTTGCGCTTCTTCCCCCGCCGCCGGCCGGATGTCGTCAACGCGCTCGGTTGGCGCGATCCCGAAGCCATGCCGAACGTTGCCGAGGCGGATGGCGGCGACGGGCGTTTCGATATTCTCGCCCTGTCGAGTGGCGGCCCGGACGGCGCCTTCGGTGCGGGCGCGGTAAAGGCGATGGTCGAGACCGGCACTTTCCCGCGCTATGAGGTCGTCACCGGCATCTCGACCGGCGCCCTGCTCGCGCCCTTCGTCTTCACCGGCCCCGGCAACGAGGCCTTGCTGGAAAAGTTCTACACCAGCGCCTCCTTCGACAAGCTGCTCGGCGCGCCCAACGTCTTCACGGCGCTGGGCGGGGCCTCGCTCTATCCCGGCACGCAGATCCCGACCTTCATGAAGCGCCATGTCGACGCCAGGCTGATCGCCCGCGTCGCCGCCGAGCACGCCAAGGGCCGCCGCCTGCTGATCGCCACCGCCAATCTCGACACCAGCGAACTTGTGGTGTGGGACATGGGCCGCATCGCCTCGCTGGGCACCAGTCAGGGGAACGATCTGTTCCGCGCCATCCTGCGGGCAGCGATCGCCATTCCGGGCGCCCTGCCCCCGGTCGAGATCACCGCCACCTATGGCGGCAACACCTTCCGCGAATTCCACGGCGATGCCGGCGTTCTCGCCTATTTCTACGGCGACGAGGAGTTGGTGCCCGACACATGGCGGACGCCCGCCGGCGGGAAGCGAAAGAAAAAGAAGGGCGCCAGGCCACGCCTCGACGTCATCCTGCACAACCAGATCGAGCCCAGACCGAGGCCACTCGAGGCAAGGGCGATCAAGCTGGTCGGCGCCTCGGCCTCCAACCTCACCCGCACCTCGATGCGCCTGCTGCTCGATAACACCATTCGCAGCACGGCCGACGCGAACGTTGAAATGCGCTACGCCTTCATTCCGCAAGACTGGAGCACGGTATCGTCGCTGGAATTCGACGCCGAATACATGCGCGCCACGTTCGACCTGGGCCATCGCCTGGTGGTCGAGGACAAATTCTGGCACTCGGGCCCGCGCGACGGCGGCTAGCACCAAGCTCGCCGGTCCTCCCCTGCGTCATCCACAGCCGGGGCAGACACCATTCTACGAAAGTAGTATGAATCGCCCGCCGCGTGTAAGCGGTGATCATCAAAATCGCCTGGGGAGGCAAACATGAATCTCAGCGCACCGACAACCATCGTCTTCTGGATCTCCGTGGTCCTGTTCGTTCTGGCCCTGATCGCCCGCTACGGCGGCGTGAACCTGTATCTCGAGCCGCTCTACTGGGCGTTCCTGGCCTGGATCGTACTCGCGGCCGGCAACGTCATGAAGGGAATCTGACGGGCGGCAACGTCCTCAAATCCAGCTTGCCACGTGGCCGGGACGAGTCATCGTCCCGGCCTTTTTCATGGCCGAATCGCATGTGGAGCAAGCCTTCTCTCAAAGCGCGGCGTACCGCTGACAAATTGTTTCCGACCGGCAATGCATCGTGATCGAAGCGTCCGCAAATTTGTCGCAATTTCAGATGGTTATGCGCGCGCACCGCGGCATCAACAAACCGCGGGCTACAAAGGAGAACGAAATGAAAAACGTCGTACTTGCCCTTGGTTTCGCCGCACTGCTGTCCGGCCCGGCTTTGGCGCAGGAGATGGATTTCGCCACGGTTGACGCGGACGGTAACGGCCAGGTCACGATGGAAGAGGCAGCCGCCGCCGGCTGGGAGTGGTCCGACGAGGACTTCGGCGCCGCCGACGCCGATGGCAACGGCACGCTGAGCGAAGAGGAATTCGCCACCGCGACCTCCGAATAATTCCCGCGACGGCAGCCTGAAGGCGCCGAATTCGCATACGAGGACAGCGCTCCCGGCAACCTCTCGCCGGGAGCGCAAATCCTGCCTCCCGGATTCCATGCCGTTTACAAAAGGGGTTTCTTAACGCTCTGCGGGTAGGGTCTCAGCCCGCATAGGGAGCGAGGTGAATGCCCCTGTCAGAGATACTGAAGGAAATCGACCTTTCGGCACGCGGACGCACGCGCGTGTGGGTCGTCACGGTACTCGGGACGCTGGCGTGCATCGCCATCGCGTTGGCTTTCGACAGCTATGACTTCGAAACCGGAGAGTTCCAGCTCTCCGACAAATGGTTCAACAACATCCTGATCCCGTTGATCCTGGCGCCACCGCTCTTCTACTACCTGCTGTCGAAACTGCGTGAACTGGCCATCGCCCATGGCGAACTGGTCAACCTCGCCTCGACCGACAGCCTGACCTCCTGCCTGAACCGCCGCGCCTTCACCGCGCTGGTCGAAGGCTATCTCGAACGTGTCGCCAGCCGGCCCGAGGGAGCGGAAGGTGCGCTGCTGATCGTCGACATCGACCATTTCAAGAAGATCAACGATACGTTCGGCCACGACCGTGGCGACGATGCCCTGCGCACCATCGCCGGCGCGATCCGCAGATCGGTGCGCGAGATCGATCTGGTCGGCCGCCTGGGCGGCGAGGAGTTCGGCGTGTTTCTGCCGGGTCTGTCTGCGGCGCGCACCACCGGCGTCGCCGAGCGTATTCGCCTCGCGATTCGCGACGCGGTCTTCGCGCCGGGCGGGCGCAAACACAAGCTCTCGGCCAGCATCGGCGGTGCGACCTTCAACCATGCCGCCTCCTATGCCGAGTTGTACAACACGGCCGACAAGCTGCTCTATACCGCCAAGCGCAACGGCCGCAACCGGATCGAGATCCGGCACCCCTCGCCCGCTGATCCGCTCGAACGCGAGCAGATGCTGCACTGACGACGCCTGCCGCAAAGATCGTAGGAACCTGCTAGCCGCCGATCGCGACGGCAGCCTCCAGATCGGCAAAGACCGCAGCCTTTTTCGCCATCTTCGCCTGAAGCGCGGCGGTCAGATCCTCCGGCCGCAGCATCCCGGCATTCCAGGTCGCGATCTGGTCGAGCCCGTCGCGCACCGTATGGTCCCGCGCATAGTCGACCGCATGCTTGATCCCGGCGATCGCCAGCGGCGATTTCTCCGCAATCTCGGCGGCCAGCGCCATCGCCCGCGCCTGCACCTTTTCGGCATCTTCGCAGACCTCGTTGACGAAGCCCCAGCCGAGCGCCTCTTCCGGTGAAAACCGCCTGCCGGTATAGGCGAGTTCCTTGACCACGCCGGGCGCGATCAGCTTCGGCAGCCTTTGCAGCGTACCGACATCGGCCGTCATGCCGATATGGATTTCCTCGATCGAGAAGAAGGCGTCCTTCGAGGCGAGCCGCAAATCGCAGGCGCTGATCATGTCGATCCCGCCGCCGATGCACGCCCCGTGGATGGCCGCGATCACCGGCAGCCGGCTTGCCTCCAGCGCGTTGAAACTGTCCTGCAGGGTCAGGATGAGTTGGCGCAACGCGAAGGCCGCCCTGCCCGGCTCCTTCTGCATCAGATGCATGATCTGCTGAAAACTGGCGAGGTCCATGCCGCCGGTGAAATGCTTGCCCGCGCCGGCGATCACCAGCGCCCGCACGGAAGCATCGGCATCGAGCTCACGCACGACCACCGGCAACTCGGCCCAGAACTCAGGCGTCATGCCGTTCGCCTTGTCCGGCCGGTTCATGACGAGCTTGGCGACCTGCCCTTCGCGGGTGAGGGTGAAGAAATTCATGATGCCTCCCTTGGTTCAGGAGGGACAAGAGCGCGGATGGGAGGGGGATGCAAGTTGGATTCGGTATGCGAATTAATTGTCATTGACCACGCCAACCCAGTTGGCCTTTATTCTAACGATAGCTCTTTGAATCGAGTTTGAATTTCAAAATGAAAGCCGTGTTTTATCATAAGAGTGACAGCCAATATGACGACGTCACAGGCGAGCGCTACCATTTTCCGCACCAGTATCTTTCAAGAGTCGAGCCGGTAGTTGGAGATTGGATGGTTTACTATGGCCCGCTGATTGGCCGAACGGGAAGATATTATACGGGCATCGCAAAAGTCATAAGAATACGCGATGACCCCAACACCGAACAACATTACTATGCAGACTTGGAGCAATACATCGATTTCGATCGTGCCGTTGAATACAGAGAAAAAGGAGGCTTCGAGAAGCGGCTTGTTCAGTTGGATGGCACGATTAATAACGGCTACAAAGTTCAAGCAGTCCGGAAGATTGAAGAACTTGAATTTGCAGCAATTGTCGAAGCCGGGCTCTCCAAGCCGGATGAATGGCCTGACCGAAATGAGTTCTCTGATGGGGAGAACGATACCAGCTCAGTACCAGACGGGTTAGGTGAAGAAGCGCAAGCTGATTTTGTTGGACAGGCATTTCACCGACCAATTGTCGAGCAACTGACCCGACGCAAATGGCGAGATGCGAAGTTCAAACAACATGTTCGTGTTGCATACGACCGAACTTGCGCTTTTACCGGTCTGAGATTGATCAACGGGAAAGGCCGTCCCGAGGTGGAAGCCGCCCACATTCGACCCGTTGAGAGAGGTGGTAACGATTGGGTCCGAAATGGCATTGCCCTGTCGGGCACAGTTCATTGGATGTTCGATCGCGGCCTCTTGAGCCTTTCAAACGATTTCAGCATTCTACGATCGCGACATCTGAACCATGACGTTTCGCATTTGCTGAATTCAGATATGAAAGCTGTGGTGCCTCCCCAGCCATATCTTCAGCCACATCCGGAGTATCTTGGCTGGCATCGAACCAATGTATTCAAAGGCTAGCGACGCCTCCTGACATTCCCCTGTCAGTAGCCCTGCATTTCCGCTCCGCCCTGCCCTTCACTTCGCCATGGACTCTGTCCATATTCGCCCCATGGCGAAATCCTCCAGCAAAAATGACACTACCCCTCCGTGGCAGGG
>JBHIWX010000145.1:0-6262 GCA_041987205.1 Rhizobiaceae bacterium | reverse complement strand
ACCGGTCGTGCCGATGCTGGCCGCCTGCCGGCCGGCATGCGCCCAGATCTGCCGGGTGAAGGACGCCACGGAGGTCTTGCCTGCGGTACCGGTCACCGCGACCATGGTCTCGGGCTGACGCGGATAGAACCGCGCGGCCAGATGTGCCAGCGCACTGCGTGGCTCGTCGGCGACGAGCACCGGAACCGGCAGGCCCGCCACGTCGACATCCCTGCCGGCCAGCACCGCGACTGCGCCTTTGGCGACCGCGTCGCCGATGAAACGGGCGCCATCACTTTTCGTGCCGGCGAGCGCGGCAAACAGGAAGCCCGGCTCGATGGCGCGCGAATCCGCGCTCAGGCCCGTGATGTCGAGCCCGGCCGCCGCTTCGTCCAGCGCAAAGTCCCCGCCGGCAAGTTTACCAAGTTCCATCGTCAACAAACCAATCGTCAACGTCACGCCGCCGAATCAGCCGGTCGACGCCTACCCCTTCGTAACGCCTGGCCGGATTCGTCACAATGGACGCGACGATGGTGAAAAGAACGACGTGACAGGACCAGTTCGCGGATGACGCCCCGCGATGCGGCATCAATTCGCCACGAGAACCCGGGCATCGCTTTCGCCGAAGGCCGGCTTGACGCCAAGTACCGGGGCGGCGCGGCGGATGATATTGCCTGCCATCGGGGCGGCATTGAGGCCGGCGACGGCACTTGGCGCGCCTTCCTCGGGCTTGGGCTCGTCGATGATGACCAGCACCACATATTGCGGATCATCGATCGGGAAGGCCGCCAGGAAGGCGTTGAACCGTTTGTCGCCGGAATAGCGCCCGTTGACGACCTTCTCGGCCGTGCCGGTCTTGCCGCCGACCCGGTAGCCCGGCACGTCGGCGCGGCTGCCGCTGCCGCCGCTGCCCTTCTCGACATTGAGCCGCATCAGATAGCGCATCGCCTCGCTGGTCGACGGCTTGATCACCTGCTGCGCGATCGCGTCCGCCTCCTCGCGCGAACGCGGGAACAGCGTCGGCGCGATAAGCTTGCCGCCATTCATCAACGCGGCGGCCGCCACCGCCGTCTGCAGCGGCGTGGTCGACACACCATGGCCGTAGGAAATCGTGATCGAGTTGATCTTCTTCCACTCCGCCGGCTCCGACGGCGTGGCCACCTCCGGCAGGTCGAACTGCATCCGGTCGAGCAGACCGAGGCGATGCAGGAATTCCTTGTGTCCCTCGATGCCGACAACGTCGGCCATCTTCGCCGTGCCGATATTCGACGAATAGATGAACACTTCCGGCACGGTGAGCACGCGGCGCTTGCCGTGGAAATCGTTGATGGTGAAGCCGGCGATGCGGATCGGCCTCGACGCATCGAAACTGTCGTTGAGCGTCACCAGGCCGCTGTCGAGCGCCATGGCGGTGGTGAAGGTCTTGAAGGTCGAGCCCATTTCAAACAGCCCGCCGGACATGCGGTTGAGCCGGTCCTTCTGCAGCGCCTCGACGGGATGGTTGGGATCGTAGTCGGGCACCGACGCCATCGCCACGACTTCCCCGGTGTGCACGTCGAGCACGACCGCGCCGGCGGCAAGTGCCGAATAGCGCGCCATGCCCTTCTCCAGTTCGTCGCGCAGGAAATATTGCACGCGCGCGTCGATGGACAGGCGCATCGGCTCCATCGCCTGATCGATGGTCAGCCCGGAATTCCGCAGATCGCGCAGTCCCCGGTCGTCGACCGCCTTTTCAAGGCCCGCAATGCCGGCATTGTCGATGTTGACGTGGCCGACCACATGCGCCGCCAGCGCGCCCTTGGGGTAGAAGCGCCGCGTCTCGGACCGGAAGCCGACGCCGGGAATGCCGAGCCCCAGGATCTTTGCCTGCTGCGAAGGCGTCAGCTCGCGCTTGAGCCAGACGAACCCGGCCTGGCTCGCCAGACGCTTGTAGGTCTCCTCGATGTCGAGATCGGGCAGAACACGTGCCAGCATCTCCACCGCGTCGTCGGGATCGACCACGCGGCGCGGCTCGGCATAGAGCGAGGCAGTGTTGATGTCGGTTGCCAGCGTCACACCGTTGCGGTCGACAAGATCCGGCCGGCGCGCGGCGATCGTCGCATCGGCGAGCACCCTGCTGGCCGAACCGCTCGGCTCCAGAAAACCGAAATAGGCGAGCCGCCCGGCGATCACCCCATAGGCGGCGCAAACCAGCGCCATTGCGAGCACGATGCGCGAGCGCAGCCGGTCGGCCGCCATCTTGCGCGAACCGTCGAGCCGCAGATGGTGGGCCAGATAGCCCGAATCCTCGTCTTCCCGGGCAGACGTATCGACGGAACCGCTGTCACCCTGCCCGAACATGCCCGTCAGTGCCGCCCGCTTCACTGTTGTGCCCCCTCTCCGCCATCGACGCGCTCGACCGAGCCGGTGACGGTGTCGCGATCCGCCGCCTCGCCGGCGAATTCGCTGCTCGCCCCATCCGTCTGCGCCGGCATCGCGTCGATCGTGGGAACGTCGTCCAGCGTGCCGATCATCTTCGGCGCCAGCGGCTCGAGCGGCAGGTCCTCGCGATAGCGCTCGACCAGCTTTTCCAGCCGGTCCGGACTGGTCAGCAGGCTCCAGTCGGCGTTGAGGATGTCGATCGCCTCGCGTTCGAGCTGCAAGCGCTTTTCCAGCCGCGCCACGCGCTCCACCGCCGCCTCGGAATCCGACTTGACCTTGAAGGTCCAGGAGGCCGCGCCGATCAGCGCCGCGATCATGATGACGTCAAGCGTTCTGAACATGCCCGCCTCCCCGTGAACTGGCGGCTGCAAATCGCGAAAGCTCGGCCAGCGCCGGCATCGCATGGAAGGATCGCTCCGGCCTTGCCGGCGCGCCGGTGCGTACCGCATGGCGCAGCTTGGCCGAGCGTGCCCGCGGATTGGCCTCGGCCTCTGCCTCGCTCGCCGCGATCATGGATTTCCTCGGCAGCGTGAAGGTCGGCGGCAGGGCCTCGACCGGCGGCGCATGGCGAGAACCTGACGGCGCATGCGCGCGATCGGCCAGGAAGCGCTTGACGATGCGGTCTTCCAGCGAGTGGAAGGTAACGACGGCAAGCCTTCCGCCATCGGCCAGGATCGCCTCGGCCGCGACCAGCGCATCGGCCAGCTCGTCGAGCTCACGATTGACGAAGATCCGCAGCGCCTGGAAGGTCCGCGTCGCCGGATGGATACGCTCGGTCGGTTTGCGCCCGAGCACGTTCTCGACCAGCCGCGCCAGATCGAGCGTCGTCTCGAACGGTTTCTCGTCGCGGCGCTTGACGATGGCCCGCGAGACACGCGCCGCCTGCCTTTCCTCGCCCAGAATGCCGATGATGCGGGTCAGGTCGCCATGGTCCGCCTGGTTGACGACATCGGCGGCGTTCGGGCCGCCGCCTGCGCCTTCCATGCGCATGTCGAGCGGACCGTCCTTGTTGAACGAAAAGCCGCGCTCGGCCTCGTCGATCTGCATCGAGGACACGCCGATATCGAGCACCACGCCGTCGACCGTCTGGTAGCCCGCCTCGCGCGCGATCGCGTCGAGCCGCGAGAAACGGCCCTCGACCAGCGTCAGGCGCATCGGGAAGGATTCGACCAGTTTCTGCCCCGCCGCGATAGCGGTCGGGTCGCGGTCGATGGCGATGACATCGCCGCCGGCCTCGAGGATCGCACGGGTATAGCCGCCCGCGCCGAACGTGCCGTCGATATGGATGCTTCCGGAGCGCGGCCCCAGCGCGGACAGGACCTCGTGGAGCATGACCGGTACGTGACGGGCCAGTCCGCCAGCAGCCTCTTCCTGCGAAGTTGCGCTGCGGCCCGTCATGTGCCGAACTCCTCACCGCCCTCGTTGCGGGCCGACGCTCCGGAAGCGGAACCGAGCTTCCGCCGCATCTCGCGGACCCTGGCGCGAGCCTCGGTCCGGTATGCTTCGTATTTCCCCGGTTCCCAGAGCCAGAAGGACAGACCGCGCCCTTCGAACAGCACCCGGTCCTCGATCCCGGTCTGCTCGCGGATGCGGTCGTTCAATTGGATACGTCCTTCCGTGTCGAGTTTGAGTTCGATCGCGTCGCCCAGCAGGTAGAACGACCAGATCTCGTAATCGGGCGACAGCGGATCGAGCTCCGCCAGGCGCCTTTCGTGCTGCGCCATCATCTGCTCGCCGCCAACCTCGACGACCGGATGGTCGACCGACATCAGCGCATGCAGCGTGTTGGTGTTCTTGAGAACGGCGCGAAACGATGCGGGAACGGAAACGCGCCCCTTCCTGTCGACATTGTTGACCGTGTTGGACGCGAAACGATCCATGTTCCCTGCTCGGCCGACCGAGTACCCGCTGGCGCCCCACCCTCGCCTGTCAGCATCGCGGCCCCGCGCCGCGCCTGCGAACCTTCGCGCACTCGGCAATCGAAGATCATGATTTGGGATAACATGGGACAATTTGGGGGTCAATGGGAACAGGCCCCACCACGACGAGAGATTGCTCGCCGGACCATGCATTTCTGCGGACGTCAGCCTGCTGCGATTGCCGGAACGCTGGCAGGCACCGCCGGCACGAGCCAGGCCCGTCCAGTTGCGAATTATCCATACTGGTGCGGACACCCTAAAATCGGGTAAAACGGGTCTCGTGGGGATGTTTGACGTTCAGCCGACGCAACTAAATGCGCCGATGAATGGAACCCTCTGATTTCAGATGCGTCTATTGGTATGGCCCTGGACGAGAAAACACCCGAAGTCGACGAAACCGAGATAGTGGCGGTCGGCCCGTTTTCGATCGACCGCGCGGTTAAGATATCCATCATCGGGTCGTTCCTGATCATGGCATTCGCGGTTCTCTATTTCGCGCAGAGCCTGTTGTTGCCGGTTGTGCTGGGATTTCTCCTCGCACTGATATTCTCGCCCGTGGTTCGAACATTGCGGCGTCACGGCGTTCCGGAAGTCGTTTCCGCCGTGGTCGTTGTGGCGACAATCGGCATCTCGATTGCAGGCGGCGCGATCTCCATGAGTGGCCCCATCGCACAATGGGTGGATGATATCCCGCGAATTGGTGTCGAACTGAAAAGTAAGCTGGCCACCCTGCGCGAGCCGGTCGAGAAATTGAAACAGGCCGAGCAGCAGGTCGAGGAGGCGACCGGCGAGGTATCCGACCGCAATGTTCAGCAAGTCGTGGTCAAGGAACCGGGCCTGATCAGCAGGGCCGCCAGCGGCGCTCCCGACATCATCGCCGGCGTCGGGCTGACACTGGTGCTGTTGATGTTCCTGCTGGCTTCGGGGGACATGTTCTACGAGAAACTGGTGCGCGTATTGCCGACGCTTACGGACAAGAAACGCGGCCTCACGATCGCAAAAGCGGTGGAACGAGAGGTATCGCGCTATCTCCTGACCATAACCGGCATCAATGCCGGTCTCGCACTCGCGATCGGCATCGCTTTCCATTTCATTGACATGCCCAATCCGGTGCTGTGGGGTACGCTGGCGGGTTTGCTGAATTTCATCCCGTATGTCGGTGCCCTTGTCGGCGTGGTCGTTGCCGCCATCGTGGCCATCATTTCATTTCCGACGCTGGGCGAGGCCGCCCTCGCCCCTGCGATCTATCTGGGCTTCACCATGCTTGAAGGTCAGTTCATTACCCCTGTCCTCGTCGGACGCCGTTTGCAGGTCAACGCCATTTCGGTTTTGCTCAGCGTTTCCCTTTGGGGATGGCTTTGGGGTTTTGCCGGAACCCTGATCGCCGTACCGGTACTGATCGTCGTGAAAGTCTTCGCCCTGCATGTGGACGGGTTGGGCGGCCTCCTGGAATTTCTCAGCCCGCGCCACAGCAATTCCGTAGAAAAGGAATAGACACCCGGCAGGCGCCGGCAGTTCGTTTCCGGAAAGCCACTCGCGCGCATTACACGATTGACGTATTCCTTCGACATGCTTTTCAACGCATCACCCGGGTTCCGCACCCAATCCTTTGGCGACAGGTCACGCACCGCGGTTCTGGCAAAGTCGATCCGCAATGCACTCGCCGGACGGGGCTGACCCTGTGAACGCGCCTGTGCGCTTGTTTCACCGTGATGGTGATACACGGCGAAACCGCCGGCGCGGTCCGCGTCAAGTGATCCTTGTCGCCGTCGCGCTGTTCATGTCCGTTGCCGCGTCGTGCGCGGTTGCGACGGAAGTCGGCGAGCCCGACGCTCCACGCCTGCCGGGCCTGCGCGAGAAGATCGGCCAGATGATCGTGGTGGGTTTTCTCGGCAACGATACCGGCGACCAATGGTTCGGCGAGGTGTTGACCCAGATCCGCC
>JBHIWX010000144.1:0-6295 GCA_041987205.1 Rhizobiaceae bacterium | reverse complement strand
CCACGGCCGAGAAGGTCGGCTATTACGGCGGCGGCTACTACTACAATTCCTATCCGCGCTACCGCCGCAACTACAATTACAACTACGGCTACAACTACAATTACGGCGGTGGCTACGGCTACTAAGCCGAACCCGACCAGCCTATCTCTTCTCCGAAAGGCTCCGGCATCCGCCGGGGCCTTTTGGCTTTTTAGGCCTGCTCACGACCCGTTCGCTTCCCTCACGGCTCCGCGAGAGCGGCCTCGTCGGCCGCTGGGGGGAGAACAAGAGGCGAGGAGGGCCGAAGGCGCGACCGGGAACCAAACAAGAGGCGAGGAGGGCCGCAGCCCCGACCGGGAACCAAACAAGAGGCGAGGAGGGGCGCAGCCCCGACCGGGACCAAGAAAGAGGCGAGGAGCGCCGACAGGCGCGAATGGAGCGCGCCAATCCTCAGCGCGCGAGCCAGCCGCCATCAACCGGCAGCACGGTGCCGTGGACATAGTCGGCGGCGGCGGAGGCGAGAAAGACGGCGGCGCCGGCGATCTCGCGCGGCTTGCCCCAGTGCCCGACCGGGATGCGCTCGAGGATCGCGCGGTGACGGTCGGGATCGTTTCTCAGCGCCTCGGTATTGTTGGTCTCGATATAGCCCGGTGCGATCGCATTGACGTTGATGCCCTTGCCAGCCCATTCGTTGGCGAGCAGGCGGGTCAGCCCGGCAAGCCCGCTCTTGGCGGCGGTGTAGGAGGCGATGCGAATGCCGCCCTGGAAAGAGAGCAGCGAGGCGATGTTGACGATCTTGCCGCCGCCCTGCACCAGCATCTGGCGTGCTGCGGCCTGCGAGAGGAAAAAGACCGACTTCAGATTGACGTCGATCACCGCGTCCCATTCGTCTTCCGTGAAATCGATGGCGTCGGCGCGTCGGATGATGCCGGCATTGTTGACCAGGATGTCGATGCGTCCCGACCATTCGAGGGTCCTGTCGACGATTGCCTGAACCGGCTCCAGCGTCGAGAGGTCGGCCCTGATCTCCAGCGCGTCATCCTCGCTGCCGCCGGGCAGGCCGGCAATCATGGCAATGGTCTCGTTCATCGCGGAACGGCCGACAAGGGCGACCCTCGCGCCGGCCCGGGCCAGTTCGACGGCGATGGCCTGGCCGATGCCGGTATTCGCGCCAGTGACGATCGCCGTCTTTCCTGTGAGCGAGAAGGCGGAAAGATCGGGCTGCGCGGCACTCACCGCAGGTCCTCCATGGCGATCATGTCCATGTCGGTGAAATCCTGGTTGTCGCCGGCCATGGACCAGATGAAGGCGTAGCGCGAGGTGCCCGCACCGCAATGGACCGACCAGCCCGGCGACAGGATCGCCTGTTCGTTGGCGACGACGAGATGGCGGGTTTCATCAGGCTCGCCCATGACATGAAAGATGCGCGTTTCCGGCGCCATGTCGAAATAGAGATAGGCCTCCGAGCGGCGGTCGTGGACGTGGCAGGGCATCGTGTTCCACACACTGCCCTGTTTCAGCGATGTGATGCCCATGACGAGCTGGCACGATCGGCAGATGTCCGGGTGGATGTACTGGCGCAACAGGCGCTCGTTCGCCTCTTCGGGCGAGCCCAGTTCGAGGCAATTGGCCTCGTCGGCGGTGATCCGGCGCAGTTCGTGGCGCTGATGTGCCGGCGCGCTGACGATGTAGAATTTTGCCGGGTTGGAAGGATCGTCGCTGGCGAAATGCACGGCCTGCGTGCCCATGGGAATGTAGAGGCAATCGCTCGATGCCAGTTCGACCTTCTTCCCGTCGACGGTGATACTGCCGGCGCCGGCGATGTTGACGATACCCATTTCGCGGCGTGCGAGGAAGGGGTCGGAACCGATCGGCTTCGACGTCACGAGCTCCAGTTCGCCGGCGAGCGGCATCGCGCCACCCAGAACGGTGCGGTCGAGATGGCTGTAGGTCAGGGCTATTTCGCCGGGACGGAAGATCTGCTCGACGAGGAAGTTGCGGCGCAGGGCAGCGGTGTCGAAGCCCTTGCCCTCCGCTGCGCTGATTGCCTGCCTGACCGGTACGTTCATGTCTCTCCCCCTGCGGATTGCCTGTTGGCGGTTCCCGTTTCGCAGCCCTGCGTTCACTCGTTCGGATCGTGCGGCAGATCGTCGGCGACGCCGAGCCGCTCGTCGAGCGGCAGGTCGTGGACGAAATAGTCGGGCCACATGTCGCGAAAGACGGAAATGTCGAGCTGCAGCTTGCCCAGATGCTCTTCCATGCGGGCGGCGGCGAGGTCTTCGTCATGGGCCTCGATGGCGCGGACGACGGCCATGTGCTCGCCGGCGACCATGTCCATGCGTCCTTCCTGCGGCAGGGTGAGGCGCCGGTAGCGGTCGATCTGCACCTTGACCTGCTGGATCAGGTCCCAGATGCCCGGATAACGGCCGATCCGCGCGATCTCTGCGTGGAAATCCTCGTCCGCCTTGTGGAACTCGACGAGTGCGCCGCGCTGGGCTGCTTCCTCCTGGCGCTGGACGAGGGCGATCAGCCCGGTGACCTGGCTTGGAATGGCGTGGCGGGCGGCGGCGCGCACGGTCACGCCTTCCAGCGCGCGGCGGGCGACGATCGCCTCGGGCAGGGCGGAGAGCGGAATGCGCGCGACATAGGTGCCCGATTTCGGCACGACCTCGACCAGCCGCTCCTCGGCAAGACGGAGCACGGCTTCGCGCACGGGTGTGCGGCTGACATTCTCCTCGGCGGCGACTTCCTTTTCGGAGATCGGCGTGCCGGGAACGAGTGCCATCGACACGATGTCCTGGCGCAGGCGGCGGTAGACCGTGTCGGCGATGGTCGCGCCCGTCTGGACGGCGAAAGCGGCATGGCCCGAAGGCGGCGCATTGGGCGAACGCCGGCGGCGCGTCTGGCCTGCGGTCTCGTTCAATGTCCGCGACCGGCCGGGGGACGCATCCATTGCCGAACGTTGCTGGCCCCGGTTCTTGTCTTCGCCATTCATCGGATTGCGCATGCGCTCCCTGTCATCGCGTTTCGTCCCCATCATTCGTATCCCGGCCGATACGCTATCGATTCTTCTCGGTCGGTGCGTCTCGGTCCGGGGTTGTGAACTAGCTTGCTTGCCAATTCTTTTCAACTGGTATATCAGATATACTAGTTAATTCGCGATGCGCTGGCAACCGATCGCCTGCGCGAGTTGAAGACCCCGGCGAAAGCCGGATCGATCAGGGGAGGAGAAACCATGATTTTCAGGAAACTCGGCGTTGCGGTCATGACCGCTGCATTCGCCATGGTCGCCACGGCGAGTGCGATGGCGGCGGACCTCAAATGGGCGCATGTCTATGAAGAAGGGTCCGACTATCACAAATGGGCGGTCTGGGCCGCCGACGAGATCAAGACGAAGACCGATGGCCGGGTGAACATCACCGTCTACCCGGCCTCGTCGCTCGGCAAGGAAGTCGAGATCAACGAGGGGCTGGGCATCGGCGCCGTCGACATCATCTATACGGGGCCGAGCTTTGTCGAGCGCTATTACGGCCCGATCGCGATCTCGGACTATCCGTTCATCATGCGCGGTTTCGACCACTGGAAGAAGTATCGCGGGAGCGAGCTGTTCCAGGACCTGTCGACCGGCTTCCATGACGCCACGGGCAACACGGTAAAGGCACTCGTCTATTACGGCCAGCGCCACGTGACCTCGAATTTCCCGATCCTCAAGCCGGAGGACATGAAGGGCCTGAAGATCCGCGTGCCGAACTCACCGGTCATGCTGATGTTCCCGAACGCGGTCGGCGCCAACCCGACGCCGATGGCCTTCAACGAGGTCTATCTGGCGCTCCAGCAAAAGGTCGTGGACGCCCAGGAGAATCCGCTTCCGACGATCCAGTTCAAGAAGTTCTACGAGGTCCAGTCGAACATCAACCTGACCGGTCACCTGTTGAACTCGCTGCTGATCATCATGTCGGGATCGGCCGAAGGCCAGCTCGGCGACGACGCGGGTGTCGTCAATGCGGTGCTCGCGGAAGCTGCCTCCAACGTCTCCGACGCCATCTACCAGGCCGAACAGGATCTGGTCGCCTGGTTCCGCGAGAAGGGCATCCAGGTCAATGAAGTCGACCGCAAGCCCTTCCAGGACGCAGTGTTGCCGAAGCTGACCGATTGGGACAATGTTCCCTACGACAAGGAGCAGTTCGACAGGCTTCAGGCGCTCTAGGGCGTTTCGTTTGCTGCGGAGTCGAATGCGCTGTCTCCCGCCAATGGCCCTGACACGCATTTCGACAGCAAACTTTCCGTCAGAACACGAAACGCACCAGGCCGGGGAGGGGCTTGATCCACATGTCGCATTCGCATGACGACAGCGATGCGCAGGACGGGCGCGCGGGAGAACCCGCGCGCTCCGCCTTCGCGGATGATCCGGGGACGATCGATTTCAAATGGGTCGACCTGCCGGGACTGATCGCGCTGTGGGGGTTGGCGATCATCGTCTTCCTGCAGTTCTTCACCCGCTACGTGCTGAATGACAGTCTGGCCTGGACCGAGGAGATCGCCCGTTACGTGCTGATCCTCGTCACCTTTCTGGGTGCCATCACGGTCAGCCGCAAGGGCACGCATATCTTCCTGGAATTCTTCTACCGCTATGTGCCGCCGACGATCGGCAAATGGCTTTCGGTCGCCATGGAAGCGCTGACCCTGTTCTTCTACGGCTACATGGCCTTCGTCGCCATGGAACTGGCGCAGAAGACCAAGACCAAAATGGCTTCGGCGGAAATACCCAAGAGCCTCGTCTACTGGGCCGTCGCCGTCGGTCTCGCCTTCATGGCATTCTACTCGCTGGTGTGGCTCATTCGCAAAATCAGGCAGCGGCCGGAGGAGGTGGTGCGCGACGTCGAAGCGCATGCGCTCTCCGATATCGCCGACTGACCCCATGGAATTTCCGGCATGACTCTCGTCGTGATGTTCGTCCTGCTCTTCGCGCTCCTGATCGCGGGCGCGCCTGTCGCGGTGGCGCTGGGCGTGGCCTCGCTGTTCTTCATCTCCACCAGCGGCATGCCGGACCTCGTGGTACTGCACAACATGGTCAACGGCATCAATTCGTTCCCGCTGATCGCGGTGCCCTTCTTCATCCTTGCCGGCAATCTGATGAACACGTCCGGCATCACCAACAAGATCTTCACCTTCGCACGCGCCACGGTCGGCTGGATGCATGGCGGGCTGGGCCATGTGAATGTCGGCGCATCGGTGATCTTCGCCGGCATGTCCGGCGCGGCGGTCGCCGATGCCGGTGGGCTGGGCAATATCGAAATCAAGGCAATGCGCGACGCAGGCTACGATACGGAGTTTTCCGTCGGCATCACCGCAGCATCGTCAACCATCGGCCCTATCATCCCGCCCTCGCTGCCGCTGGTGGTCTACGGCGTGATCGCCAACACCTCGATCGGCCAGCTCTTCGCGGCCGGGCTGATCCCCGGGCTGATCATGGCGCTGGCTCTGATGATCATGGTCGGTTTCTATTCGCGCCTGCGTGGCTATCCGCGCGACGATCGGTTCCGCATCGGCGTCTTCCTGCGCACCTTCGCAGACGCCATCCTGCCGCTGTTCACGCCGATCATCATCGTCGGCGGCATTCTGGGCGGGCTGTTCACGCCGACGGAAGCGGCAATCGCGGCGGTCGCCTATTCGCTGTTCCTCGGCGTCTTCGTCTATCGCACGCTGGACTGGCGCCGCGTGATCAGGGTTTCCATGGACACGGTCGAGACGACGGCCTCGATCATGATGATCGTCGCGGCCTCGGCGATCTTCGCCTGGATCCTGACGGCAAACCAGGTCGCCCAGCATTTCGCGCAGATGATGCTGTCGATTACCGACAACAAGGTCGCGCTGATCCTGATCATCACGCTGATCGTGCTGGTGGTCGGCTGCTTCATGGAGACGATCGCCGCTATCACCATCCTGACCCCGGTGCTGCTGCCGGTTGCGGTGACGCTCGGCATGGACCCGGTCCATTTCGGCATCGTGCTGATCCTCAATCTGATGATCGGCCTTTTGACCCCGCCGGTCGGGCTGGTGCTCTATGTGCTCTCGAAAGTCGCCGACGTACCGTTCGAGCGCTGCGTGGTCGCCACCGCGCCGTTCCTCATTCCGCTGGTCGTCGTACTGCTGCTCCTGACCTTCGTGCCGGAAATCTCGATGTACCTGCCGACGCTGCTTTATCGCTGAAGGGCCAGGTCGAGGGCCGGTCAATCCATCGGAATCCCCTGAAAACCCCTGAATTCAGGGCTTTTCGGGCAATGCCGGCAAGCCTTTGTTCGTGCCATTGCATATA
>JBHIWX010000143.1:0-6559 GCA_041987205.1 Rhizobiaceae bacterium | reverse complement strand
CTTTCCACCCCGACCTTATCCTTCCCTCCATCGCGGTCTGGCAAACGACGGACGTACGCCGACGGACGGATGGACCGCGACGGCAGAGCGGCAAGTTCGCGCCGGCCCGAAGGGGCACGACGTGGGCGGCTTATGGACGGAATCCCGCCTGCTCCGCCCTCACCCCGAGCTATGTCGAAGGGTGATGGGGTAACGGATCAGGAAACAGGCGCCGGCCAAGAGGCGCGGCCGGGCAGTGTGCCTGTGAAGCCCGGTTGTGACATCAAATCTCTGCGCAGGGTGACGAGGGTAGCACACAGCCAGGCCAAGAGGCGCGCGTCGCCCTGCGGTTTGCACTTTGTGGCCGGAAGGCCGCATGGGTCATGACGCTGGCCGGAACCGGTCGAGTGGATAATGATGCTTGGTTATTTTGCCTCCGCCGGGCCTCCGTCCCGACGTCCGTTCACGCGCTGACGCTTCCGCTCGTCGCGGAAGCTTGCGCTGCCACGGAGGGCGGGAGGTTTCCTTGCATGGCGGCGATTTGCTCGCTTCGGGCGTTTCCTTCCGAATCGCGAACGGTGCGGCCAGAATACGCACTTGCGTATCTCCTGCGCGCCGATGTCGCAGCCGGCTAAATAAGTTTTCTCTAATGCAATACCTACATGAGTCGTGCTGGGGAGCGCGGAGGGCATCGGCCCTTCGTTCAACGCAAGCAGGAGTACTTCAATGCTGAAGAAAATGGTTCTCGCCGGTATGGTTGCGGCTTTCGCAGCGGGCCCCGCGCTCGCCCAGATGGTCAACCCTGTCTCCGGCGACGAAACGATTCCCGGTTTCTACAACACCGGGGCGTCGGTAGCGGCGCCAGCATTTGTCGAGCGGTCCGCGTCGTCGTCGAGTTGCGCAGCACTGCGTGATGGCGTCAATCCGGGCAGCACCGATCTCACCGACCAGACCCTGGCCGGCGAGCGCGATCCGGTGCCGGGCGTCTACACCAATACCGGCACCTATTGCAGGTAAGTCCGACTTGCCGTGGTCAGTGACATGACCGCACACGACAACAGGGCAGGCGGGGCTTTGGCTCCGCCGCTCCCTTTTCATCTCCCGACATCTCCTGAACGCGCCGCAAGGCCGAAACTCGCGCGGCGATCAGATGCCTTCCTGCGCCAGCGCGTCCTTCAGGCTTTCGCGCGGGCGGGGGCCGACCTGCTGGATGACGATGGCCGCGGCGAGCGCGCCGATCCGGGCACAGTCGGGCAGGTCGCGGCCGGTGGTCAGCCCGTGCAGGAAGCCGGCAGCGAAGAGGTCGCCCGCGCCGGTGGTGTCGACCAGCCGGTCGATGCCGTGGGCCGGAATGGCGTGGGTCTCCTCGCGGGTGACCGTGACGCAGCCCTTTTCCGAGCGCGTGACGATGCCGATGCGGCAATCGGCGCGGAAGGCCTCGAGCGCCGCCTCGAAGCTCGACGTCTCGTAGAGCGCGTGCAGCTCCGCCTCGTTGGCGAAGACAATGTCGACCGTGCCGGCGCGCATCAGTTCCAGGAACTCGCCGCGATAGCGGTCGACGCAGAAGGAGTCCGACAGGGTCATCGAGAAGTCGCGGTCGTTTTCATGCGCGATCTGCGCGGCGAGGCGGATCGCCTCCTTGGCGCGCGGCGGATCCCACAGATAGCCCTCGAAATAGGTGATCGCGGAAGCCGCGACGACATCGGCGTCGATGTCTTCCGGGCCGAGCTCGACGCAGGCGCCGAGATAGGTGTTCATCGAGCGCTCGCCGTCGGGCGTGACGAAGATCATCGAGCGGGCGGTGGGCGGCTGACCGTCGAGCGGCGCGGTCTCGAAGTGGACGTTCGCGGCGCGAAGGTCGTGGGTGTAGATGCCGCCGAGATGGTCGTTCGACACCTTGCCGAAATAGGCGGCGCGTCCGCCGAAACTTGCAACGCCGGCCGCCGTGTTGGCCGCGCTGCCGCCCGAAGCCTCGATCGCCGGTCCCATCGCCGCGTAGAGATGCTCGGCGCGGTCGGCGTCGATCAGGTTCATCGCGCCCTTGATGATCTTCTCGTCGACGAGGAATTTTTCCTCCGACTGCGCGATGATGTCGACGATGGCGTTGCCGATCGTCAGCACGTCGAAACGCGATTCACTCATATGTCCTGCCTGCCCGGTCTGTCTGGAAGATTGCGTTGCGGCTCCTTAGCGGCTGGAGGCGCATATGGGAAGGGTTGGCGCCGCGTCACCTTGCTCTCGGCAACAGGGTTGCTGGCGGCGGCGGTTGAAACGCCACAATCGCGCCCCCATCTCGTTTGCGCACGCGGCAACGCCGGGCGCAAGCGCGGCGCTGTCGATGTTGCGTTGCAACATATGCGCAGTATAGCTGCAGCAAAACCGCAGCACACGAGCGCGATATGGCGGCATGGACATGTTACCGAGTGCAATGAATTCAATCGTTTGTCCGCAGCATTTGCGCAGCATAGGGGCCAGCTCAAATTGATCATCCAATCCGCCCGTCTTGCCGCCAGCCAGCTCTTCGAAGCCGAGTTCCGGCACGTCTTCTGGAAGTCCATCGGGCTGACGCTACTGCTGCTTCTGGTGGCATGGATCGGGCTGGAGGCGCTGGTCTCCCACCTGCTCACGCCGCTGCTCGGCTCGTGGCACTGGACGGCGACCGCGCTGGTCTGGCTCACGGGCGCGGGCATGTTCCTCGGCGCGATCTTCCTCATCGCCCCGGTGTCGGCGGCGTTTGCCGGCATCTTCCTTGATGATGTCGCCGCCGCCGTCGAGGCGCGGCACTATCCCGGGGACACGCCGGGCGAGCCGATGGCGATCATCCCCGGCATCTTCCTGGCAGCGAAATTCCTGCTGGTCGTGGCCGCCGCCAACCTCGTCGCGCTGATGCTGGTGCTGCTGCCCGGCATCAATTTCGCGATCTTCTTCCTCGTCAACGCCTATCTGATCGGCCGGGAATATTTCCAGTTCGCGGCGATGCGCTTCCGGCCGGAGGCCGAGGTCAACCGGCTACGCCGCGACAACAATCTCACCGTCTTTCTCGCGGGCCTTGTCATCGCCGGCTTCATGGCGGTGCCGATCCTCAACCTCGCCACGCCGATCTTCGCCGCTGCCGTGATGGTGCATCTGCACAAGATGATCAGCGCGCGCGAAGGCCAGCGCGGTGCGCCGATGCGGGCCGCCGCCTGAGCGTCAGGCCTCGATCGGCATGATCGGCGTGGGCACGTCGCAGGTCTTGTCGGGCGCCTTGCACAGATCGGCGATGATGCAGGCCTCGCATCTGGGCTTGCGCGCCACGCAGGTGTAGCGCCCGTGCAGGATCAGCCAGTGATGGGCGTGGTAGAGATAGTCGGGCGGGATGATTTTCTCGAGCTTCGCCTCGACCTCGTCGGGCGTCTTGCCGGGCGCCAGGCCGAGCCGGTTCGCGATGCGGAAGATGTGGGTGTCGACGGCGATGGTCGCCTGGCCGAAGGCCATGGACACGACGACGTTCGCCGTCTTGCGCCCGACGCCCGGCAGCGTGGTCAGCGCGTCGCGGTCGGCCGGCACCTCGCCGCCGAATTCCTCGATCAGCCTTTGCGAGAGCAGAATGACGTTCTTCGCCTTGTTGCGGTAAAGCCCGATGGTCTTGATGTGGTCGCGAACCTTGTCCTCACCCAGCGCCAACATTTTCTGCGGCGTGTCGGCGATCTGGAACAGTGCGCGCGTCGCCTTGTTGACGCCGACATCGGTCGCCTGCGCCGAGAGCACGACGGCGACGAGCAGCGTATAGGCGTTGACGTGCTCGAGCTCGCCCTTCGGCTCCGGCCGCTGCGCCTTGAAGCGTTCGAAGATCGCCGCGATCTCGTCGCGGGAATAGCGCGAACGCGGCGTGCGCCTGGCCGGCTTTCCGGCTTGCGGCTTCACCGCTTTCGTCTTGCTGGTCTTCACCGGACTCTTTGTCATATGGCCCTTTCCCCGTCGCATCCCTATACTTGACCTTGATGACGGGAAACAACCGCGAGCACGACGCTTCCACGCGTCACGACCTGACTTTCGGCGAGGATGGCGAAGCACCGGTCTTCGCGGCGCGCCTGACGCCCTATCGCTCGCTCGGCCCACACGGTTTCCTCGCGCTGATGGCGGTGATCGGCGGCACCTGGTTCGTCGCCGGCATGCTGTTCATGGCGATCGGCGCCTGGCCAATCGTCGGGTTCTTCGGCCTCGATTTCCTGATCGTCTGGCTGGCCTTCAAGATGAATTATCGCTCCGCGCGCGCCTTCGAGGACGTGGCGATCTGGCCGCATGAAATGCTGGTGCGGCAGGTCTCGCCGCGCGGCAAGGTTTCCGAGCACCGGTTCAACCCGTTCTGGACACGCTTCGAGATCGACCGCCACCAGGAATTCGGCATCATGCGCATGGCACTTGCCGGGCAGGGGCGCGAGCTCGCCATCGGCTCCTTTCTCAATCCGGACGATCGCGAGAGCTTCGCCGAGGCGTTCTCCGCCGCGCTCGCCGGCGTGAAGGGTCGCTGACCGGCATCATATCGGGCAAGAATCGGGTGGCGCGGCCATGCTCCAGGGCATAGATCGGACGCAGAGCCAACCATCGACAGGCGCGAAAACCATGTCCTTCATCGACACCGAGACCGGCGGCGACTACCAGACCGTCCGACGCTGCATCGAACTCATCTCCGAGAACTGGCGCGACCAGCCGAGCCTCGAGGAGCTGGCGCTTGCCGTCGGCAAGTCGCCGACGCAATTGCAGAAGATCTTCACGCGCTGGGCCGGCCTGTCGCCCAAGGCCTTTCTGCAGGCGGTGACGCTGGATCATGCCCGCCGGCTGCTGACCGAGGACGTGCCGATCCTCGATGCCAGTTACGAACTCGGCCTTTCGGGCCCCGGCCGGTTGCATGATCTGTTCGTCACGCATGAGGCGATGTCGCCCGGCACGTTCAAGGCGAAGGGCGAGGGGCTGACCATTCATTACGGGTTTCACGGCTCGCCCTTCGGCCAGGCACTCGTCATGGCGACGGAGCGTGGGCTTGCGGGCATGGCGTTCTGCGATCCGGGCGGCGAACGCGCCGCGCTGGACGACATGCGCTCGCGCTGGCCGCGCGCGAGCTATATCGAAGACAAGATAATGACGGCGAAGCTCGCCGAGCGCGCATTCAACCCCGAGCGCTGGCGGGCCGACGATCCGCTGCGCGTCGTCATGATCGGTACGGATTTCGAGATACGCGTCTGGGAAGGCCTGCTCGGCATTCCGGTCGGCTGCGCCACCACCTATTCAGACCTTGCCCAGAAGGTCGGCGTCGCCAACGCGCCGCGCGCTGTGGGCCGCGCCGTCGGGCGCAACCCCGTCTCCTTCGTCGTGCCCTGTCATCGGGTGATCGGCAAGTCCGGCGCGCTGACCGGCTATCATTGGGGCCTGACGCGCAAGCGCGCCATGCTGGGCTGGGAAGCAGGCATGCGGGAGGCAGGTTAGGCTTCCAGAATGCGCAGCGTGCAACTGCCGCGCGCGACGGGCAGGTCTTCGGAATCCTGCCAGCAATAGACCTCGACGAAGGCGAGCCTGCGGCCCATGCGCACCAGCGAGACGCGGGAGAAGAGGTCGGTATCCCTCGTGACGCGCAGATAGTCGATCGCAGAGGAAACCAGTTCGGCTGGGCCAGACGCTTCGGCCATGTGGGCAAACCCCAGTTCCGCCGAGGCCTCGATCATCGAGCCGACCACGCCGCCATGCAGCGCGCGGATGAACGGGTTGCCGATATGGCGGTCGTCGAAGCGCATGCGGAAGCTGTCCGCCCCGTCCGTCGCCTCGACGGCGAGCCAGTCGGCAAAGGGGGTGGCGAGAAATTCCGCCTGCTGAAGCGCCACGCTATCTTCCGTTCCGGTCGTCATGCCCGCCTCACAGCCTCGCACCGAGCGGCTTGGCGCGGGTGCCGATCATGAAGGTGCCGGTCGCCGTCGACAGAGTCTCACCGTCGATGGTCGACAGCTGGCCGCTCATATGGGCCATGTCGCGATGGACGCCCTCGAGCCGGGCACGGCAGACGAGCTTCTCGCCCTTGATGGCCCGGCGCATGTGCTGCGTGGTCAGCCCCACGGTGGCAATCGGCTGCGACAGCTTGATATGGCCGAGCACGGCGCCACCCAGCACGGTGTCTAGCACCAGCGTGGCGAAGCCGCTGTGGACTGCGTCGGTCGCGGGATCGGCGATAAAATGTTCCGGCACGTCGACATTCATCGTCAGCACTCCGTCCTCAAGGCCGACGAATTCCATCGGCAGATACTCGGTGAGCGGGTGCTTGAACGAGAAATACTGTTCGATCGGATGCTTCTGGTCCATGGAGTCCTGCCGTTTGCCGCGACCCGGCGATCGCGAACCTAGCAACGATTGACGCTTCCGTAAACGTAATACATTGATCGGAGATACGGCGCATGGACCATGCGCCGCATTTTCGTTCAGTGCTTGAGAATTTCCTTGGACGCCACGGCGATGTCTTTGCCCGAGCGAATGGCGGCCAACGCGGGCTGTAATCCGGCGGTGCCCACGATGGCGATGAGTACGATGTCTGCCTCGGCCAGCGTGGCCAGTT
>JBHIWX010000142.1:0-6779 GCA_041987205.1 Rhizobiaceae bacterium | reverse complement strand
TCCTGGCCGTTCAATTCCGAATGCCCCTGAGAATCGTTGCTGCGACTCGCAAGAGACTACCGTCTCGCCGCGAAGAAATCCCGCAGCATCTGCGATGCGCGGCTCGCCGCCAGTCCCGAATAGACGTCCGGTGCATGGTGGCAGGAGGGGTCGCCGAAAAAGCGCACGCCATGCTCGACCGCGCCGCCCTTCATGTCGTCCGCGCCATAATAGAGCCGCCTGATCCTTGCATAGGATGTCGCCGCCGCGCACATCGGGCACGGCTCCAGCGTCACGTAGAGGTCGCAATGCTCCAGACGTTCATTGCCGAGGGTTTCACAGGCCTGCCGGATGGCGAGGATCTCGGCATGCGCCGTCGGATCCTTCAGTTCCAGGGTGCGGTTGCCCGCCCGCGCGACGATGGCCTCATCGCATACGATGACGGCGCCGACCGGCACCTCGCCGCGCTCGCCGGCCCGTTGCGCCTCGTCGAGCGCGGCGTCCATGAAACCGGCCATGATTCCCTCATTTGCCTATCGCGCCCGTTCCCTTGGTCTGATAGGGCATTCGCATGCAAAAGCAAACCGGGTCCGCGCGGCGGGCCACATCCAAAGGGCGCAAGCCGGTGAACGCGGCATCGAAATCGGCCCAGAAATCGGCCCAGAAACCGGCAAAGAAATCAGCGCCCAAACAGGCGTCCAAACCGTCATCGTCTCCGGCGACGACGGAGGGCGACACGCGCGAACGTATTGCCAAGCGCCTCGCCCGCGCCGGCCTTTGCTCGCGCCGTGAGGCGGAGGTCTGGATCGCGGCCGGCCGCGTTGCCGTCAATGGCGAAGTGATCGCGACGCCGGCGCTGACCGTCGGGTCGAAGGATTACATCGAGGTCGACGGCAAGCCCGTCGCCGGGCGCGAACGCACCCGCTTGTGGCTCTACCACAAGCCGGCCGGGCTGGTGACGACCAACCGCGATCCGCAGGGCCGCCCGACCGTATTCGGCGCATTGCCGGGTTCCGTGCCACGCGTCGTCTCCGTCGGCCGTCTCGACATCAACACCGAAGGCCTGCTGCTGCTGACCAATGATGGCGGGCTTGCCCGCGTGCTTGAGTTGCCGGCCACCGGCTGGCTCAGGCGTTATCGCGTGCGCGCCCATGGCAAGATCACGCAGGACCGGCTCGACGAACTGGCCGACGGCATCGCCGTCGACGGCGTGCTCTACGGCGCCATCGAGGCGGCGATCGACCGCGTGCAGGGTTCCAATGTCTGGCTGTCCATCGGTCTTCGCGAGGGCAAGAACCGCGAGGTCAAGAAGGTGCTGGGCGCGCTGGGGCTCACGGTCAACCGGCTGATCCGCGTCTCCTACGGCCCGTTTCAACTGGCCGATCTCGCCGAGGGCGAGGTCCGCGAGATCAGGGGACGTGTCCTGCGCGACCAGCTCGGCGCTCGCCTGATCGAGGAGGCGGGTGCGGATTTCGATGCGCCGATCCGCCAGTCCGGCTCGGATGCTGAACCGGAACCTTCCGGAAAACCGGCCCGACCAGAACGAGAGAAACCGGCACGCGAGAAATCGGCGCTCGACAAGCTCGACACCAGGGCGCCGGAACGCGAGGACGGCCGCGCGAAGCGGCGGGGCGGCAGCGGTGCGCATCGTCGGCGGTGAGTGGCGCGGGCGCCCGCTCGCGACCCCCGGCGGCAGCGCCATCCGGCCGACGACCGACCGCACGCGCGAAAGCCTGTTCAACATCCTGGCCAGCCGCATCGATCTCGAAGGAGTGCGCGTGCTCGACCTGTTCGCCGGCACCGGCGCGCTCGGCCTCGAAGCCCTGTCGCGCGGCGCGGGCTACGCGCTGTTCGTCGAGCAATCGGTCGAGGGCAGGGGGCTGATCCGCACCAATATCGAAAAACTGGGCGCGACGGGACGCACGCAGATCTTTCGCCGCGATGCAACGCGCCTGGGGCCGGTCGGCACGATGAAGCCCTTCGGCCTCGCCTTCGCCGACCCGCCCTATGGGAGGGGGCTGGGCGAGGCCGCAGCCGGCGCATTGGTCTCGGGCGGCTGGCTCGAGCCGGGAGCATGGCTCGTGCTTGAGGAAGCTCGCGACGCCGCGCCAAGCACTCTGGACGGGTTCGAGGCACTCGACCGGCGCGAATTCGGCGACACCGTGCTAGGGTTCTTCCGGCGGATCGACGACGACAATCGGGAGCGACAGGGGTGAAGGAAGTCGCATTGGTTCTGGGCGGCGGCGGCGCGCGGGGGCTGGCCCACATTCCCGTGCTCGAAGCCTTTGACGATCTCGGCGTGAAACCCTGCGTGATCGCCGGCACGTCGATCGGCGCCATCCTCGGCGCGGCCTATGCCTCCGGCATGTCGGCCGACGAAATCAGGAACTTCGCGGTCACGAACCTGTCCGACCGGGGCAAGGTCATGAGCCGCTTGTGGAAGCTGTGGCCCGACAGTTTCGGTGCCATGATTTCCGGCGCGCTGCTCAGGTTCGGCGAGCTTGATGCCGAAAAGACGCTGCGCGCCTTCATGCCCGAAGCCATCCCCGAGACGTTCGGGGAACTCGAAATTCCCTTCAAGGTGACCGCCACCGATTTCTACGGCAACGCGCTGACGGTGATCGAGGAGGGCGATCTCTTTCCGGCCGTCGCGGCTTCCATCGCGCTGCCCTTCATCTTCCGCCCGCAAATCATCGACGGCCGGGTCCACATCGATGGCGGCATCGCCAACCCCGTCGCCTTCGACCTTGTCGAGGCCCCCGGCCGGATCGTCGTCGCCGTCGACGTGGTCGGCATGCCGGTGCGCGAGGATCCGTCGAAACTGCCGACGCGCATCGAGGCTGCCTTCGGCGCCTCGCAACTCCTGATGCAGACGATAACCACGATGAAGCTGCGGCTGCACACGCCGGATCTGCTCGTGCGCCCGCCCGTCGACGGCATTCGCGTGCTCGATTTCCTGCATGTGGAGAACATTCTGCGCAAGACCGAAAGCGTCCGCGAACAGGTGCGCGAAGACCTGGCGCGAATTCTGGAACGCGCCTGACCCGGATCAGTCCGGCCGCCGCTCGTCCACATGCCCGGTGCCGAGCACCACGCCGGCCGCCCGGCCCGAGCTGAATGGCGACTGTGCCGTTGGCACCGCCGGAACGCCGGCGACCGGGATGCCCTCGCGCGCGGCACGCGCCGGCAGGCTGCGAAGGACATGGAAGCACACCACGACGGCGGCAGCACCGAAGACGACGGCGCCAAACCCCCAGCCGGCGAGCACGCCTTTCGGCCCCCACGCCATGCCGAAATGGACGAAGGGAATGGTCCCGAGCGTCGCGCGCCCCCAGTTGAACACGGTCGAGAGGACCGGATAGCCGAGATTGTTGAAGGCGGCATTGGCGACGAAAAGCGCGCCGGTGAACAGGAAGGTTCCAGCGATGAAGATGCAGAAGAAGCCGATCAGCTCGGCCGCGTTACCGCTTGCTCCGAACACGGCGATGATCGGCTGCTGTACGGCGGCCAGCACGGCCCACATGACCAGCACATAGACGACGCAGAAGACCAGCGCGCCGCGCATGGTCGAACTGACCCGCTCGAACAGTCCCGCGCCGTAATTCTGGCTCAGGATCGGTCCGACCGATCCCGACAGCGAGAAGATCGCGGCGAAGGCAAGCGGGATGATCCGCCCGACAATCGCCCAGCCTGCCACCGCATCGTCGCCGAACTGCGCGATCACGCTGGTGACATAGGCATTGCCGACCGGATTGGCGATGGAGGTCAGTACCGCCGGAATGCCGATGCCGAGATATTGCCGCAGCAGCCGCGCGAGCCAGCTTGCCTCCGGCCAGGCCAACATGCGGTGGACGACCCACACGCCGTGAAAGCCAACGATGACGAAGATCACGCGCACGATCACCACCGAGATCGCCGCACCGGTGACGCCGAGATCGAACCCGAAGATGAGCAGCGGATCGATCCCCGCCGCCGCGACGCCCGACGACAGCGTCACATACATCGCCCGTCGCGCATCGCCCTTGGCGCGCAGAAGACCGGACGTGCAGATGCCAAGCCCGAGCAGCGGGATCGAGGGCACGACGATCTGCATGTAGCCGAGCGCGATCTCGCGGGTCTCGCCGGCAGCGCCCAGAAGGTCGAGCATCGGCCCGAGCAGGGGAAAGAAACCCGCCGCCAGCGCGATGTTGAGGATCACCGTGAAAAACAGCGAGCCTGCCGCGTTCTTTTTCGCGCCCAGACTGTCGCGCGTGCCGAAGGCCCGTGCGGTCAGGGCGGTCGCCGCAATGGTGAAACCGATATTGATCGTCACCGAGAAGAAGATGATCGTCGAGGCGTAGCCGACCGCCGCCGCCAGCTCCTGCTGACCAAGCAGCGAGATGTAGAAGAGATTGGCCAGATCGACGAAGAAGATGGCGACGAGGCCAACAGCGCCGGTCGCCGACATCGTCAGCACGTGTCGCAAGGTCGAGCCATGCGTGAAGGCGCCGCGCTCGCCTCCGGCTGAACGCGATGTCACGATTGTACGAGTTTTCTTGCGGCCTCAGGACCGCTGGAGCGTTCTCCTCCCATCCGGATCATGCGACGTTTTCCTCCTCGCTCGCCCCTTCCCGTTTCTTGTCGTCGTCTCGTTCCTTCCCGGCATCGTCGGGCTTGGAGAGGATCTCGCGTGCCGCTTCGTCCAGCGCTTCGCTGGCATGTTTCGGCTCGATGAGCGGCTCGGGTTTGACCGCACGTGTGTGCAGCATGTGCGAGCCTGCATGGATGCCCTCGCTCTTCTGGATCAGAAGCCTCTCGACGTCACGTTTGCGCACATCCTCGATCACGGCGCGCGCTTCCTCCGGCGAACGGCCGAGGCCCTCCAGCATCTTGCCGCCCAGTACCAGCGAGGATTCGAAGGTCTCACGAATGTGGAAATCAACGTCCATGTCCATGATTTGCAGGCTGTGCGCGCGGTCGAAGGCGCGTGCATAGATCAGCTTCTGCGGCCAGTGACGGCTGACCAGCTCGATAATCTTGGTCGTGACCTGAGGCCGGTGCGTGCAGATGGCGACCAGTTCGGCCTGCTCGATCCCTGCCGCCCGCAGCACTTCCATCCTGGTGCCGTCGCCGAAATAGATGCGGAAACCGAAGCGGGACGCGTTCCTTATGTTTTCCGGATCGTTGTCGATGATGGTCATGTCGATACCGCTGGCAAGCAGCGCCTGAGAGGCGACCTGGCCCACCCTCGAAAAACCGATCATCAGGACCGGCGAGCCCGCGCCCTCGAAATCCTCTTCCGGTTCCTCTTCGTCATGGACCCGCTCCAGCAGTTTCTCGCCGAGTCGCACGGAGAGCGGGGTGAGCACCATCGACAGGATCACCACGGCGATCAGGATGGACGACAACTCCCGGTCGATCACGCCCATGGAAAGCGCGGCCGAGAAAAGCACGAAGCCGAATTCGCCGTGCTGGGTCAGGACGGCGGCGGTTCGAACGCTGGTCTGGTGCGGGGTGCGGAACAGCCGGCAGGCGATGTAGATGATGACCGCCTTGATCGCCATGGCGACCGGGACCGCGATCAGGATCGCATACCAGTAGTCTAGCAGCACGCCCAGATCGAGCGACATGCCGATCGCCATGAAGAACAGGCCGAGCAGCAGGCCGCGGAAGGGCTCGATATTGGCCTCGATCTCGTGGCGGAAGGAGGATTCGGCGAGCAGTACGCCGGCCAGAAACGCACCCAGCGCCATGCTCATCCCGGCAAGCTGCATCAGCATTGCCGCGCCGAACACCACCAGCAGCGCGGCGGCGATCATCACCTCGCGTGCGCCGGTCTGGGCGATCAGCCGGAACAGCGGATTGAGGAGATAACGACCGGCCAGGATCAGCACGGCGATGGCGGCGAGCCCGGCACCAAACTCGTGCCAGCCGAGCCCGGCGTCGCCGCGATAGGAAAACAGCGGCACAAGCGCCAGCAGCGGCACGATCGCCATGTCCTGCAGGAGCAGGATGGAGAACGCCTTGCGTCCATGTGCGGTATTGGTCTCGCCGGATTCCTCCAGCGTCTGCAGCGCGAAAGCGGTCGAGGACAGCGCCAGGCCGAAACCGACGATGATCGCACGCCCGGCCGAATCCAGCACCAGCCCGGCGACAAGCGCGAGCAGCAGGCCGGAGGCGACGACCTGGAGCGTTCCAAGGCCGAAAATGTCATAGCGCATTGCCCACAGTCGCGACGGCTTGAGCTCCAGCCCGATGATGAACAGCAGCATCACCACGCCGAGTTCGGCGAAATGCAGCATCTCCTCCGGTTCGCGAATGAAGCCGATGACCGGGCCGATCACCACGCCGGCGCCCAGATAGCCGAGTACCGTTCCCATGCCGAAGCGCTTGAACAGCGGAGCGGCAATCACCGCGCCCGACAGGAGCACGATCGCATCAACGAAGAACGGTTGGACTTGCGCCAAGGGCTTCTCCCCAAAGAAGTTCGACAAGGGTGCCTGGCAAGGGCTGTCGCGGCACGGGCCGGGCTTGTCACCCGGCGTGCACGACATGTCGATTGCACTCGCGAAGCACCGTCACGGAATATTCCAGCCTGCGCGCGACATTGTCAAAGCGTCACCCCTCCGCTATCTCCCGGCGGTGCGGGTTTTCACCCGCTATCGCCCGCACGGGCAAATTCCTGCCCGCACAGGCAAAACCGAGAAGGACGTCCATGGCCGATACGATCGACATGGCCGGGATCGAGGCGTGACCGATCGGGTGCTGTGCCGTCTCGACGATCTCGACGATCCGGGCGCCAAGGCGTTCGACATCGGTGA
>JBHIWX010000141.1:0-6789 GCA_041987205.1 Rhizobiaceae bacterium | reverse complement strand
GGCAGGAAGTCGGAGGCATAGCGGATGACCGATTCCGCGCTCGACAGCGGCACGAACCGCCGGCTTTCGACCTTGGGCTGCTCGAGGATTTCGTCGGCCGCATCGGCCAGCGCCTTCGACTGCGCGTCGACGGACTGGCGCACCGTGTCCATCACGGCATTCTGGCGCTGCGCAAGTTCGGCGCTCGACCCGTCGGCGACCGGTGCGATAAAGCCGAGCGACAGGTCTTCCGCCGCGCGCCTTACGGAGGGCGCGACCGAGGTTTCCTGAAGCGAGGCGATGACGGCGGCAAGCCCCACTGCCTGTTCGGCGAACTTGTCGGACCGGGGTTCGACCGCGCCCGGCGCGGAAACCAGCGAGCGCATGCTGGCGAGGTGCTTCGAGCCTTCCGCGAACAAATCGGCGGTGCGCTCGCGCGACCGCACGATGGATTCGGCCAGTTCGTCGAGCTGCGCGCCCATCTGGCCGAGCAATTGCACCACGCTGCCCGAACCCGACGTGCCGGTCAGCGCGCCGCTTTGCCGCTCGTCCTCGGCCAGCCGCTTGAAGCGCTCCGAGGCGCGGCGTACGTCCGGCAGCAGGCTTTGTGAGGAAAGCGCACGCGCATGCGCCTTGTCGAGATCGCCGGCATAGCCTTCGAGCGTGACGGCCAGATGCTGTTCCAGGGCCGCTGAACCGGCGAGCGCGGCGGCGTTAAGCCAGGACGACATGGCGACGATCATCAGCGAGCCGACCGCCATGATCAGCACCAGCATCATGCGCCGCGACCCGTCATGGATCAGCGGCACGAACCGCATCAGGTAGGACCAGAAGGCGTAGATGCCGACAGAGACGGCTGCGGAATAGACAACCGCCGCGAAGAAGACTTGCGTGGCCGTGCCGTCGAGCAGGCTGCGTACGCCGAGATAGGTGTAGACGCCGCTCGCCAGCGCGAGGATCGCCAGCGCGAAACGCGTCATCGTTTCGAGATTGCGAATCCCGAGTCTTATGTTGGCAGTCGCCTCGCGGTCGCGCATCGGCCCAGTACTCCCTCACCAAAGGCCCATCATGACCGATCATGATGGCGCTTTTGGGAAGCTTGTCCAGTGGCCGCAGCCTGAGAGGGGAGGGTGCCGCCTATTCCGGCAGTACCCGCACCGCGCCCTTGTCGGCCGAGGCCGCGAAGGCGGCATAGGCCTTCAGCGCGGTCGTGACGTTGCGCCGGCGCGGCTGGGCCGGCTTCCAGCCCGCTCTGTCCTGCTCGGCGCGGCGCTTGGCCAGTTCGTCCTCGGAGACTGCGAGGTTGATGGTCCGGTTCGGAATGTCGATCTCGATGATGTCGCCATCCTTCACCAGGCCGATCGCGCCACCCTGTGCCGCTTCCGGCGAGGCGTGACCGATGGAAAGGCCCGACGTGCCGCCCGAGAAGCGCCCATCGGTGATCAGCGCGCAGGCCTTGCCCAGCCCCTTCGATTTCAGATAGCTCGTCGGATAGAGCATCTCCTGCATGCCCGGCCCGCCCTTCGGTCCCTCGTAGCGGATGACGACCACGTCGCCCGCCTTGACCTCATTGGCGAGAATGCCTTTCACCGCCGCGTCCTGGCTCTCGAAGACGACCGCCGGGCCGGAGAATTTCAGAATGCTCTCGTCGACGCCGGCCGTCTTCACGATGCAGCCGTCGAGCGCGATATTGCCTTTCAGTACGGCAAGCCCCCCATCCTTGGAGAACGGGTGTTCGACCGAGCGGATGACTCCCGCCTCGCCATCGGTGTCCAGTTCGTCCCAGCGCGAGGACTGGGAGAACGCCGTCTGGGTCGGTACGCCGCCGGGCGCCGCCTTGAAGAACTCGCGCACCGTCTCGGAATTGGTACGCGTGATGTCCCACCGGTCGATGGCGTCGCCCAGCGTCTTCTCGTGCACGGTGGGAGAATCGCGATGGATCAGTCCGCCCCGATCGAGTTCGCCGAGAATGCGCATGATGCCGCCGGCGCGATGGACGTCTTCCATGTGGACGTCGCTCTTGGCCGGCGCGACCTTAGACAGGCAGGGCACCTTGCGCGACAGTGCGTCGATATCGTCCATGGTGAAATCGATGCCGCCTTCATGCGCGGCCGCCAGGATGTGCAGCACGGTGTTGGTCGAGCCGCCCATGGCGATGTCGAGCGACATGGCGTTTTCGAAGGCATCCTTCGAGGCGACGTTGCGCGGCAGGACGCTCTCGTCCTCCTGCTCGTAATAGCGCCGAGCCAGATCGACGATCAAATGGCCGGCCTCGACGAACAGCCGCTTGCGGTCGCCATGCGTAGCGAGCGTCGAACCATTGCCCGGCAGCGAAAGGCCGAGTGCCTCGGTCAGGCAGTTCATCGAGTTCGCGGTGAACATGCCCGAGCACGAGCCGCAGGTCGGGCAGGCAGCCCGCTCGATGGTCTGCACCTCTTCGTCGGATATCTTGTCGTCGGCGGCCGCGACCATCGCATCGATCAGGTCGAGTGACACCTTCTTGCCATGGACGGTAGCCTTGCCGGCTTCCATCGGCCCGCCCGAGACGAAGACGGCGGGGATGTTCAGCCGCATGGCGGCGTTGAGCATGCCTGGCGTGATCTTGTCGCAATTGGAAATGCACACCATGGCGTCTGCGCAATGCGCGTTGACCATGTACTCGACGGAGTCGGCGATGATCTCGCGCGACGGCAGCGAATAGAGCATGCCGTCATGGCCCATGGCGATGCCGTCATCGACCGCTATCGTGTTGAATTCCTTGGCGATGCCGCCCGCTGCCTCGATCTCGCGCGCGACGAGCTGACCGAGATCCTTAAGGTGCACGTGCCCCGGCACGAATTGCGTGAAGGAGTTGACCACCGCGATAATCGGCTTCCCGAAATCGCCGTCCTTGACGCCCGTGGCGCGCCAAAGGCCGCGTGCGCCGGCCATGTTGCGGCCATGGGTGGTGGTTCTGGAACGATATGCGGGCATTCTCTCGTCCTTTGAATGTAACTCGGTTCGGCCCGGCTGAACCGGCGGTGCCGGGCGCTTTGTTGAAGCGTTCTTAGCAGGCGTGCCGGTCGGCGGGTAGGGCGCGCAAGCAGGAGCCTCCTCAGAAATCCTGCTTGCCTGGCGCGATCCTGCAGGCACCGGTGCGGAATTTGGCGTTCTTCATGCGCGATCCCTCGATCTTGAAGGCGCGTACCCGGCATTGCGTCGGGCTGTCGACATCGATGATGTAGGTGGTGACGAACGTTCCGGTCAGGGCCGATTTCTGGCGCATGGTCAGCCGGAGCAGATTGCCCCTGCGCTCGACTTCGTGCGTCTCGCCTCTCAGGAAGAGGTTGGTGACGCCCTTTCCGCCGCTCTTGCCGATGATTGTTCCCTGCCGCGAGGTTTTATAGAAATGATCGTCGAAGGCAAGGATGTTGCCGTTGCGCGCGAAATAGAGCCCGGCCCTGGTTTTCCGGAAACCGTAATAGGCTTCGAACCCGCCACGCTTGTAGGCGGCGTCCCAGATCAGTGAATAGCCGGCAAGGTCGAACTCATCCGCCTGCGCCGGCCCCGGTGCCATGACCTGCATGAAGCCGAGCATCGCGACAACGAGCGTTGCGGACAATGCGCGGCCAACCGCCCGCCCCTCTGACGGCGCTGTGGAGATGGATGTCATGGCGCCCCCGCCTTTATCCCTGCCGCTGCCGCGCCAGAAAGGCCAGGCGCTCGAACAGATGCACGTCCTGCTCGTTCTTCAAGAGCGCTCCATGCAGCTTCGGCAGCATGTTCTTCGGATCGCCGCGCAAATCCTCCGGCTCGACATCGTCGGAGACGAGCAGCCGGATCCAGTCGAGCGCTTCCGAGGTCGACGGTTTCTTCTTCAGGCCCGGCGTGTCGCGAATCTCGTAGAACTGTGTCAGCGCGGCATTGACCAGCTTCTTCTTGATGCCGGGATAATGGACGTCGACGATCTGCGTCAGCGTGTCGAGGTCGGGGAACTGGATGTAGTGGAAGAAGCAGCGGCGCAGGAAGGCGTCCGGCAACTCCTTTTCGTTGTTGGAGGTGATGATGACGATGGGCCGCTGCCTGGCGGAAATCGTCTCGCCGGTCTCATAGACGAAGAACTCCATGCGATCGAGTTCCTGCAGCAAATCGTTCGGGAACTCGATATCCGCCTTGTCGATCTCGTCGATGAGCAGCACGACCTTCTCGCCGGCCTCGAAGGCTTCCCACAATTTGCCGCGCTTGATGTAGTTTTTCACGTCATGCACGCGCTCGTCGCCGAGCTGGCTGTCGCGCAGCCGCGATACGGCATCGTATTCGTACAGGCCCTGGCTCGCCTTGGTGGTCGACTTGACGTGCCATTCCAGCAGTTTGAGGCCGAGCGATTCCGCGACCTGCCGAGCCAGTTCGGTCTTGCCGGTGCCTGGCTCGCCCTTGACCAGAAGCGGCCTTTCGAGCGCGATCGCGGCGTTGACCGCAATCGTCAAATCATGGGCTGCCACATAGGAATCGGTGCCTTCGAAACGCATGGATACTCCGGATGTTCGGGGAAAGGTCGCGATTGCCGCCGACCATAGGGCCTGAAATCGCGACGCTCAACCGGATTGTGGCGATTCATGCTTTGGGGCAGGCGTGCCCGGATGCGATCCCTCGAAGCGCTTGCGATAGACGGAAGGCGGCACGCCGGTCGAGCGCGTGAAGGCGCGGGTGAAATAGGCCGGGTCGTCGAAGCCCGTGTCGTAGGCGATCTGCGCGATGCTCATATTGGTATAGGCAAGCGCGCGGCGTGCCTCGCGCATCAGTCGCGCCTCGATCAGCGCCGAAGCGGCCAGCCCCGTCTCCGCTCTTGTCACGCGGGAAAGATGCGTCGGCGTGATCGCCAGTTCGCGCGCATAGTCGGCGACCTTCCAGTGCTCGCGGAAGCGTGCTTCCAGCAGCGCCTCGAAACGGCGCAGATGGCCGGCTTCCTCGCCGCCTGCATGTGCGTCGGCGACCGGCAGCAGCGCGCGCGCCACCCGGGCGGCGGCAAGAGCCACGGCGGCGCCCAGCGCATGGGCGCGACCGAAATCCGCGCCCGCATGTTCCGATGCGATGTCGGCAAACAGTGCAGCCATGCCGGCATCTGCCCGCGCCGTGCCAGCCCGGCGCAGCAGGGGCGCCAGCATGTCTGAATTGCCGATGCCGGCCTCCAGCACCTCCACCGGAACGGTGACGACCAGCCCCTCGGTGAACGGTTCGAAGCCGAAGCGATGCACCGCGCTTGCCGGCACGTTGATCAGCATGGGCGGTGACAGCTCGAACCGTTTGCCGTCCAGTTCGACCTGTCCGCCGCCGGCGGTGATCAGGAAGAACTGGTGCAGGCGCGAATGGCGGTGCGGGCGGATGTTCCAATCATGCAATATGGCCCTTTCGAGGATCTTCTCGCAATGCAGCACATCCGGTAGTTCGACGGACTCCCCGTAGAGATTGTAGTTGGGAATGCGGGCTTCAGGCGGTGCGATCATGTTCGATTTGTACAAGAATGGATGGCTTCCGTCCATTCTCTGCAAGCGTCGGTCCGTCTATTTGACAGGCATATGGGAATTCATGACGGGAGGAAACCATGAGAACCCGCGTAGCGATTATCGGCGGCGGCCCATCCGGCCTTCTGCTTTCCCAACTTCTCAACAAGGCAGGCATCGAGACCGTCATCCTCGAACGCCAGACACGCAAGCACGTGCTGTCGCGCATCCGCGCCGGCGTGCTCGAATATGGCGCGGTCGAGATGCTGCGCGCCTCCGGCGCCGGTGCGCGCATGGACCGTGAAGGCATGCCGCATGACGGCGTCAACCTGTCCGACGACGGCAAGCTGTTCCGCATCGACTTTGTAGAACGTTGCGGCAAACAGGTCATGGTCTACGGCCAGACCGAGTTCACGCGCGACCTCTACGAGGCGCAGGACCAGATGGGCACGACCATCGTCACTGAAGCCGCGAATGTGACCCTGCACGATCTGCAGTCGGACAAGCCCTATGTCACCTGGGAGAAGGATGGCACCGGCCACCGCCTCGACTGCGATTTCGTCGCCGGCTGCGACGGTTTCCATGGCGTCAGCCGGCAATCGATCCCCGACGGGGTGCGCAAGGATTTCGAGCGCGTCTATCCGTTCGGCTGGCTGGGCATCATGTCTGAAACGCCGCCCGCCGCCGAGGAACTGGTCTATGCCCGCCATTCGCGCGGTTTTGCGCTGGCTTCCATGCGCAACAGCATGCTGTCGCGGTCCTATATCCAGGTGCCGTTGACCGATACGGTGGAGAACTGGTCGGACGAGGCCTTCTGGGACGAGTTCAAGCGTCGCATGCCGGCGCAAATCGCCGACACGCTGGTCACCGGCCCGTCGATTGAAAAGTCCATCGCCGCGCTGCGCAGCTTCGTCTCCGAACCGATGCGCTGGGGTCGCCTCTTCCTGTGCGGCGATGCCGCCCACATCGTGCCGCCGACCGGCGCCAAGGGCCTCAACCTCGCGGCCTCCGATGTCCACTATCTCTTCGAAGGCCTGAAGCGCCATTACGAGGACGGGGACGACAGCGGGATCGACGCCTATTCGGAACGTGCGCTCAAGCGCATCTGGCAGGCCATGCGTTTTTCGTGGTCGATGACCATGCTGCTGCACACCTTCCCGGGCGCCAGCGAATGGGAGCGGACCATGCAGTCGACCGAACTGGTCTATCTGGCCGACTCCGAGAACGCCCAGAAGGTCTTCGCCGAGAACTATACCGGCCTGCCGTTCTGAGGCAGGCCTTTGCCGGACGGGTTCTAGATCGCGGCCGGGACGTTCGTGTCGACCCACTT
>JBHIWX010000140.1:0-6811 GCA_041987205.1 Rhizobiaceae bacterium | reverse complement strand
CGCCGAAGCGCGGCCGGATCTCGTCGCGGAACTTCCACTGGATCTGGTACATGGTCAGAGGCAGATCCCGGTAGGACGAGACGTTGGCGCGGAAGATGTCGGTGATCAGCTCTTCGGCGGTCGGCGTGAAGAGCATCTCGCGGTCGTGGCGGTCGGTGATCCGCAGCATCTCGGCGCCGTAGGCGTCATAGCGGCCGGACTCGCGCCACAGATCGGCGGACTGGATCGTCGGCATCAGCAGTTCGATCGCGCCGGCGCGGTTCTGCTCCTCGCGGATGATCGTCTCGATCTTCCGGAGTACCTTCAGGCCGAGCGGCAGCCAGGAATAGATACCCGCCGATTGCTGGCGGATCATGCCGGCGCGCAGCATCAGCCTGTGGGAAACGATCTCTGCTTCCTTGGGAGTTTCCTTCAGAAGCGGCAGGAAATAGCGGGAAAGGCGCATGATAAATCCGGTACGGTGAATGGCCTTGCGGTCGGTTCTGAATTGCAGCGGGCGAACGCACCTTAAACCCTTTTCGCCGATGCGAAACAAGCCCTTGCCGCCAAGGGCGCTCGGGGCTCTGCCGGGGCGCCCGGAATGCGGATCAGGCCGCTCTGCGCCACCGGTGCCGTTCACGCTTTGCGGGTGATGAAATAGCGCTCAACCGATGGTATTGGTGATATTTTATGCAACTTGCATATTTCAGGGCATGAATCGCCCAATTTTTCGATTTTGCGGATGACATCGCAGCGGCGCTGTGTATAGATTGCCGTTCTACAGAGAGCTGGTCAACCAGCCATCTATAGCGGTCTTAGTCTTGGGAGGATGTGAACCCTCGGCGCGGGTCAAACGCAGCCGGCCTCCACCCCTTTAAAGGGCGACTGGAGGTCTTGGGTTCAGGACACGCAAACTCATGGCAGGGCTTTCATTAGCCCTGCTTTTATTTTTTCCAGCCCTTGAATAGTCAGAATAATTTGCGGTCCACGACGGCTTTTCTTGCCGTCCATGCCGAACCGGTTCGTCACGCCCGCGACGACCGCCTTGCCGACCAAAGATCGGCTTATTCACATTGTCGATTGTCGATCGAGAGACCGTGGATTCCCGAGGCGGATCAGCGATCCTGCGGGAAGATGCTCGGCAGCTGGTCGAAGCCCATGCCCATCTGGTAGGTCAGCCAGTACCACACGAAGAAGACCACGCCGGCGATCACGGTGTTGATCGCGAGTTTCAGACCCAATCGCGAGTGAACCGGCGAACCGGGATCGGTGCCGAGCGAGCGCTCGCCGTGCTCCGCCTGGCTGCGCACGCCGAAGGGCAGCACCATGAACAGTGTCAGCCACCAGATGATGAAATAGACCGCGAAGCCGGTGAAGAAACTCATGGCCGAACGCTGCTCCCTCAGACCTGCTCGAGTTCGGTGAGCGTGCCGCAGAAATCCTTCGGGTGGAGGAACAGCACCGGCTTGCCATGCGCGCCGATCTTCGGCTCGCCATTGCCGAGCACGCGGGCGCCCTGCTCGCTCAGCCGGTCACGCGCCGCGATGATGTCGTCGACCTCATAGCAGACGTGATGGATGCCGCCGGAAGGGTTGCGCTCCAGAAAGGCTGCGATGGGTGAGTTCTCGCCGAGCGGTTCGAGCAGTTCGATCTTGGTGTTGGGGAGTTCGACGAACACCACCGTGACGCCATGTTCGGGCAGCGCCTGCGGTTCCGTTGTCTTCGCGCCGAGCGCCACGCCATAGGTGTTGATGCCGGCCTCGAGGTCCGGCACCGCGATGGCAACGTGGTTCAACCTGCCGATCATGCTGTTTTCCTCCCCTTAAACCCGCGCCACGAAAACGGTCACGACCGGCTTCTTGCCCCAATGGTCGCGCGCGGCGGCACGTACCGCCTTCTGCACTGCGCCCATGACGAGGTCGTCGCTCTTGCGCCGCTTGATCGGAATGCTCTCGATCGCGCCGACGGCGGCGTCGTAGAGCAAATCGTCGAAGGGTTCGCCCGCCTGGTTTTCCTCCGGCAGACCGTGCAGCGACAGGTCGATCTCGTCGGCCATCTTGCCCTTGGCGTCGAGCACGACCGAACAGGCGACGATGCCGGCATAGGAAAGCTTGCGACGCTGGCGCACGCCGATCGCTTCCTCGTCGCCGATGACAAGGCCGTCCTTGTAGATGCGCCCGTGCGGCACCTCGTCGACGATCTCGGCGGGGCCCGGCGCGAGGCGTAGTAGATTGCCGTTGCGCACCGGCGCGACCTGTTCGACATTCATCTCGCCGGCAAGCTTGGCATGGGCGCTCAAATGCGCGGCTTCGCCATGCACCGGGACCGCGATCTGCGGCCGCACCCATTCATACATCTGCTTCAGTTCGTCACGGCGGGGATGGCCCGACACATGGACCAGCTCATCGTTGTCGGTGATGATCTCGACGCCCATGTCAATCAGCCGGTTCTCGGTCTCGAGGATCGGTTTTTCATTGCCCGGGATGACGCGCGAGGAATAGATCACCGTGTCGCCGGCCGAGAGATGGACGCGCGGATGCTCGTCACGGGATAGCTTCGACAGCGCGGCACGGTCCTCGCCCTGGCTGCCCGTCAGGATGATGACGATCTTGGCGCGGTCGATCGACTGGAACTCGTCCTCGTCGATGAAATCGTCGAGCCCTTCCATGTAGCCGAGTCCTTCGGCGACTTCCGCGACGCGGCGCATAGAGCGGCCCATGAGCATGACCTTGCGGCCCGCCGTCTTCGCCGCCTTGGCGATCGAGCGGATGCGTCCGACATTGGACGAGAAGGTGGTGACCGCCACCCTGCCCTTCGCGTTGGCGATGATCCCGGCAAGGCTTTGCGAAACCTCGGTCTCGGTCGGCGAATGACCCTCGCGCATCGCGTTGGTGGAATCGCAGATCAGCGCCAGCACACCCTCATCGCCCAGTCGTTTGAAGGTCGCGCCGTCGGTGTCGGCACCAAGCGAGGGTTCGGGATCGAGCTTCCAGTCGCCGGTGTGGATGACCCGGCCGAGCGGCGTCTTGATCGCCAGCGAAACCGGCTCGGGGATCGAGTGCGTGACATGGATCGCCTCGATCTCGAATGGCGCGATCGCGAAACGCCCGCCGGCGCGATAGATGTGCAGCGGCACCTCGACGGCACCCGGTTCGTCGCGGCCCTTGGCCTCGATAAGGCCGGCGGTGAACGGCGTTACCCAGACCGGCTTGCGCAGCAGCGGCCACAGCGCCAGCACAGCGCCGTAATGGTCCTCATGGGCGTGGGTGATGACGATGCCCTTCAGTGCGTCGCCAAGGCCGATGGCAAAGTCGATGTCGGCCATGACGAGGTCGACGCCGGGATGGGCGGAATCGGGAAAGGTCACACCGCAATCGACCATGATCCAGGAGCGATCTTCCGGCGTTCCGTAGCCGTAAAGCGCGAGATTCATGCCGATCTCGCCAACGCCGCCGAGCGGCACAAACAACAATTCGCTGGTGGTCATATCTTCAATCAGCCTTTCGGGCAGTCGTCTTCGCGCCGTGTGCGGTTTCGAAGAAGACGTCCGCCGAGGAAATGGTCATCGCCTTGCCGTCGTCAAGGCGAAGCAACAGCATGCCGTGTTCGTCGATATCCTCGAAGATACCGGTATATTCGCGTCCGGGCAGCCTCACATCGATGCGCTGCCCGAGGCCCCTGGCGTTGGCGAGCCAATGACGCCGGATTTCGGAGAAGTTGTTACCGCGATCCCAGCGTTCGAGCCAATGGTTCATGCCCGCCGCGACAAGATGGAGCATGTCACGCGCAGGGATCGCCATGCCCTCCACCGCAAGATCGGTCGCCGGCGTGGGCAGATCGCGCGGATGGGCCATGCAGTTGATGCCGATGCCGATGATGACGATTCTTCGGCGCGCGGCGCCCACCTCGTGGCTTTCGAGCAGGATGCCGCTCACCTTGCGCGCCGAGACCAGCACGTCGTTCGGCCATTTCAGCGCGATGTCGGGATGGACGCCGTGCTGCTCGCCGAGTTTCGCGATCGCTTCATGGACGCCGAGTGCAGCGACGAAGGTGAGTTCCGCCAGCGCCGCCACAGGTGCGGGTTCGGCCAGCAGGAGCGAGGCGAACAGATTGCCCGCGCCGGATTCCCAAGAGCGTCCGCGGCTGCCGCGCCCCGTCGTCTGGCGTTCGGCGCGGATCCAGAGCCGGCCCGGATCGCCCTCGATCGCGGCCTCAAGACAGGCGGAATTGGTGGAAGCGGTCTCCTCGACCTCGATCAGCCGGTATCCGGCGGGGATCAATGCAACGCCCTAGAAGAAGGTCGCCGCAGCGGTCGAGGTGATCGCGAACAGCGGCCCGGCGAACAGATAGTAGAAGACGACGAAGATGCCTGAGAGGCCGAGCACCAGTTTCAGTTCGCCAGGCATCGGAAGAAATGTCTCGTCGGATTCGTCGAACCACATGATCTTGATGATCCGCAGATAGTAATAGGCGCCGACGACGCTCGCCAGCACGCCGATGATGGCAAGGGCATAAAGCTCTGCCTCGATGGCGGCGACGAAGACGAAATATTTCGCGAAGAATCCGGCCAGCGGCGGAATGCCCGCGAGCGAGAACATCAGCACGGTCAGCAGGAAGGCCATGACCGGATTGCGCGCGGCAAGGCCGGACAGGTCGGTGATGTTCTCGACCATGCCTTCCTTGCGCCGCATCGCGAGGATGCAGGCAAAGGTGCCGAGCGTCATGACCATGTAGATCATCATGTAGAGGATGACGCCGTTGACGCCCGCTTCCGTGCCGGCCGCAAGGCCGACCAGCGCGTAGCCCATATGGCCGATGGAGGAATAGGCCATCAGCCGCTTGATGTTGGTCTGGCCGATGGCCGCGAAGGCGCCCAGCACCATCGAGGCGATCGAGATGAAGGCGATGACCTGACGCCAGTCCGGCGCAATCGGCTCGAAGGCGCCCATGGTGACGCGCACGACCAGTGCCATTGCCGCGATCTTCGGGGCGGCGGCGAAGAAGGCCGTCACCGGCGTCGGCGCGCCCTCATAGACGTCGGGCGTCCACATGTGGAAGGGCACGGCGGAAATCTTGAAGCACAGGCCGGCGAGGATGAAGACCAGGCCGAAGATCAGGCCGACCGAGCGGCCGGTGCCGCCGATGGCCTCGGTGATGCCGGCAAAATCGAGATGGCCGGTAAAGCCGTAAGTCAGGCTGATGCCGTAGAGCAGCATGCCGGAAGACAGCGCTCCGAGAACGAAATATTTCAGGCCGGCTTCGGTCGAACGGACCGAGTCGCGGTTGATCGCCGCCGTGACGTAGAGCGCCAGCGACTGCATCTCCAGGCCGAGATAGAGGCTGAGCATGTTGTTGGCGGAGATCATCAGCAGCATGCCGGTGGTCGCCAGCACGATCAGCACGGGATATTCGAAGCGGTCGAAGCGCTCCAGCCGCATGTAGCTGACCGACATGGCGAGCGCCGCGCCGGAACCGATCAGGGCGAGCAACTTCATCAGCCGCGCGAACGGGTCGACCACGAAGGCGCCGGAGAAGGCCGTGCCCTCGTCCGTGAACCACATCAGCCACAGGCCGGCGATGACGATGGCAGCGAAGGCGAGCCCGGTGACGAGCGAACTGCTCCGCTCGCCGCGGAAGACGCCGATCATCAGCAGGACCATGGCGGCAATCGCCAGAATGAGTTCCGGACCGGCAAGCCACAGGTCGGGAGAGATCGAAGCGAGGCCTTCAGCGTTGGACACGGCGAAGTCTCCTAATGTCCGGTCGCTGCGGTCGACATCTGGCCGGCGGCCTCGATCGCAGCGTGGTATTGGTTCAGTAGCGCATCGACCGATGCCTGGGTCACGTCGAAGATCGGCGCGGGATAGACACCGAAGAAGATGACGAGCACGGCGAGCGGAATGAGCAGCGCGCGCTCACGCGTCGACAGGTCGAGGATAGATTTCAGGCTTTCCTTGTCGAGCGCGCCGAAGATGACGCGCCGGTAGAGCCACAGCGCATAGGCAGCCGACAGGATGACGCCAAGCGTGGCGAAGGCCGCGACCCAGGTGTTGGCCTGGAAGGCACCCAGCAGGGTCAGAAATTCGCCGACGAAGCCCGACGTGCCCGGCAGGCCGACATTGGCCATGGTGAAGATCATGAACAGCGTGGCGTATTTCGGCATGCGGTTGACCAGACCGCCATAGGCGGCGATCTCGCGCGTGTGCATACGGTCGTAGACGACGCCGACGCACAGGAACAGCGCGCCCGACACCAGGCCATGCGACAGCATCTGGTAGATGCCACCCTGTACGCCATAGGCGTTGGCCGTGAAGATGCCCATCGTTACGTAGCCCATATGGGCGACGGAGGAATAGGCGATCAGCTTCTTGATGTCTTCCTGCATCAGCGCGACCAGCGAGGTGTAGACGATGGCCACGACCGACAGTGTGAACACGAAGGGCGCGAATTCGGCGCTCGCCAGCGGGAACATCGGCAGCGAGAAGCGCAGGAAGCCGTAGCCGCCCATCTTCAGCAGGATCGCCGCCAGCACGACGGAGCCCGCCGTCGGCGCTTCGACGTGCGCATCCGGCAGCCAGGTGTGGACGGGCCACATTGGCATCTTCACCGCAAATGACGCGAAGAAGGCGATCCATAGCCATTGCTGCATTCCGGCCGGGAAATCGTGCTCCAGCAGCGTTGGGATATCCATCGTTCCGGCGTTCCAGTACATCGCCATGATGGCGAGCAGCATCAGCACCGAGCCGAGCAGCGTGTAGAGGAAGAACTTGAAGCTGGCATAGATGCGCCGCTTGCCGCCCCACACGCCGATGATGAGGAACATCGGGATCAG
>JBHIWX010000139.1:0-7247 GCA_041987205.1 Rhizobiaceae bacterium | reverse complement strand
GATGTCGCGCAGGGCCCACAGAAGCGGCATTTCGGGATCGGCGTCGATCTCCACTTGCCTGCCGTTGACGGTTAGTTGCATTTCATGGACCTCCTGCTGGTTCGAACGCCGGGTGGTTCCACTTGGCGTCCGCACTTGCTACATTGTGACAAATATCGTTATAGTGTCAAAATGTCAAAGTCCGATGACGCAAATCTGTTGACGACCACGCTGGAGCTCGATCCCTCCGGCGACCGGCGCGATGCGATCATTGCCGCCGCGCTCGACGTGTTCATGCGCTACGGCTTTTCACGCGTCACCATGGACGACATAGCGCGCGCCGCCAGCTTGTCACGCCCCCTGCTTTATCGGGAATTCCGCAACAAGGCCGACATCTACGCTGCCATCGCCGAAAAGGTGCTCGCCAGCGCGCTCGATGCGGCACGATCCGCGTTGTCCGGCACAGGCGAAATCAGCATGCGCCTGTCCACGGCGCTCCGGGTCGGCATCCTCGACCCGATGTCGGCCATCTCGCGCTCTCCCCATGGCCAGGAAATCCTTGATGTGAAGACCGAGATCATCACCGACATCCACGCCGCATGGCGCGCCGATTTTTGCGGGGCGATCGCCGCCGCCATCGGGAGGAACGCGAAGGATCGCGGCATCGACCTCGCCGCGCGGGGTTTTTCGGCGGAGGGGCTTGCCGAAACGGTGCTCGACGGTATCGAGGGCGTGAAACTGCGCAGCACCGACCCGGCACAGTGGCAGCTTGGCGCCGACCGGCTGGTCGCACTCGTCATGCTCGCGCTTCGCTGACGCGGAACCCCGGCACTGTCCCCGCGCGAGCGTTTTCAACAGCCACTTCTGGCGCTTGTCACAAAGCCGTGTTGCTCATAGGCTAGCGGCTCTGGCGGACCTTGCGTGATCGCTGGGACCGCCCAGGTGACAATGGCGATGACGCACGCCAAACGCCCCATCAAACCGGAGCCATCTCATGAGATTTCTGCTCTCCGCTTCTGCCGCTGCCTTGCTGGCGCTTTCGGCAAGTCAGGCGCAGGCCGACTACATTCTGGATATTCTACACATCAACGACTTTCACAGCCGCATCGAGCCGATCAGCAAATACGATTCCACCTGCTCGGCCGAGGACGACGCGGAAGGCAAATGCTTCGGCGGCGTCGCCCGCCTGAAGACCTTCATCACGGAACGCCGCGACGAACTGAACGCCGACGGCGCCAACGTGCTGACGCTCAGCGCCGGCGACGAATTCCAGGGCTCGCTGTTCTTCACCACCTATCGCGGTGGCGCGGAAGCGGAATTCATGAACGCTATCGGCTTCGACGCCGCGGCTGTCGGCAACCATGAATTCGATATCGGCACCAAGCCGCTGGCCGAGTTCATCGACAAGGTCGGCTTCCCCGTGCTCGCCGGCAATGTCGACGCCAGCGCCGACCCCGACCTCGCCGGCAAGATCGGCGGCCATATCGTCGTCGAGCGCGGCGGCGAGAAGATCGGCATCATCGGCGCGCTGACAACCGAGACCGCCGCGATTTCCTCGCCCGGCCCGAACGTCAAGTTCTCCGACTCGGTCGAATATGTGACCAACGCGGTCTCCGAACTCGAAGGCCAGGGCGTCAACAAGATCATCGCGCTGACCCATGTCGGCCTCGAGGAAGACAAGCAGATCGCAGCCATTCCCGGTGTCGACATCGTCGTCGGCGGCCACAGCCACACCCTGCTGTCCAATACTAGCGATCGCGCGGCCGGCCCCTACCCCCTCATGGTCGAAAAGGCCGACGGCACCAAGACCCCGGTCGTGCAGGCCGGCGCCTACGGCAAATATGTCGGCGAGATTTCCGTCTCCTTCGACGATGACGGCAAGGTTCAGGGCGCGTCCGGCGTACCCAACCTGATCGACGCATCCGTGACGCCCGATCCGCAGATCGTGGCCCGTGTCGCCGAGCTGGCCGGTCCGATCGAGGAACTGAAGGCCAAGCCGGTCGGCATGTCGACCGCGCCGATCGAAGGCTCGCGCGAAATCTGCCGCGCCGAGGAATGCTCCATGGGCAACCTTGTCGCCGACGCCATGCTCGACCGCGTCAAGGGCCAGGGCGTGACGATCGCCGTCCAGAACGGCGGCGGCCTGCGTGCCTCCATCGACGAGGGCGAGGTCACCATGGGCGAAGTGCTGACCGTACTGCCCTTCCAGAACACGCTCGCCACGTTCGGCCTGAAGGGTTCCGACGTCGTCGCCTCGCTCGAGAGCGGCGTCTCGGGCCTCGAGGAAGGCAAGGGCCAGTTCCCGCAGGTCGCGGGTCTGCGCTATGCCTTCGACGCTTCCGTCGCACCGGGCGAAGGCCGCATCAAGCAGGTTCAGGTCATGGAAGGCGATTCCTGGACGGACATCGATCCGGACAAGGAATATCTCCTCGTCACCAACAACTTCATGCGTGGCGGCGGCGACAATTACAGCCTGTTCCGCGACAACGGCACCAACGCCTATGACTACGGTCCGGGCCTGGAGGAAGTGGTCGCCGAATACCTCGCTGCCAACAACCCCTACACCCCCTACACCGACGGCCGCATCGTCAAGGGCGACAGCCTCGCCATGACCGAGGAGCCGATGGCGAAGGAGGAAATGGCCAAAGAGCCTGCGGCGGAAGAAAAGCCCGCCGAGGAAATGGCCGCGAAGGAAGAACCGGCTGCCGAAGAGACCATGGAAAAGCCGATGGCCGAGGGCGAATACGTCGTCAAGCGCGGCGACAACCTCTGGAACATCGCCAAGGAAAAATATGGCGACGGCCGCATGTGGACCAAGATCCGCGACGCCAACAAGCTTGGCCGTGGCTACAGCCTGGACATCGGCCAGACGCTGGTCATTCCCAACTGACCTTCTGGCTGACAAAACGCGAAAAGCCCGGCTCCGGCCGGGCTTTTTTTTGTGATGCGCCAACCTCTTCCGGGCAGCGGCAAGCATTGGAACGAACCGGCTAACGCTTGATTCACCAAGGCGGCTCACCCGCTCTTAACGCCGATGCGCTAGGTACCCGGATCGACAAGGGACGCGCATGGCCGATTTCAGAAGAGACGACAATCCGACAAGGGCCGGCGGCGCCACCGCAAGCGGCCCGCTTCGTCGTCGCACGCAGGGATTCGTGGTCGACTGCGACGGCGCGCGTGCCGTGATCATGGCGCATGTCGACAAGAACGTCGATTACATGGAGAACTACTGGGCGGTCGGCCAGCTCGTCTCCATCCAGGAAGGCGCCAACCGGATTGTCGGCCAGACTTATCACGTCGAAAGCGCCGAGGCGCAATGGTCCGATGCCGGCGTCAACACGCTCCTGATCCATATCGAACTGGTCGGCGAGATCCGCACCAACAGGGATGGCAGGCTGACCTTTTCGACAGGCATCGCGGACTATCCGCGCATGGGTGCCATCGCCCACCGCATCCGCGCCTCCGATCTCGAGGCGATGCATCACAATGACGGCGACATGACCATCTCCGTCGGCCATCTCGCGCAGGAACCCAGCATCGCCGCCAAGGTCGATCTCGACCGGCTGACCTCGCGCCATTTCGCCATCGTAGGCTCGACCGGCACCGGCAAGTCGACCAGCGTGACGCTCATCCTGCACAAGATCATCGCGCAGCGACCCGACATGCGCGTCCTGATCCTCGACCCGCACAACGAATTCTCCTCCGCCTTCATGAACGAGGCCATGGTCCAGGACGCCAATTCCCTGACCCTGCCGTTCTGGCTCTTCACTTTCGAGGAATTCAGGGAGATCGTCTTCCGCGGCCAGAAGGGCCTCGACAGCGAGGCCGAATTGCTGCGCGACATGATTTCCGAGGCCAAGCAGCGCTATGAGGGCGATGCCCGCGCGGCCTCGACGCTGGTCAAGCGCAACGCGATGGGAACCGGCTTCACCGCCGATTCGCCGGTGCCCTACCGACTCGCCGACCTGTTCAAGGTGATCGACGAACGCCTCGGCCAGCTCGACGGCAAGGCGATCAAGCCGACGCTGAAGGTCCTGAGGGACCGCCTGGTGACGATCAGCGAGGATCCGCGCTTCGCCTTCACCTTCTCGCAGCCCAATGCCGGCGGCGACCGCATGCGCGAAATCGTCGGCGACCTGTTCCGCGTGCCCCATGACGGCAAGCCGATCAGCGTGGTCGACATGTCAGAACTGCCCTCCGAAGTGGTCAATTCGGTCGCCTCGGTCCTGTGCCGAATGGCCTTCGACCTCGCCGTCGCCAGCCAGGGCGCCATCCAGACGCTCGTCGTGTGCGAGGAAGCGCATCGTTACGTTCCGGCGAGCCAGGACGCCGGCTTCTGGCCCACACGTCAGGCGGTCGCCCGCATTGCCAAGGAAGGCCGCAAATACGGCGTCTATCTGGGCATGGTCACGCAGCGCCCCAGCGAGCTCGACCCGACCATCCTGTCCCAGTGCAACACCATTTTTGCGATGCGGCTCGCGAACCAGAACGATCAGAAAATCATCGGCGACGCCATGACCAATGGCGCGCAGACCTCGATCAATTTCATATCGTCGCTCGCCGACCGCGAATGCATCGCCTTCGGCGAGGCGCTGAAGACGCCGATGCGGATGGTTTTCGAGACCATTCCGCCTGAAAACCTGCCGGGCAGCCGCATCAAGGCCATGCAGCAACAGGCGCGCGAGGGTCACAACATCGACCTGTCGGCCGTTATCCGGCGCATGCGCGAGTCCAATACGCGCACGCAGCAGGCCGAGCACGCCTATCCCGCCGAGGATCGCCACCTGCCCCAGCGCGAGGCGCCGGGCCTTGCCACGGAGGTCGAGCCGCGATCGCTCGACCGGGACAGCCCCGCACCCGGGCGCGAACCGGTTGGCACCGCAAGGACGGAAACCCCGACGACCGATGCCCCCCGAAAGAGTGTCGACCCGGTCCCGGAAAGCCACACACAGCCTGCCCCGCAGCGCAGCATCGGCAAGGCCAGGAAGCACGATCCGCTCGAGCCAATGGAGCCGATCGAAAACTGGTCAGGCTCAAGGGTCGTCGGCAAGCGTAGCGATACCACGAGCAGTGCCCGCGAACCGTCATCGGGCTCGCTCCAGTCGCGCGGCAACTCGCTGGTGCAGGCGTTCCGCACCCGTCACTGACGCCGGCTTCGCAGCGCCGACCCGCGCCCTTTTCGCCGTCTTTCTTTTTTGCCCGGGCGGTGCCATCCGCCCTTGTTTCACCGTCATGCATTTGCTACATGCGCCGGGCTGGTTTTTCCGGGTTTGGCGAGTTCGCTCGCGAATGACGGAAGCAGGCAAATTTGCGGTCGTGGCGGAATTGGTAGACGCGCAGCGTTGAGGTCGCTGTCCGGTAACACGGGTGGAAGTTCGAGTCTTCTCGACCGCACCACTTCAAACAGTTTCAGGAACATCGGAAACCGGTTTTCCATCCGAAACTGCATCTGGCGAAACTGCCTTTGAATACCCCGGCCCTGCCGGGGTTTTTCGTTTCACGCCGGTAAAAAGCTATCTCGAAAGCGCAAGTGGCAAGTGAGCCCGTAACCGACGACCGGTACGTTTCAGCGTCTGTAGGAAACAGATGGACCGAAATGCGCGTTCAGACATATGCGAATGGCATCGCCTTTCGATTCCGTCCAAAGCTGAAACGCACTAGCGGCCACCTTCGATGTTGGGAGCCCCGCGTCTGTCGCGGTTAAACGCTCTGAAGGGCATGACCCTGAAAAACGGCGTGGCCTGCCTGTACCTTCGTTCTGAAACGGGTTCCTCATTGTAGGACGTCAGAAGCGAATTGCTTGAAGCCATGACCGTCTCACGCGATGAATACGGACACAGGCGCCTGCCGCCCGAATACGGCTGATAGGTGCAATCGGAGGGCCTGAACGAGGCATAACGCTGGCTGCAGGCGTCAACGTCGCAAAGACCGGCACCAGCCATCGTTTCGAGATCACGATTGCCGCCCTGTTCCACATTCTGCAAGTCCGTGTCAGCCCAAACGCTTGCCGAAAGGACAGTGTTGCCGTCAGCCGGAATGGTGCAGGCGGCACGCGGCCCGACATAGGGCTGATAGGAACAATCGGACGCACGGAACGAGCGATAGGCCTCCCCGCACGCGCTCACATTGCATGTCAGTGCTGTACCCGATTCAGCCATCTCGACGCCATCACCCTTTGAGGGATCGAGCATGGGTGTGCCGTTCTCGACGAAACGTTTCCATATCCGGGCGGGCAATTGACCACCTGTCACGCGCTTCATGGGTGAGTTGTCGTCATTGCCGACCCAAACGCCGACGACGAGTTTATCGCTGAAGCCGACAAACCATGCGTCGCGATAGTCTTCGCTCGTCCCGGTCTTCCCGGCGGCAATGCCGTTGTCGAGCATTGCAGCGCGACCGGTCCCGTGCTCGACGACCTGGCGCAGCAGGGCAATCATCTCGCGTTGGTTTTCCCTCGGCATCTCGCGCGGCACGGCATTTCTCAGCCGGAGCACCTGGTCGATGCCCTCGACCTCGATACCGGAAATACCCCACGGCTCCAGGCCGAGCTTTCCGGCCCGAACGGAAGCAAACGCACCCGTGATATCGAGCAGGCTCACCTCCGAGGCACCGAGTGCCAGGCTGGGGGTGGGCGTCATATCGCCCTCGACGCCGAGATCGCGTGCCGCGCTGATCACCTGCTCGATGCCGACATCCATCGCGAGACGAACCGCCGGTATGTTGCGGGATTGGGCGAATGATCTGACAATCGTCGTCGCACCACGGAACCTGCCATCATAGTTGCGGGGTTCCCATTTTCCGACCCTGAGCGGCGTGTCCTCTACCACATCGTTCAACGACCAGCCGTTGCGAAGGGCGGCATAGTAGACAAAGAGCTTGAACAACGAGCCGGGCTGCCGCCTCGCTTGCGTGGCACGGTTAAACCGGCTCTTGTGATAATCGCGTCCGCCCACCATTGCCACGACCGAGCCGTCGGGGCGCATCGCGACCAACGCGGCCTCGCTCGCGCCCATTCTTTCGCCGTCCCTGTCCAGGAAATCGCGAACTGTATCTTCTGCCAGTGCCTGCAGCGAAGGATCGAGCGTCGTTTTTACGCCGACATGCGAAATGTCGGAGCGCACGAGACGCTGTGACACCGCGATTGCCTGCTCATGGGCCCAGTCGCCAAACCAGCTTCCGCGATCGCCCAGATCAAACGTCATGTTCCGCAATTCCTCCCTGGCAACCGAAGCCTGGGGAGCCGACAGCTTGTCGTTGTCCTCCATCGC
>JBHIWX010000138.1:0-7295 GCA_041987205.1 Rhizobiaceae bacterium | reverse complement strand
GGCGGCCGAAATGACCGCTCGCCCCGGTAACGAGAAGGGTTTGCGACATGCGTTGTGGTTCCTGGTCTTGTGGCTTCGGTTTCATGCACGCACAGGCGCATGGATCGACAAAACCCCGACTCGCGAGGCTTGGTCTCGAAAAGAGACTTGCACTAATCTAGGAACTGACATTATCTGCGCAAGGTGGCAGTTTTCCCTGCCTTGGTTACACGCAGGGAACCGCCTCACTGGAACAAAGGCATCCAGAGCAAGCGCACGAGGCATTGAGCGATGAACGGACTGACGGGCACAATTAAAGGCAGGCGCGTGATCATGGTGATGGGCGAGCCGTACTCGGCGGACGATTGCCCGGTGCGCGACGTGCTCGCCAATGTCGCGGGCAAATGGAATTCGCTGATCCTGCTGACGCTGGACGAGGGACCGAAACGCTTTTCGGAGCTGCGCCGCGGCATTCCGGACATCTCGCAACGCATGCTGACGCAGACGCTGCGCGACCTGCAGCGCGACGGCTACATCTCGCGCGAGGTCTTCCCGACCAAGCCGCCTTCGGTCGAATACGCCCTGACCGAACTTGGTCACTCCTTCAACGACGTGCTCAAGCCGTTCGTGAACTGGTCGGTGGCGAACCACGACACCATTCGCGCGGCGCGCAAGACGTTTGACGGGTAATCCGTCGACCGCTGATCCCGCTTTTCAGATGCCGGCTGACGACCGTCAGGCCCGCTCTTCCCAGACGCGGGCGAGTTCGACGATGGTCGCGACCGCCTTTTCCATGTCCTGACGGCTGACCCATTCCAGCGGCGAATGGAAGGCATGACCGCCGGCGAAGATGTTCGGACAGGGCAGCCCCATAAGGGTCAGCCGCGCCCCGTCGGTGCCGCCGCGAATGCTGCCCTGCTTCGGCGTCATGCCGCAGCGCCGGATCGCCTCCACCGCGTTGTCGACCACCTGCGGAAACCGGTCGAGCACCGTCTTCATGTTTCGGTACTGCTCGGTGACCTCGAAGGTGAAGCTCGAGCCCGGATAGGCCTTCATCACCTCCTCGACGATGGCCTTCAGCCGCGCCTCGCGGTCGGCCAGGTCCGCCTCGTCGAAATCGCGCACGATCAGGCTGATCGAGGCATGATCCATCGTGCCGTGCATGTCGGTCGGGTGGAGGAAGCCCTGCCGTCCCTCCGTCGTCTCCGGCGCCTCGTCCTTTGGCAGGCGGTCGATGATCGCCGCCGCGATCTTGGTCGCATGTTCCATCCGTCCCTTGGCAAAGCCCGGATGGATCGCCACGCCCGTGATTTCGATGTCGACCCGATCCGCCGAGAAGGTTTCGTTCTCAATCGAGCCCGCCGTCGAGCCGTCCATCGTGTAGGCGAATTCCGCCCCGAGCTTGTCAAGATCGACCTTGTCGACGCCACGCCCGATCTCCTCGTCGGTGGTGAACAACAGCCTTATCTTTCCGTACTTTATCGAAGGATCCTGAATCAGGATCTGCGCAGCCGCCATGATCTCGGCGACACCCGCCTTGTCGTCGGCGCCGAGCAGCGTCGTGCCGTCCGTGGTGATAACGTCATGGCCGATCTGGTCAGCCAGCGCGGGATGGTCGGCGACCTTGATGATGCGCGTGGCATCGCCCGGCAGCGCGATGTCTCCGCCTTCATAGCCCTCGACGACCTGCGGTTTCACGCCCTTGCCGGTGAAGTCCGGCGCGGTGTCGACATGCGCGCAGAAGCAGATGACCGGCACCTGCTTGTCGGTGTTGGCCGGCACGGTCGCATAGACGTTACCGTGTTCGTCCATATGCGCGTCTGCGATGCCGATCTCCTTGAGTTCCCCGACCAGCAACCGCGCCAGATCCTTCTGCTTTTCCGTCGAGGGTTGCGCTTTCGAGGCGGGGTCGGACTGGGTGTCGATGGCGACATAGCGCAGGAAACGTTCTGTAACGCTGGAAGTCATGGGCTGGGGCACGGCGAGATCCACTGGAAGGTTCGAAAGAATGGTTTCGGTGTAACCCGCCAACGCCCCTTTGCGCAAAACCTATCCGTCGATCCGCCTGGCAATGCCGCTCAGCCCCCCTGCCCGATGACCGCCCGCACCCGGTCGAAATACTCCGCCGGCAGCACATGCTCGTGCGCGCCCGCATGGACCATGATCCCGCCATAGCCGGGCTGGCCTTCCACCATCGCGAAGATTTCGGCAAACGACATGGTCGCATAGGTCGTGCCCTCCTCCACGACCCTCGCCAGCGTCGGCTCGTCGCTGTAGATGTAGACCCAGGTCAGATCCCGGTTGTCTCTTGCGACGAGCATCTGCAGATCTTCGTCTCCTGTCGGCCGTGCCGCCAGCGGCAGGAGGAAGGCGTGCCGGCTGAACTCGGCGACCACCTCCTCGACGGTCTGGTCGACCGGCAGTTCCTCGAACCGCGAGATGAATGCAGCGAGGTCGCCGACATTTTCCTGCGCCGCCTCGCCCGCGCCGGCATCGCGATGTGCATGCCAGTAGGAATTCGCTGCCTCGAACAGATCATTATACGTCGCGCTGATCCCCTGCGCGACGACGCAAAGCCCGTCCGCGCCGAGCGCCTTGTTGGCCTTTCGTGTCCAGCGCGCAATCCGGCTGAGCGACAAGCTCGCCTCGGTCTGCGGTTCGACATCCAGCACCATGATCTCCTGGCCCTGCGACTGCCAGGTCGAGATGTCACGGATTGCACGCCAGGGAATGGTTTCAGGCGCGACCCGGACATCGCTGATGCCCTGCGGCGTCATCTTCACGACCGTGCCGCGCAGGGTTGCCGTCCGCCAGAAGATCAGAACCGTGCACAGACCAAAGAAACCAACGCCGACATAGCCGACAAGTTCGATCAGGTTACCCGGCTCAATGCCGTAGAACACACGAAAGGCAATCAGCGCGCTGACAGCGGTCATCGCGATACCGCCAAGCCCGAGCAGAAGCATCTTGACCGGCGAGGCCTTGAATTCAGTTGCTTCTAATGTGTCAGGCATAGTCTTCTCCGCACACCCCGGGAGAGCTAAAGACGACCCCCAACGACTCAATCAAAGGCAACTCGATGTCGGATCGTGGAGTGTTTGTTCCATCGACTTTACCCCGTAGCGTCGCCAATAGGCGAGCATTAGAGGATGCAACGTTTCAGTACGAATAAAAATATTTGATACATCTATCCAAATCTCAGCGACACGCCTCCCCTTTAGCCTGTTGATAAAATTCGGCATAAAAAACCGCCAGCTTATATTACGACGTTGCTGGATCGTTGGCTCAATTTCCAATATGACCCATGGACCACCCCATCTTTTTGGACGCAGTCTGATCGCATTAATTGCTTGCCATGAAACCCAATATTTCATTGCGCGACTATCGTAAAACCCTTCAGAAGAAAATGTAACGACGGGCTGCCTGGGGGGCGTGAGCAACCACCGAGAATGAAGTATTACTAAGTAAATAATAATTGGCATACAAAAAACGAAAAGCCACTTTCGTTCATCTTCGATATCCTGAAATCGTGAAAAAACGTAGAACAAGCCGAATAGAAATATCGCATCAAAAAACAACGCAGATATTAAAACACTGGTATAATCAAACCCGATCTTTATCGTTTGCGCGGTATCGATTTCGTCGAATTTCTTCATGTCGCGATGCCCCACCTTCATATGCTCACTATGATCCGCGATCGTTAGATTGTTCAAGAGAAGCCGGTAAAGATACGCTCTTGACGCCGTACCGAACGGTACGGTACAGCATCGCCGATCCGATTGAAGCGTCATCCGAGAGCATGGACCAGAAGCTGGGCACACAGGAATTGGGCTCGCCCGAACGCCGGCACGAAGTGCTGTCGGCGGTGCTCGACCTCATGGTCGAGGAAGGCGATCGCTTTTCCATGGCCGCCGTCGCGCGGCGCGCCTCCTGCTCCAAGGAAACGCTCTACAAATGGTTTGGTGACCGCGACGGGCTCCTCACCGCGACCGTGCGCTGGCAGGCCGCCAAGGTCGCTCTGCCCGAACTGCCCGACACCGAACTGACCGCCGGGGCGCTGGCCGCTGCGCTGGAAGCCTTCGCCGTCAACTGGCTCAAGGTGCTGACCGGCGACGTCTCGATTGCGCTCAACCGGCTCGCCATCGCCCACGCCGGCTCGGGACGCAGCGCGCTGGGACGCATCGTCCTGGAAAACGGCCCGTTCGAGATGGCACGCCGGCTGGAGCCCGTGTTTCTCGCCGGACGCCGCGCCGGCCTCGTCGAGTTCGACGACACGGCCACCGTCTTCCGGTCGTTTTTCGGCCTGGTCGTCGCCGACACCCAGACACGTGCGCTGCTTGGCGAGGCATCCCGCCCCTCCCCCGCCGACATCACCGCGATGGCGCGCCACGCCGTCACCCAGTTCCTGAAACTCCACGGCACGGCCCGACAGGGGCCTGCCCACTGAAACCAACGACGAACAACCCGAAAGAGGAGACTACCATGCGTGTTTATTACGATCGCGATGCCGATCTCGGCCTGATCAAGGGCAAGAAGGTCGCCATCATCGGCTATGGCAGCCAGGGCCGCGCCCATGCACTGAACCTGAAGGATTCAGGCTGCGAGAACGTTGCCGTGGCACTGCGCGCCGGTTCGGCGACCGCCAAAAAGGCCGAGGCCGACGGGCTGAAGGTCATGACGGTGGCCGAAGCCGCCGGCTGGGCCGATTTGATGATGATGGCAACGCCCGACGAATTGCAGGCCGGCATCTACAATTCCGAGATCGCGCCCAACATCCGCGACGGCGCGGCGATCGCCTTCGCCCACGGCCTCAACGTCCATTTCGGCCTGATCGAGCCGAAGTCGACCGTCGACGTACTCATGGTTGCGCCGAAGGGCCCGGGCCACACCGTGCGCGGCGAATACCAGAAGGGCGGCGGCGTGCCCTGCCTCGTCGCTGTCCATCAGGACCCGTCCGGCAACGCGCTGGAACTGGGGCTCTCCTATGCCTGCGGCGTCGGCGGCGGCCGTTCCGGCATCATCGAGACCACCTTCCAGGAAGAGTGCGAGACCGACCTGTTCGGCGAGCAGGTCGTCCTGTGCGGCGGTCTGGTCGAACTGATCCGCGCCGGATTCGAGACGCTCACCGAGGCGGGCTACGCCCCGGAAATGGCCTATTTCGAGTGCCTGCACGAGGTGAAGCTGATCGTCGACCTCATCTATGAGGGCGGCATCGCCAACATGAACTACTCGATCTCCAACACCGCAGAATGGGGCGAGTACAAGTCCGGCCCGCGCATCATCACCGCCGAGACCAAGGCCGAGATGAAGCGCGTCCTGCACGACATCCAGTCCGGCCGCTTCACCTCCGAGTGGATGCAGGAATGGCATTCGGGCGCCGCTCGCTTCAAGGCGACCCGCCGCATGAACGACTCCCACCCGATCGAGGAAGTCGGCGAGCGCCTGCGCGGCATGATGCCGTGGATCAAGTCGAACGCACTGGTCGACAAGGCAAAGAACTGAGGCCTCTCCCCCCTGAAAGGCCCGGATCGTTCCGGGCCGGCAAGGCGATACACTTTCGACCGACACGGCCCGCCATGCGATCGCATGGCGGGTCTTTTCTTGTCGCGCCTCTGGCCACGCGCTTGCCAGCTGCCATTCCCGTCGGGTCACCTTTGCGTTAGCGCGCCGGGGACTTGCCGCAACGGCACGCAGTCGCGTAAAGGTTGTTCTGCCGGGTCCACACCCGGGTGCGAAACAAGGGGCCATATGACGCGCACGATCGGCATTGTGGGTGGCGGACTGATGGGCTGCCTTGCGGCGCTCAACTTCGCGCGGCGCGGCGACAGCGTGGTACTGTTCGAACGACGCGACCGGCTCATGGCGGGCGCGAGTGCCGGCAATGAAGGCAAGATCCACCTCGGCTTTACCTACGGCCTCGACAAATCCGGCCAGACGCAGAGGCTGATGCATGCCTACGGTTCAAAATTCCTGCCGGCACTGGAAAGACTGTTCGGCCGAAATCTGGGCGAACTGATCCTGCATCACCGGCAATATTACGCCGTGCATCGCGATTCCGCCCTGAAGGGCGCCGATGTCGATAGCCACATGGCCTCCATCACCGCCCTGCATCGCACCCATAAAGCCGAAGACAATGGCATGGTTCGCCCGATAGGCAGCGAGGAGCGGGAAAGCCTCTTCTCCGACCACGTCATTGCTGCCTGGGAGGTCGCGGAACCGACGCTCGACTGTCCCGCGCTTGTCCGCCTGGTCACGGATGCAGTTGCGGGCGAGCCCCGCATCGAGCTTCGCACCGGAACACGCGTCGGCGCCATCACGGGTGACGTCCGACCAAACGTGAAGGATCGTTCCGGACAAACACTTGGCACGTTCGATCTGGTGATCAACGCCGCCTGGGACGGCCTGCCGGCGCTCGAGCAAGAATCGGGCGTTTCAACTCCCGGCCTGTGCCTCAGGGCCAAGGCCGGATTCGTTGCCAATACGCTGCGCGGCTTGCCGGACAAGCCGGTGACCTTCGTCTATGGCAGCTTTGGCGATATGGTCCCGCTGCATGGCAACCAGGCCTATCTGTCCTGGTACCCGTCCTGCCTGATGGGTTTCACGCCGGAGGCCGGCGAGGATGTCGACTGGTACGACCGGGTGGTCGCCGAATTCGATTTCGAGGCCGCCTATACACAGTCCTGTGCTGCCTTCCGTCAACTGATCCCCGGGCTCGAATTTGCCGAGAGGCCTGTCGAGCAACGTTCCGGGCCGATCCTCGCCTTCGCGCGCTCAGACATTTCCGATCCTGAAAGCGAGCTGCACACGCGCTCCAGATTCGGCATTACGCGCCGGGATGGCGTGTTCGCGGTGAATACCGGCAAGCTCACCTGTGCGTCGGGGCTCGCGGAGGAACTGGACGCCCTGGTGAGATGAACGAACCCGTCACCATTTGCATCCCGGCATGGCGGGCAGGCAGTTTCCTGCAGGAAACGCTGGAATCGGCGCTGTCGCAGACATGGCCCGACATTTCCATCGCCATCTCCGTGGATTTGGGTGACGACGACACCTGGTCAATCGCCAGCCGATACGCGGCGAGACACGGTGTGCTGGTGGTGCGCCAGACAAAACGTCTGGGCTGGATCGGCAACACCAATGTCGCCCTTGGCCTCGCCCAAACAAGGTATTCGATGAATCTGCCGCATGACGACGTTCTTGCGCCGGACTATGTTGCCGCCTGCATGGATGCGTTGAAAGCTGCGCCCGATGCCGTTCTGGCCTATTCCGACATCGCATTACATCACGACACGGACAGGCTTGTCGTTCAGGATTCGATC
>JBHIWX010000137.1:0-7656 GCA_041987205.1 Rhizobiaceae bacterium | reverse complement strand
CTATGTCTTCCCAGATGAATGCGTGGTCAAGCCGACGCACATGGCCAACGAGATCGTCTTCGTGAAGGACGGCAAGGTGAGCCAGGCCGACCGCCAGCGCATGAAGTGCTGGATGAAGGCCAATTTCGGCGTGCTGACCGGCGAGCGGCACTACATGCGGCTAGAGCCGAAGATCATCATCGAGCCGTGGCTGCGGCTCAATGGCGACTATTGCTACGACTACAAGATGCACGTCTATCAGGGGCGGCTGGCGGCGACCGGCGTGTCGACCAGCCGGTTCGAGGGCGGCGCGCGCAGGTTGGTCTTCAACCGCGACTGGGTTCCGGTCGACCTGAAATCGCCCGAACTCGCCCAGCTCGACATCTCCGAACTCGGCAGGTTCGGCCAGGAAGCCAATGTGTTCAAGCCGGCGCTCTACGACAAGATGGTCGCGATCGCCGAGAAGATCGGCAAGGATCTCTGCTATGTGCGCGTCGACTTCTACACCGACTGCAAGGACCGCATCTATGTGGGCGAAATCTCACACCTGTCGGGCAATGCGCGCGTTCGTTACCAGCCGCCGGCCTTCGAGCGTGTATTCATCACCGGCGAGATCGACGGGATCGAAAACCCGCAATTCGTGACGAAAACCGCCAGGCAGGGACATGCCTGACCGCGCACGCTTCAACGCTCCGGCGGAAGACGTACGGGACGCGCCGCGCCATGGCTGAACGACTGACGCTGGCCGTCAAGACGGCCCTGCAAAAGGCGATGGAACACCGCTACCATCAGCGCCACCGGCGCGAGGCGCTGGGCCTGCTGCACGCCATCGAGAGCCAGTCCGGCAAGACCGACCCCGCGCTGCTCCGCAAGGCTTCGGACTATGCCGGCGATGTCTTCGGCGGGCGCGACTATGCGCCTTGGCTGCATGTCTATACCGCCATCGCCGGCGAATTCCGCGAAGGCTGGATTCCCGATAATTTCTACGGGCTGTTCGTGGTGCCGCGCATCAATGGCTGGCACGGTAAGACGGCCGGGGTGCGGGCGCTGGGCAAGGCTTTCTTCTCGCATTTTCCCGATGTCGCCTACAAGGCGAACGGTCTGCTGGTCGATTCCGATTACCGGGTTCTGGGTACGCCGGCGGCGCTGCGCGAGCATCTGTCCTCGCACGAACGCATCGTCTTCAAGGAGGATTTCAGCCTGCAGGGCGAGGGCGTGCGCTTCCTGCGCGTCGACGCGCTCGACGATGCCCGGATCGCCGCGCTGGGCAATGGCGTGTTCCAGCGTGCCATTGTCCAGCACGAGGCGTTCGAGCCGATCTCGCCCGGTGCCGTCGCGACGCTGCGGCTCACCACGCTGGTCGAGGATGACGGCACGATCTCGCTGAGGGGCAGCATCCTCCGGCTGGGCCGCGAGGGCGAGACCCATGTCCAGGATCGCTCTGAAGTCACGGTGGCAATCGACCCGGTTACCGGTGCGCTGCGCGACCGGGCCTATGTCGTGGACTGGCGTACCGTGACAATGCATCCGGATACCGGAGAGACCTTCGAGGGCCGTTTGGTGCCGTCTTTCGAGGCCTGCAAATCGCTGGTGCTGTCGCTGCACGCGAAGCTTCCCTTCGTGCGCTGCATCGGCTGGGATCTGACCGTCGACCGCGACGGCGCGGTGCATGTTCTGGAATGGAATGGCGGCCACAACGACATCAAGTTCTGCGAGGCCGTGCAGGGGCCGTGCTTCGCCGATCAGGGCTGGGAGAGATGGCCGCGCCGGCGCGATGCCGTCAGCCTGCGTCTCATGCATGTCTGACGCAATGCGTCGCCTGACGCCTGTTGCCCGACACTGACGGATCGGTCGGGAGCGGCCCTTGCTGACTGGCTTTTCGGGCCGCTTCCCCTCAGACCGCGTTCTTGTGGATCACGCTGATCAGCGGCGTCGCGGCGATGATCGAGAGATCCAGCCAGATCGACCAGTTGTCGACATAATAGAGGTCGCATTCCAGACGCTTGCGCATCTCGTCCAGCGTGGTGGTCGGACCGCGATGGTCGTTGACCTGCGCCCAGCCGGTGATGCCCGGCTTGACGGAGTGGCGCTTGTTGTAGAGCGGCAGCTTGTCGGCATGCGACTGGTTGAGCTCGAGCGGGTGGGGGCGCGGCCCCACGATCGACATCTCGCCGAGCAGCACGTTGAAGAGCTGCGGCACCTCGTCAAGCGAGGTGCGGCGCAGGAAGCGGCCGACTCGCGTAACCCGGGGGTCGTTGCGCTGGGCCTGGCGGAAGACTGTGTTGGTGCCGCCGACCTGCATGGTGCGGAACTTGTAGACCCGGAAGGGGCGGTTGTTAAGCCCGTTGCGCAACTGGGTGAAGAAGACCGGTCCACGGCTTTCCAGCTTGATGGCGAGCGCGATCAGCGCCAGCAGCGGGGAGAGCAGCACCAGCGCCACGCTGGCGATGGCGTAGTCCTCTACCAGCTTGGCGACATGGCCCCAGTCCGAAACGGATTTGCGCTGCAGGTCGACGAATTGCGCCATGCCGTGCGAGCTGACGCCGCGTAGCGGGATATAACCGGCGCCGAAGGGCGGATAGAGCTTGATCTCGGCGGGCATGACGCTGAGTTCGTTGATCGCCTCGGCGGTGTGGTCGAGGCGGTTGGCCGGCAGCGCGATCAGAACCGTGTCGGGCGGATCCTTGCGCATCGATTCCAGCAATTCGTCGAGATCGCCACCATTGGGATGGCCGGAAATGCGGTGGCTGTGCGTTTCGGGCGAGAACACGCCGATGACGCGCAGATCATGCGCATCCGTGTCGATCTCCTGGACGAGCTTTTCGAGCGGTTCGCCGAAGCCGTAAATGGCGACGCGCTTCTGCAGAAGGCCCGCGTCGACCCAGCTCGTGAAGGTGCGCGCAGCAAAGGCGCGTGCGAGCCAGAGCGCGACGGTCGAGGAGGCGAGCCAGCTACCGTACCACACGCGCGAGAAATCGTCGGTAATGCCGAGGATGACACCGACCAGCGCCAGCGTCAGGAAAGCGCCGAACAGGCCGGCGATGGCCTTGCCGGAATGGGCTGCAAAGCCCGACAGCGAGGCGGTGGAATAAAGCCCGGCACGCTGCAGGATGACGGCGAGCGTCAGCGGCAGGATCAGCAGCGGCCAGATATAGGTCTCGGTGTAGTCGGCAACGCCTAGAACGCCGCGCACGTAATATTCGCCCACGATCAGGCCGCAGGCGAAGACGACGAGCATCTCGATCAGGCAATAGAGGTCGGCGGCGACGCGTGACGTGACGAAACGCTGGAGCCTGCTTGACGGAAAATTCAGTGCCGAATGGAGATCGCCACCTTTGCCGGTGATCAGATCTGGCACATCTGTATCATTGCTGGACACGATTCTTCTCTTCCCCGTGGGTTTGGGACTTACCTTGGGGAAGGTTGCAAGTTGCGCGCCGAAATCGCGGTTTACCGGCAGATATTCTCGGTGGACGGAAGAACGCCGGATCAGGCGCAGGCGGCGATCTCGTCCGTGTTGAGCACGGCGACGGCGACCGGGTTCTCGCGGCCACGAACCAGCCGGGTGCCGGCGGGCGTGAAATTCGCCTGGCCGCCGGTGGCGTCGACGACGTCGCAGGAAGCGAGCACGACGGTATCGTCGCCCGGTTTCATCAAGTCCTTGGCGAGCTGTTCGAGGCGCTGGGCAACGTTCACCGTGTCGCCGACGATCGTGTAGTTGTGGCGGTCCGGACCGCCGATATTGCCGACGACAACCTTGCCGGTGTGCAGTCCCATGCGCACGCGTAGCGGGTCCTCGCCGCGCGCCTTGCGCCCGGCATTTTCCTCATGCACCGACCGCGTGATCGCCTCGGCCGCCCTGACCGCGTGCATGACATGATCGGTATCGCTTTCGGGCGCGCCCCAGAAGGCCATGACGCCATCGCCCATGAACTTGTCGATCGTGCCCTCCGTGGCCTCGACATTGCGGGTGACCATTTCGAAATGCCGGTTGAGCACCTGCGCGACCTCGGCGGCGTTGAGGCGCTCGGAGATCGTGGTGAAGCCCATGATGTCGGAGAACAGGATTGTGACCTCGCGCTCGACGGGATGGCTCGCCGCCTCGCCCGAACGCATCAGCCGGGCGACCAGTTCGCGCGGCACGTAGCGGGTGAAATGCAGCAGGACATTGCGCATCCGGTTGAGCGCCACGGCCTGGTCGTCGATCTCGCGGATTCGCGAACGCGGCAGCGGGTTGATGTCGTCGAGGCGGAAATCGGAGAAATGGGCGGCGGCCTTGGCGACCTCGCTCATCGGTCGCGAAATGCGCCGGCCGAGCAGGATGGCGGCGACGACGGCGGCGGCAAGCCCGGCAAGGCCGACCAGCATGGTGTTGACGGCGCGCAGCATCTCCGCGCCGAGATCGGCGGTGCGGAAATAGACGCCCAGGGTGAAGGGCTCGGCGGAATAGCCGGTGAGCCGCCGGGTCAGGAAGATGTGGCCGCCCAGCCTGTCCCGCGAGGTGAAGACGCGGATGCCGCGTTCGGCCGCACGGGCGTAGTTGCGGTTCTCGGTGGCGTTCGGGAGGTTGCGCAGTATCTCGTCGGGAAAATTATCGATCGAGATGATTTCCTGGCCGTGGAAGAGCTCTGGCATGCGCGAATGGCTGATGACGTGGTTGCTGTCGCTCAGCATGAAGACGGTGGCGTCGCTTTCGGCGGCCAGCCGCGTCATGATCTGGCTGACCATGTCCTGGCCGACGACGGCGACCGCGATGCCCTCGAACGTTTCGCCTTGCCTGAGCGGCAGGGCGACGTTGTGGAACAGGCTGGTACCAATGGGGATGGGCCGCCCCCAGACGGGGGCCGTTGCCGAGGCGATGGCCTGCATGTCGAACAGGTCGCGAAGGCCGAGTGCCGGCGTTCGCGCGGGAAGGGGCTCGAGATCGCCGTCCTCCGTGCGGAACAGCGAAGCGGCCGAGCCGTCGCGGCCGAACAGGAGAATGCCCTTGACCGAGGGCGCGGTGCGCAGGATGCCGGAAAGCACGGCGTGGCGGCCAGTCAGGGAAGTGTCGGGCTCGGCCCGAAGCGCGATCTCGCCGTCGCCGTAAAGGGCGGACAGTGCGCTCACCGCGCGTTCGGCCTGGGCGGCCTCGGCGGCGATCTGGCGTTCCATCCCGTCGATCAGCTCGATGGCGCGGGTGTTGAGGAGCGACAGCGTGTTGGTGAAATTGGCGCGAACCGAAAGCGTCAGCACCGCGCCGACGGAAAGGACAACCAGCCCGCCAAAGGCGAGCGCCAGCAGCCATGACAGCGAGACACGCGGCCAGGGTGCGCGCTCGTTGCCATGGTGTTCCTGCCGGTCAATTTCCCGTCCTGCGAAGCGGTCAATGCTCTTGCTTTCGGGTTCTCGTGGTCGGCCCGTCATCTCAGGTCCGCATCACGCGGTAGATCGCCGGGATGACCAGGACCGTCAACAGGGTCGACGAGGCCAGACCGAACAGCAGCGAGATGGCGAGACCCTGGAAGATCGGGTCGGCCAGGATCACGGCAGCGCCGATCATGGCGGCAAGTGCCGTCAGCAGGATCGGCTTGAAGCGGATCGAGCCGGCCTCGATCAGCACCTCCGTCAGCGGCTTGTCAGGTGAGGACGCGCCACGGATGAAGTCGACCAGCAGGATCGAGTTGCGCACGATGATGCCGGCCAGCGCGATGAAGCCGATCATCGAGGTTGCCGAGAAGGGCGCGCCGAACAGCCAGTGCCCGCCGAGAATGCCGATGAAGGTCAAGGGAACCGGCGTCAGGATCACCAGCGGCACCTTGAAGGAGCTGAACTGAGCGACGACCAGGATGTAGATGCCGAGCAGGGCGACCATGAAGGCGGCGCCCATGTCGCGGAAGGTGACCCAGGTGACCTCCCACTCGCCATCCCAGAGCAGGGTGGGCTGGTCTTCCTCTTCCGGCTGGCCGTGCAGCGAGATGACCGGCTTGGGCAGGTTGCCCCAGTCCAGTTCGTCGATCGCCTGCTGGACGGCGAGCATGCCGTAGAGCGGTGCCTCGAAGGAGCCTGCCAGTTCGGCGTTGACCATCTCGGCGGCGCGGCCGTTATGGCGGAAGACCGGGAAGGAGGCACGTTCCTCGTCGACCTTGATCACGTCACCCAGCTCGACGACGCCGCGGTCGCCCGGCAGAACGTTGGCCGGGATGGGCGTGGTCAGGAATCGTTCGTCGAAGGTCTTGTCGCCCTTCGGCCGTTCGATGCGGATCGGGATCGGGTGACGGCCGCCGCCGCGATGCGAATAGCCCACGGTGGTGCCGGCATTGAGCGTGGCGATGGTGTCGAAGATGTCGTTTTCCTGGACGCGGAAGAACTCCGTGTCGTCGGTCGAGACGGTGGCGCGCAGACGCCTTGCCGGCTGGCCGTAGGAATTGTCGACGTCAACGATATAGGGCACCGAGCGGAAGGCTTCCTCGACCTTTGCGGCGACCGCGCGACGCGTCTCGCTGTCGGGGCCGTAGATCTCGGCCAGCAGCGTGGCGATGACCGGCGGGCCCGGAGGCGGCTCGACGACCTTCAGGCTGGTGCCCTCGGGCACGGGGATCGAGGCGATGCGCTCGCGGATGTCCAGCGCGATCTCGTGCGAGGTGCGGTCGCGCTCGGTCTTGTTCGTCAGGTTGATGGCGAGGTCGCCCATTTGCGGCTCGGCACGCAGGTAGTAGTGGCGTACCAGGCCGTTGAAGTTGAAGGGCGCGGTGGTGCCGGCATGAGTCTGGGTCGACTTTACCTCGGGCAGTTCGAGCACCTTCGCCGCGACCTGCTGGGCGATGGCGTCGGTCGCCTCGATCGAGGAGCCTTCGGGCAGATCGATGACGACGGCCAGTTCCGACTTGTTGTCGAAGGGCAGCAGCTTGACCGTGACATGCTTGGTGTAGAACAGCGTCAGCGAGCCCAGCGTGAGCACGCCGACGAGGATCAGGAACAGCCAGCTGCGCCCCTTGGAGGCGAGCACCGGGCGGGCCACGGCGGCATAGGCACGGCCCAGCGGGCCGCCAGTCTGGTCGGACTCGCCGTGATGGACGGGCGCCTTGCCGGCGGTCTTGAGCATCAGCCAGGGCGTGACCATGACGGCGATGAAGAAGGAGAAGATCATCGCGGCCGACGCATTCGCCGGAATCGGGCTCATATACGGCCCCATCATGCCCGACACGAACAGCATGGGCAGCAGGGCGGCGACGACAGTCAGCGTGGCGACGATGGTCGGGTTGCCGACCTCGGCGACGGCCTCGATGGCCGCGCGGCGACGGTCGCGGCCGTCCTTCATGGCCCAGTGGCGGGCAATGTTCTCGATGACGACAATGGCGTCATCGACCAGAATGCCGATGGAAAAGATCAGCGCGAACAGGCTGACCCGGTTGATGGTGTACCCCATTAGGGAGGACGCAAACAGCGTCAGCAGGATGAGCGCACCCAACTGGTTGAGCCAGGTGATGAGCCCGTCGAAGCGCTTCATCAGCTCCGCCGGATCGCGATCGATGATCGCGTCGACGAGCTCGGCAACGGCGGCCTGATCGGCGCGACCGAGCAATCCCCTCACCTCGGCCTCGGTGACCTTGCGCGGGTCGTCGGCGAACGCGACGACCTGGTCGAGCAGCGTCAGCGAGTCGCGAACACTCCCGCCGGCGGCTCTCGCCACGATCC
>JBHIWX010000136.1:0-7709 GCA_041987205.1 Rhizobiaceae bacterium | reverse complement strand
GCCGCCGCTAAGCGCCCGAATTTTGCGTCTGCGCCTGCAGAGGCGCTGGCAAATTGCGAAATTTCGGTAGTAAGATCGCGGTCATGCCGACCGCGACTTCCATCACAAGACATTTTCACAATCCCGCCGGACGCATCACGCTGGACGAGTCGGCGCGTCATCGCCGACGCATGGCGATGACCTCCGACGCGTTCGAAGGCCAACCCGGCATCGATTTCCTGCTCGACCTGCCAAAGGCCGTCCTGCTACGTCATGGCGACGGGCTGGTGCTGGACGATGGGCGGGTGATCGAGGTCGTCGCCGAACCTGAAGCGCTGCTGGAAGTGCGCGGCCGCGACGCGCGCCATTTGCTGGCGCTGGCCTGGCAGATCGGCAACCGCCATCTGCCCGCGCAGATACTTGCCGATCACATCCTGATCCGACGCGACCATGTCATCGCGGACATGCTGAAGGGCCTCGGCGCCGAAATTGCCGAGACCGAAGTCCCCTTCGATCCGGAAGGCGGGGCCTATGGCGATCCGCACCAGCCACAACACCATCACCATTCGGGTGCTCATGCGCACGGCCATGCCCATGAGCACGCCCATGGGCACGGGCATTCTCACGAACATGACCATTCTCGCGGCCACGACCATGGGCATGCCGACTGACGGCAGCGGCCCAGCGCAAGCAGACAGGAGATGAGGCGTTGAAATTCTTCAATCCGGACAACCGGACGAACTCTCTCCGCAGCCGCAGGATCTACGCCCTCTACGAGATCGCCTACACGACAGTCGATTTCCTTGCCGCGCTGCTCTTTCTCGTTGGCTCGGCCATGTTCTTCTACGCGTCGCTGGAAAACCCGGCGATCTGGTGCTTCGTCATCGGTTCGGTGTGCTTCATGATGAAGCCGACCATCAGGGTCGTGCGGGAATTCCATTATCTGGCGATCGGCGACTATGCCGATCTCGCCAGCCGGTTCCCGCGATGAGCCGCGAACTCGTTCGCCTGATGACCATGCTGTCGCCGGCCTTTCCGGTCGGCGCCTTCTCCTTTTCCTCGGGCCTCGAACAGGCCGCCGCCGAAGGCCTCGTCAGTGATGAGGCAACGCTCGGCAAATGGCTCGGCGATCTGCTGCGCGTCGGCACGCTGTGGAACGACGCTGTCTTGGTGGCGCAGGGCTGGCGCCTCGCACAGGTGGGCGAGGCACTGGCCGAGGTGAACGAACTGGCGGATCTTAATGAACTGGCGTTGGCGCTTGCGGGCTCTGCCGGCCGCCACACCGAGACGACGGCGCAGGGTGCGGCCTTCGTGCAGGCCGCGACGCAGGCCTGGCCGGCGGATGGCCTGCCGGCCGAGCCGGCCTATCCCGTTGCCGTCGGTGCGATATCGGCGCGGATCGGCGTCGCGCTGGACGACATCCTACCGGCCTTCCTCAACGCCGCCGTGACCAACCAGATACAGGCAGCCATCCGTCTGTCGTTGACCGGTCAGAATGGCGGTGTGCGGCTGCTGGCCGAACTGGAGCCGGTCATTCTGGAAACCGCACGCCGGGCCTCAACCTCGACGCTCGATGATCTGGGCAGCGCGACCCTGATCGCCGAGATCGCGGCCATGAACCACGAGACGCTGGAATCGCGGATTTTCAGGACCTGACCATGATCGTGCCGCTCGCCGTCTTCCTGTCCGCCATCCTGGCCGTGATCGCGGTGCTCCATGTCTACTGGGCGCTTGGCGGGCTTTGGCCGGGAACCGACGAGGTCTCGCTGGCGAGGAGGGTGGTCGGCAGCCCCGGCGTTCGCCACCTGCCGTCGCGCGAGATGACCCTCGCGGTCGCCGGCCTGATCTTCTTCGCCGCCGTGTGGCCGCTGATGTGGACGGCGCTCATTCCCTATCCCCTGCCGCAATCGCTGGTCTGGCTCGGCATGATCGTGCTCGCCATCGTTTTCACCGGGCGCGGACTTGCCGGCTACTGGCCTGCGTTCCGGGCGCGTTTCCCCGAAGAACCGTTCGCGACGCTTGACCGGCGCTGCTATTCGCCGCTTTGCATCGCCATCGGACTTGGCTTCATCCTCCTCATCCTGCTTGCGAGACAGTGACATGACCCAATCCCCCAACGGCCCGCTCCGTATTGGCATCGGCGGCCCGGTCGGCTCTGGCAAGACGACGCTGACCGAGAAACTGTGCAAGGCGATGTCGACCGATTTCTCGATCGCCGTCGTCACCAACGACATCTACACGAGAGAGGACGCCGAGGCGCTGGTGCGTATGCAGGCGCTGCCCTCCGACCGCATCGTCGGCGTGGAGACGGGCGGTTGCCCACACACGGCGATCCGCGAGGACGCCTCGATCAATCTGCAGGCGATTGCCGGGCTCAATGCCCGCCATCCCGATCTCGACATCGTCTTCATCGAATCGGGCGGCGATAATCTCGCCGCGACCTTCTCGCCCGACCTCGCCGATCTGACGATCTATGTCGTGTCCGTCGCCCAGGGTGACGATATTCCGAGAAAGGGCGGGCCGGCGATCACCCGATCCGACCTGCTGCTCGTCAACAAGACCGACCTTGCCCCGCATGTCGGCGCCGATCTCGAACGCATGCGCCGCGACGCCGACAAGGCAAGGGAGGGGCGACCCTTCCTGTTCACCGATCTCAGGCGCGGCGAGGGGGTCGGCGAGATCGTCGACTTCCTGATACGCACGGGCGGGCTGGTCGAACGGGTCTGATACGAAATCGGGACAGCGCCATTGCGCCGCAGCGGGAAAATGGAAATTGCCGCTCAGGCGTTCTATGTGTGGGCTGTGACGAAACGGCGAATGCGCCGCGATTGAGCAGCACCGGAGGGACCATGAGCGAAGAAGACTTCAACATGTCGATGCGCAAATTCCTGAAACAGGTCGGCGTGACCTCGCAGCGCGAGATCGAGAAACTCGTGCGCTCGGGCGATTTCACCGGTGACAAACTGCGCCTGAAGATGACGCTGACGGCCGAGGGGTCGTCGCTCGAGCATGTCGTGACGGGCGAGATCGAAACGCCCTGAGCGCCGCGTGACCTTCAAATCCATGAAATTCATTTCTCGCTTTTTCTCAGGGAACACGATGGCTGCACCCACCCAACAACAGGTCCTCGAACAGCTCAGGCAGGTCGTGGGCCCCGACCTTTCCGGCAACATCGTGGACCAGGGACTGGTCTCCGAGGTGCTGGTTGATTCCGGCAAGGTGATGTTCTCCATCGCCGTGCCGGCCGATCTGGCGCCCAAGCTCGAGCCACTGCGACAGGCCGCCGAGAAGGTCGTGCTCGACATGGATGGCGTGACCAGCGCGCTGGTCGTGCTGACCGCCGAGAAGAAGGGCGGACAGGCCGGCGGCGCCCCGGCGCAGGGCGGGCAGCAGGCCGCGTCCCGTGCTTCAGCCGGCCCGCGCCCGGGTGGTCCCGGCGGCCCCGGTGGACCTGGCGGTTCGGGCGGCCATGCCCATGGCGGGCCGCAAAAGGCCGGCGTGCCTGGCATCGGCGCCATCGTCGCGGTCGCATCCGGCAAGGGCGGCGTCGGCAAGTCGACCACCGCCGTCAACCTGGCGCTCGGTCTCAAGGCCAACGGCTTGAAGGTCGGCATGCTCGACGCCGACATCTACGGCCCCTCCCTGCCGCGCCTGCTCGGCGTGCGGGGCAAGCCGGAAGCCGCCTCCGAGCGCATGCTCAAGCCCATGATTGGCCATGGCATGAAGGTCATGTCGATGGGCTTCCTCGTCGACGAGGACACGCCCATGATCTGGCGCGGCCCCATGGTCATCTCCGCGCTGACGCAGATGCTGCGCGAGGTCGACTGGGGCGAACTCGACGTGCTCGTGGTCGACATGCCGCCCGGCACTGGCGACGCGCAGCTCACCATGGCCCAGCAGGTGCCGCTCGCCGGTGCGGTCATCGTCTCCACGCCGCAGGACCTGGCGCTGATCGACGCGCGCAAGGGGCTCAACATGTTCAACAAGGTCGACGTGCCGGTCTTCGGCATTGTCGAGAACATGAGCTATTTTATCGCGCCCGACACCGGCAAGCGCTACGACATTTTCGGCCATGGCGGTGCGAAGGCGGAAGCCGAGCGCATCGGCGTACCCTTCCTGGGCGAGGTGCCGCTCGAAATGGTGATCCGGGAGAGTTCCGATGCCGGCACGCCGGTCGTGGCCACCGACCCCGACGGCCCGCATGCCAAGGCCTATCGCGAGATCGCCGACAAGGTCTGGCAGCGCCTGAAAGAGGGCAGCGACGTCGGGCCGGTGATCGTGTTCGACTGAGGTTTTGCCGCAGCCCGGAAAAGAGCCCGCGTGCCGTTTTGACGCGCGGGCTTTGTTATGCGGGTTCGCGTGTGAAGTGGTAGCTCATCGCTGAAATCCCTGATTGTTTCCTGTATCACCACCTGGGTCGGGCCAGCGGCGTTAGATTAGTGTTATCTAATATGTATGCCGCACGATGTCACCCTTCGGTGCGAAATCGATGCGGGCCCCGGGGCGTCAATTGCCCGCGCGCTCCATCATCATCTCGTGAACGGCCTGCATGCCGCGCGCCGCCATGTCGGATACCTCTCCCGCATGGGTGTGCAGCGCGGCCACGACTTCGGGGTCGTCCGAGGTCTGGGTCACCACAATGCCCTCATCGGTCATCTCGATCCCGGTCTCGATCCGTTCGCGGCGCTCGAACAGGATGTCCAGTGTCGGGCTCTGGATGAAGACCTTGGGGTCGCGGCCTTCCTGCACGCGGGTGATCATGCCCGTGACATGCGAGGCGATGACGGCCATCAGTTCCTCGTCCTTCGAATAGGTGAGGGTGCGGATGCCGTTCGGCAGATTGGTGACCTCGCGCTCGATCTTCGGGAAGTTGCGGAACATGGTGGCCAGTTCCGCGCTCTCTTCCTCGGTCGCGTCGAGCCCGCGCAGCCCCGGCATGTTCACCTCGTCATGCCCGGTGCCGTCGGTGCCGTGATGAGGCACGAAACCCATACCTTGCCCCATGCCATGATGCATGCCGCCGCCCATCATCTGGGCTTGCGCGGCGTTCTGGTCATAAAGGGTGTCGGCGCCTCCGGCCAATATCGTGGCAAGGGTGAAAGCGAGCGCGCTCTTGCGCCAGGAGACGGCGTTGGTGGATTTGTTCGGGAAGGGGTTCATGGCGAATCCATCTGTTGAATTGGATCAATCTCGAATGGCCGCCACCAAACCGTATATTAGCATATCCTTTTATAAAGTCACTGCAGAGAAATCACGCGCCATGCACCACCGGGATGCCGGCAGCGCATGGCGCCTCGATTATTTGCCTATTGCGACCGGATATAGGTGATGTATCCGCGCACGTCTTCGGCCGGCTCGGAATAGGCCGAGCCAAGCTTGTCCTCCATCGCTTTCATGAAGCTCTTGGCCCAGTCGGGCAGGGGATAGTCGATCGCCGCCAGGAATTCGAGTGTCGAGGCCAATCTGATATCGGCAATCGACGGTTCGTCTCCGCCGATAAACGGCTTTCCGCCCACGTAGAACTTGTGAAAGACGTCGAGCGGCTCGGCAAGCGCGTCGGTCGCGGCTTTGGCGGCGGCCTGTTTGGCCGAGTCATCGGCGTCGCTTGCGCCGACCTCGCCCGGATATTGCGGGAACTTGAGCGTCGGATAGGTCGCCCGCGCAAGCAGCGGATAAAGCGTGCCGACCACGTAGAACATGGCGCTGTCGATCATGGCGCGCTTGGCCGGGTCACTGGGATAAAGCTTTTCGAGCCCGTGCACATTGGAAAGGTACTGCATGATGGCGCAGCTTTCCCAGAGCGCTCCCTTCGGCAGACCCGTGGTCTCGATCATCGGCGTCAGGTGCGCCGGATTGCGCTCCAGGAATTCAGGCGTCCGCGTGCCGCCATAGAGGTCCGCCTCCTCGAAATCGAGAGCGGCGGCGCGCACGAAGACGCGTACGGTCATGTTGTTGACGCTGGGTTTGATGACGCTGAGTTTCAGTTCGGCCATTGTGTGGTTCCTCCCTTGCACAAATTGCGGTTGGTTTCGGTTATTTCGAATTTCCGTAGGGATCCTTCGGGCTGCGATCGTCCGACAGGCTGTCGAAGGTTCTCGCCGTCAGCTTCTCGATGGCATCGGCCAGATGGATGCGATCGATGTGATGATCGCCTTTGGCCACGCGGTTGCGATGCGCCTCCAGCATGACCTGCCCGTGCGACACGCCGAAGGGTGGCTCGAAACGGTAGGAGGCGAGTTCGATCAGGAATCCGAGCGGATCGTTGAAATAGATCGAATCCATGAAGCCGCGATCCTTCACGCCGCTATGCTTGATGCCACGCTCGTCGAGCCGCTCGACAGCCTGCCAGAAGGTCGCCTGCGAGACGGAAAGGGCGAGATGGTGCACGCAGCCGATATCGGTCGGCGTGCGCGTCGGTTCCGGCTTGCGGCCCTCGTCGGTGAAGATCGTGATCAGCCGCCCGTCGCCTGGATCGAAATAGAGATGGCTTTCCGAATCCTTGTCGAGATTGGGCTGTTCGAACACGAAGGGCATGCCGAGCACGCCTTCCCAGAAATCGATGGATGTCTGCCGGTTGGCGCCGACCAGCGTGATGTGATGAACGCCCTGGGTTTGCAGTTTTCTCAACTTTTCCTCCTCACGCCCCTCATCGGGCCTGTTTGCTCCTGCCGGTTTTGCTTCCTGATTACGATCTCGGCTTGCAATTGCGGCCAATCATGACGCAGAGCTATGGCGCTGTCACGTCGCCGGCAAGGGTTGTCGGTGTGCCGGTGTGTTCACCCGAACGGCAATGCGGGCGGGCATCCTCGAGACATGGAGATTGTGTGCACATGAATGGCGAGCAAGATGTCCGGCAAGGTGCCGACGGCCAAGTGACGATCGTGCTCGTGCCCGGCCTGCTGTCGGACGCGCATGCGTGGTCGGGCGTGATCGAGCCGCTGTCGCGGCTGCACCGGACGGTGGTGGCGGATCTTTCCACGCAGGACAGCATCGCGCAAATGGCCGCCGATACGCTGGCGGCCTATCCGGGCAGGCTCTATGTCGCCGGTCATTCAATGGGCGCGCGTGTCGCGCTGGAGATGGCGCGCCATGCCCCGGAGCGCGTCGAACGGCTGGCACTGCTCGACACCGGCGTGCATCCAAAGCGGGAAGGGGAGGAAGTCGGACGGCAGCGTCGCGTCGATCTCGCCAATCAGGAGGGCATGCGCGCCCTGGCGGATGACTGGCTGCCGGGCATGGTCCATCCCGACCGTCTGGACGACGAGGAACTGATGGCTGCCCTGACGGCAATGGTCGAACGCATGACGACGCAATTGCACGCCCGACAGATCGCCGCGCTGCTCGGCCGGCCGGATGCCCGGCTATACCTTGCCGACATTCGCTGCCCTACGCTCCTCGTTGTTGGCCGGCAGGACGCCTGGAGTCCCGTCGAACAGCATGAGGAAATGCTCGCCGAATTGCCCGATGCAAGCCTGGTGATCATCGAAAATGCCGGGCATTTCGCCCCGGTCGAGCGTCCCGAGGCGACGGCGGAGGTTCTGGAAGCATGGGTAAAGTAAAGGATTTCAACGGGTTATAGAGATAACCCTGAAAAATCCACCATGTGCATTTTTGCACGCCATGCGGGAACGGGATGGTCCATCTTAAGGTCATGGAAGGGGCGGGGTGTCGCTTCCGGAAAACCTGACCCGGCAGAGGGTCGTCAGAGAAGGGACTACTCCAATGAAAAC
>JBHIWX010000135.1:0-7735 GCA_041987205.1 Rhizobiaceae bacterium | reverse complement strand
GCCTACCGCCCCACCGGCGCGCTTGCCCTGTTCCTGGAGCGCGATGGCGAGTTTGTTCTGCGTCATCGCCCAGTCGACCGGATGGTCCGCCTCGGTGTAGATGCGCAGCGCGGCGCGGTAGGCATTGATGGCCTCAGCGATGAGGGCCGCGCCTTCCACTCCGCCAGTGCGTGTGCCCTGATTCCGGAGCGCGAGGGCAAGATTATTTTGCGTCCCTGCCCAGTCGACTGGATGATCCGTCTCGGTGAACACGCGCAGAGCGGCACGGTTCATGTCGTTCGCTCGCAGCAATCCCACGCCCCCATAACGCACGCCATGAATATATAGTCTGTAGCTGTACTGGATCCGCCGCCGCGCCGGCTCCAGCGGATCGACCGCCGCAAAGCTGTCGGCGGCGGCGGAGAGGATGTGGTAGGCATCGTCGACTCTACCGCGCAGCAAAGCGTTGTCGGCCCGCAATTCGGCCGTGCTGGCGGCGATGTCGAGTTCGGTTGCCTGTACCATCGACAGCAGGTTTTCGACCTCTTCCAGATCGAGCCGCTCCGCCGCTTCCTGCGCGGCGGTTTTCAGATTGCCGAGACCGGCGATCCTTGCGTCGATCATGTCGATCTGTGTCTTGTAGACGCGGTATTCTTCGGCCTTCGCCTCCAGCAGCGCCTGCAGTTCCGGCTCCGTAAGGCTCGACGCGTTCTCGATTTCAAAGCGCCGGGCGAGTGCTTCCAACTGGCTTCGCCCCAAACCTCGAATTGTATCGAGCGCGTTGGCAAGGGAGCCGGTTTGACTACGGAGGTTATCCAGTTCCGCCCGGTCGATATCGCTCGTGCCTGATTGCGGTTGACGGCAACCGGCTATTTCATCGGGCGAAATACCTAAATGCTCCGCGAGTCTTTCAACTGTCTTGGCATGCGGATTCGCCACCTTGCCTTTTTCCAGTTCCGAGATCCGGGAGCGCTTGGCCCGGTCCCCCAGCGCCTTCAGTGCAAGTTCGCTGGCGCTGATACCTTGTGTGTCGCGGTATTGGCGGACAAGAAGTCCAAATCTGGAGCCAAATGTCATTTCCGTAAATTTCTGTGCAAGAAGCAGTAAGTAACCGCGCATCTGCCGGAACATTCGTGCCGGCGTTCTAAGCGCTTATCAACTTAAGTTATTTTCGTCGACAAACATAGCCGTCCGGGCGGCGTTCCTCAAACAAAGGATCGCCATAATGATCAAATACATCCATTCGCTGGCCTATGCCGCCATGTCAGCTGGTTACGTTGGAACTTGTGTTGGCATGGACAAGGTTGCAGTCTCTGCCGCACTCGCTACGATTTATCTTCTGCTTGCCGTCTGTGCTTTCTTTGGCGATCGCCATTGATCAGTCAACCAAAAAGGGCGGTCCGGAGACCGCCCTTTCGAAATTCGCTGATGAAGCTGAAGCTTGCATCATGCCGCCACCCCGTCCCTTCTTGCGGGGCCGGGCGAGAAGAAAGCATGGGCGGCATTGCCAAAGAGAAAGGGCGGCCCGAAGACCGCCCTTTCGAAATTCGCTGATGAAGCCGAAGCTTACATCATGCCGCCCATGCCGCCCATGTCGGGCATGGCCGGACCTGCGGATTCCTTCTTCGGCAGCTCGGCAACCATCGCTTCGGTGGTGACCAGCAGACCGGCGACGGAGGCCGCATCCTGAAGCGCGGTGCGCACGACCTTGACCGGATCGACGATGCCCATGGCGATCATGTCGCCATATTCGCCGGTCTGGGCATTGTAGCCGTAGGTGGCCGACTTGTTCTCGAGCACCTTGCCGGCGACGATCGAGGCTTCCGCACCTGCGTTCGTCGCGATCTGGCGGGCCGGAGCCTGCAGCGCGCGGCGCACGATATTGATGCCGGCTTCCTGGTCGTCATTGACGCCCTTTGCCTTGATCGCGGCGGAGGTCCGCAGAAGGGCTACGCCACCACCGGCGACGATGCCTTCCTCGACGGCCGCGCGCGTTGCGTTGAGCGCATCGTCGACACGGTCCTTCTTTTCCTTGACCTCGACTTCGGTCGCGCCGCCGACGCGGATGACGGCAACGCCGCCTGCCAGCTTCGCCAGGCGCTCCTGCAGCTTCTCGCGGTCGTAGTCCGAAGAGGTTTCCTCGATCTGGGCCTTGATCTGGGAGACGCGGCCCTCGATCTCTTTCTTCTTGCCGGCGCCGTCGACGATCGTGGTCTCTTCCTTGGTGATCGTGATGCGCTTGGCCGTGCCCAGCATGTTGAGGGACACGTTTTCCAGCTTGATGCCGAGATCTTCGGAGATGACCTGACCGCCGGTCAGGATCGCGATGTCCTCGAGCATGGCCTTGCGGCGATCGCCGAAGCCCGGTGCCTTGACGGCTGCGATCTTCAGACCGCCGCGCAGCTTGTTGACGACCAGCGTGGCCAGGGCCTCACCCTCGACGTCTTCCGCGATGATCAGCAGCGGCCGACCCGACTGAACCACGGCTTCCAGGATCGGCAGCATGGCCTGCAGGTTGGACAGCTTCTTCTCGTGCAGGAGGATGTAGGGGTCTTCCAGCTCGGCAACCATCTTTTCCGGATTGGTCACGAAATAGGGCGAGAGATAGCCGCGATCGAACTGCATGCCCTCGACGACCTCGAGTTCGGTCTCTGCGGTCTTGGCTTCCTCGACGGTGATGACACCCTCGTTGCCAACCTTCTGCATGGCGTGGGCGATCATCTCGCCGATTTCGGTTTCGCCATTGGCCGAGATCGTGCCGACCTGGGCAACTTCTTCCGAGGTCTTGATCTTCTTGGACATCTTGGCAAGCGCGTCGAGGACTTCGCTGACGGCGGTGTCTATGCCGCGCTTCAGGTCCATCGGGTTCATGCCGGCGGCAACCGCCTTGGCGCCTTCCTTGACGATCGACTGGGCCAGGACCGTGGCGGTCGTGGTGCCGTCACCGGCGATGTCGTTGGTCTTGGAAGCGACCTCGCGCACCATCTGTGCGCCCATGTTCTCGAACTTGTCTTCCAGTTCGATTTCCTTGGCGACGGTGACGCCGTCCTTGGTGATGCGCGGTGCGCCGAAGGACTTCTCGATGACGACGTTGCGGCCTTTCGGGCCGAGCGTGACCTTCACCGCATTGGCGAGGATGTCGACGCCACGCAGCATCTTCTCGCGTGCGTCGGCGCTGAATTTTACCTCTTTGGCAGACATTGAATGCTCCTTTGATCAGGTCCTGCAATCGCGGACCGATAGGTGTGTCTGAATTGACGGGACGTTCGGGCTTCGCGACTTACGCGATGACGCCCATCACATCCGACTCCTTCATGATCAGTAGGTCTTCGCCGTTGACCTTGACCTCGGTGCCGGACCATTTGCCGAACAGGACGCGGTCGCCGACCTTGACGTCGAGCTCGACCAGCTTGCCGCTTTCATCGCGAGCGCCGGAGCCGACGGCCACAATTTCGCCCTCGGAGGGCTTTTCCTTTGCCGTGTCGGGGATGATGATCCCGCCTGCGGTCTTTTCCTCGGACTCGAGCCGGCGCACCAGCACGCGATCGTGCAGCGGACGGAACTTGATCTTTGCCATGGAAGGTTTCCCGTATCTGACGTTGTTCTTGCGGTCCCGCGAACGCCGGTGGCGGCGGGTCCTCCTGAAAATCAGTTAGCACTCACCGGAGGCGAGTGCTAACGGCCGGTGAGATAAGAGCTGTATGGCTGCTTGTCAATGCGTGGCGCGCGCGGAATTTGAATGCCGCCGGCCGGATTTGACGGTTCGGGCGGGGTGGCTACATGCCTGTCGCGCTGGAGCCCGTGGTGGCGGAGCGCATTGGTCTCGGCTCGGAAAAGAAATCGCCCTGTGCCAGCAGAACGTCCTGGTCGATCAGCGCCATCGCCTGCTGCTCGTCGCCCACCCCGCTTGCGATGATCTCGACGGCCGGCTGGCCCTTCTCGCCTGCGATGACGCGGTGGATCGGCCGTTCGTCGCCCTCGCTGGCAACGATCCGCGACACGTCGATGACGACGATGGAAAACAGCGAGGTGCGCACCGCCTGCCTGGCTTTCACCGTATCGGGGCAATTGCCGATGGCGAGCGGGAAACCCAGTTCGCGCAGCCGGTGCAGCCGGTCGGTCTGCGCCGGGTCGAGCGAGGCGAAGTCGCGATGGTCGATGCGCGCGACAAGCTTTTCGGCCAGTGCCGAATTGGCGTCCAGAATGCGTTCGATGCCGGCAAAGGCATGCGCGTCGCCCAGCGCCGTTTCGTGCAGGCGCCAGATCACGCCGGCATGCTTGCCGGTCCTGTCGAGTTCGCGCAGCAGTTTCAGCGATTGCAGCAGCATGCGCCGGTCGATCTCAGGCGCACTGGAATAGGCCGGTTCGATCGCCCGCGCCGGCTGCGCCCCCGGGGAACCGTCCTCGGCCTCGTCCGTCAGATAGGCGATCGCCTCGAAAAACCGGGTCTTGCGGCCGGGCAGGCTGACGACCGGCTGGAACCATGCCTCGATCCGGTTCCTTTCCAGCGCGTGCGCAAGCTTGTCGCCGATGAGCCTGGCCTGCGGCAGGTGCGCGCCGCGTGCCCGCGTCGCCGGGTCGAACAGGATCACTTTCTCGGCGCTGCCATCGCCGGCGCCCTGTAGCGCGGCCGTCGCAATGCCCTGCTTGTAGCCGCCTGAACTTGCATCAGTACCGGTCTTTGCCCGTTCGCCCGAGGTCAGGCCGGCGGCGTCCAGCGCCTCCAGCCCGGCCTCTATCCTGCTGATCCGACGGCGGATGTCGGCCTCGAAGGCGGTGAGCCCCTGCGCGCGTTTCATGAGCGTCACGCCAAGCCGCACCGCCGCGACGTAGCTGGCAACCGCCAGCGCAATCGCACCGGCCGCGACGGCAACGAGCGTGACGCGTGGGCCGGCCTGGCCCTGGGTGAGCGCGGCCATCGCGTCTGGATCCGTCATGAAATAGACGCCCGCCGTCAGCGCGCCCGCCAGAATGGCGGCAAGGATCGGCAGGACGAAAAATCGGATCATCTTCGGGTCGCGTCCGTTAAACTCGGCAGGATGGCGGATCGCGTCGATTCTAGGCGATGCGCGCCGTGCTTGAAAGTCACAACATGCACCATGGTAACCGCGCCACGTCGCCGCCGGCCATCTGGCGGCTTGACCCGTCATGACGCCTTTGCCAAAAGGCGTTGTCCCTTCCGCGAAAGGGCGAGCGCAAACCACCCGGATCGAGAACGCATGGAACCCCAATCGAGCCGCATCGACGGCCTGTCGCAGCTTGCCGGCCGCTATGACGGTATTCTGTGCGATGTCTGGGGCGTGCTGCACAACGGCGTCGACGCCTGGGCAAACGCGATCGAGGCGCTGTCCAAATTCCGCGAACAGGGCGGATCGGTGGTCATGATCACCAATGCGCCACGCCCCCACGAGCCGGTACTCGAACAGCTTGCCGGGCTCGGCGTGCCTTTCAGTAGCGGATCGGGCAGTGGCGGGCCGGGCACGTTCGACGCGGTCGTCACCTCCGGCGATGTGACGCGCATGCTGGTCGGCGAGATGTCGCCTGCCGTTTTCCATCTGGGGCCCGAGCGCGATCTGTCGCTCTATCACGGCCTGCATGTCGATCTGGTCGGCAAGGATGATGCCCAGACCGTCGTCTGTACCGGCCTCGTCGACGACACGACCGAAACGCCCGAGGATTATCGCGAACTCCTGAGCGAATTGCGCTCCCGCGACCTGCCCTTCATCTGCGCCAATCCCGACATCGTGGTCGAGCGCGGCAAGGATCTGATCTGGTGCGCAGGCGCGCTGGCGCGTGACTACAAGGCGATCGGCGGCAAGACCTACATCGTCGGCAAGCCGCATCGCCCGATCTACGAACGTGCCATGACGCGGCTCTCGCAGGCTGCCGGCCGCGATCTCGACCGCTCCCGCGTGCTCGCCATCGGCGACGGCATGCCGACCGACGTTGCCGGCGCCGCCGATTTCGGGCTCGACCTTCTGTACATCTCGGCCGGCATTCACGCCGGCGACTATGCCGGTGAGGGCGGTAGCCACGAGACGCCCGATACCGACATGCTGGCGAAATTCCTGCACGCGCATCAGGCCCGGCCGGTCGCCTGGATGCCCCGTCTGACCTGGTGAATGCCGTGAAGGATGGTCGGGCCACTTCCCTCGTCGTTGCCGGTACGTCCGACCTGCCGTCGGAGCTCAGGGGCGGTGTGGTGGCGATCGGCAATTTCGACGGCGTCCATCGCGGCCATGTGGCCGTGCTCGGCCAGGCGCTCGAGGAAGCCAAACGCCGTGGCCTGCCGGCCCTGGTGCTGACATTCGAGCCGCATCCCAGAACCTTCTTCAAGCCCGGCGAACCGGTCTTCCGGCTTACCCCGCCGCCGCTGAAGCGCAAGCTGCTCGATGCGCTCGGTTTCGACGCGGTGATCGAGCAGCGTTTCGACGCCGATTTTGCCGGACGGTCGGCGCATGATTTCGTGGAAACCGTCCTGATGCGCGATCTGGGTGTCACCCATGTCGTCGCGGGTTACGATTTCCATTTCGGCAAGGGCCGCGAGGGCACGCCGGACTTCCTCAAGCGCGAGGCGGAGACCCGCGATCTGGGCGTGACGCTGGTCGATCCCTTCAACGACGAGGGCGGCGAGATCATCTCGTCGAGCCGTATCCGTGTCGCGCTGGGCGAGGGCGATATCGCCATCGCATCGGGCCTGCTCGGCTATCGCCATGCCGTCGAGGCGGAGGTAAGCGGTGGCGCGAAGCTTGGCCGGACGCTGGGCTTTCCGACCGCCAACATGATGATGCCGCCCGCCTACGGACTGGCACACGGCATCTACGCCGTCCGCTTCCGCCGCGCCGACGGCACGCTTCACGATGGCGTGGCGAGTTTCGGCCGTCGCCCGACCGTAGAGGAGGATGGCGCCGCCCTGCTTGAAACCCATCTGTTCGACTTTTCCGGCGACCTCTACGGCGAGACCGGCCAGGTCGCCTTCTTCACCTATCTGCGCGGCGAGGAGAAGTTCGACGGTCTGGAGGCGCTGACCGAGCAGATGCACCGCGACGCCGAGGAAGCGCGCGCGGCACTGTCCGGCGTCTCGCCGCTCTCCGAACTCGATCTGAAACTCTCCTTCGATGCGGCGTGACGATGCGGCGCGACAAAACCCGCTTTATTCCCCGAACACCTGCTGCTAAGAGACGGCCCATGTTTGCTCATGCCCGGATCACGATACGAATTATCGGCCCGGCCTCTGCCTGAAAGTGTCGGCAGGGTCCCGGGGTACTCCGCGCATGTTCCGGTGAGCGTTCGCCGGCGCGTGTCATCTCACCAGCATTGCTTAAGAATTGGACGCTAAGTCCTTCCAGCCGACCATTCCACGCACCGCAAAGTGCGGCGAAGCAGAGCCGGCCGCTCAAACGATCATGTGACCACGATGAACGACAGCACCACGACTGAAAATTCCGCCGAAACCGGCAGCGCCAATTCAGGCAGGGACTGGAGCGAGACGCTCAACCTGCCGAAGACCGATTTCCCGATGCGCGCGGGCCTGCCGCAAAAGGAGCCTGAGCTCGTCGCCCGCTGGCGCGAGATGGACCTCTACCGCAAGCTGCGCGAGGACGCGAAGGGCCGCGAGACCTTCGTCCTGCATGACGGCCCGCCCTACGCCAACGGCAACATCCATATCGGCCACGCGCTCAACAAGATCCTCAAGGACGTCATCACCCGCTCCTTCCAGATGCGCGGCTACGATTCCAACTACGTACCGGGCTGG
>JBHIWX010000134.1:0-7845 GCA_041987205.1 Rhizobiaceae bacterium | reverse complement strand
TCTGCAACTAAGCAGAACTCGATCCACCAACCCGCCATCCTGCAGAAAGCCCCGCGACCGGAAACGGTGCGGGGCTTTCTGCTGTCGGTGATCTACCCCGCGGCATTTGACTGCCAAATGGGCAGCTTCTTGAAGCGTTGGACGACAAAAATCGCTGGAATTCGGGTGTTTCGTACTGGTACGGGACTTGCTTGGTGTTTCCCTTGGGCTGGAAACGAGACGGAGAGGCTGGCATGCGGTTGTGGATATCCAATCCTATGGCGATCCTTACGGGTTCGAATGACGGTGCCGCCGATGGTGGCCTTGTCGTCGAGGACGGGAAGATCGTGGAACTGGTGCCTTCGGGCGGCGAGCCGTCGGCGCCGGTCGACCAGCGCTTCGACGCGCGGCGCCATGTCGTGCTGCCAGGCCTCGTCAACACGCATCACCATTTCTTCCAGACGCTGAGCCGGGCGCATCCCAAAGCCATCAACAAGGAATTGTTTCCCTGGCTGTCGACGCTCTATCCGATCTGGGGTCGGCTTGACCGCGACATGTTCCGCCTGGGCGTGCGGCTGGCGCTGGCCGAGCTGATCTCGTCGGGCTGCACTACCGCGATGGACCATCACTACGTCTTTCCGCCCGATGTGCGCGATGCCGTGGACATCGAGGTCGAAGAGGCGAGGGCGATGGGCATAAGGGCGACCGTGTCGCGCGGGTCGATTTCGCTGTCGGTCAAGGACGGCATGGTTCCACCCGACCATGTGGCGCAGGACGAGGATGAGATTCTCGCCGATTGCGAGCGCGTGCTGGGCCTGTATCACGACAAATCGGAAGGCTCGATTACGCAGATCGCGCTGGCGCCGTGTGCGCCGATGTCGGTCTCCAAGCGGCTGATGATCGAGACGGCGGCGCTTGCCGAAAAGCACGATTGCCAGATGCATACCCATCTGGCGGAGACGCTGGACGAGGAAGACCTCGTCAGGGAACTCTATGGCTGCCGCCCGGTCGAGTGGCTGGAAGACGTCAACTGGATGCAGCCGCGCGCCTGGCTGGCACATGGCATCCATTTCACGGCGGAGGAATGCACCAAGCTCGGCAAGCATGGCGTCGGCGTGTGCCATTGCCCGACCTCGAATGCGGTGCTCGCCTCGGGTTTCTGCAAGACGCGCGAACTCGAAGCGGCCGGCAGTCCGGTCGGGCTTGGTGTGGACGGCTCGGCCTCGAACGATTCCTCCAACATGATGGAGGAGGTCCGCCACGCGCTGATGATCAACCGGCTGCACTACGACACCTCGTCGGAGGTGACCCATTTCGATGCGCTCAGATGGGCCACCAAAGGGTCGGCGCGGTGCCTTGGACGCGACGATATCGGCGAGATCGCCGTCGGGAAGCAGGCCGACCTCGCGCTGTTCACGCTCGACGAGTTGCGCTTTTCAGGCGCGCACGACCCGATCGCGGCGCTGGTGCTGTGCGGGGCGAACAAGGCCGACCGCGTCATGGTCGCCGGGCATTGGCGCGTCGAGGGCGGGGTGCCGGTCGGCCTCGACGTGGCGCAACTGATCGCCGAGCATTCGGCGGCGGCGCGCAAATTCGCCTGACGTTCTGACACTTTTATTCTGACGGCTGCCACTTGTCCGCCGGTGTCGCAAAAGCGGCCGGCATTGCCGTTCTGTGCCTTGCATCCAGTTCACCAACATGCATAATTTCCGGTATCGACGTATTGGAAAGTCGAATCTGTAAATTATGCATAGTACCACAGAGGCATTCACCCACGCCGTCGAACTCGTGGCTTCCGGCGACACTGATCTGATCGAGATCGTCCAGTTGTCGCTGAAGGTGAGCCTGTCGGCGACGTTTTCCGCGGGTGTGATCGGATTGGCGCTGGGTTCGGCGCTGGCGGTGACGCGGTTTCCCGGCCGGAGCGCGGTGCTCGTGCTGATCAATGCGCTGATGGGCTTGCCGCCGGTGGTCGTCGGACTGATCGTCTATCTGAATCTGTCACGGGCCGGGCCGCTCGGGTTTCTCGGCCTGCTTTATACGCCGACGGCCATGATCATCGCCCAGACGATCCTGATCACGCCGATCGTCGCGGCGTTGTCGCGGCAGGTGCTGGAAGACCTCAACAATGAATATGCCGAGCAGTTCCGCTCGCTCAACGTGCCGCACCACACGGCGATGGGCGCGCTGATCTGGGATGCGCGCTATTCCCTTTTGACCGTGGCTCTCGCCGGCTTCGGGCGGGCGGTTGCCGAGGTCGGTGCGGTCATGATCGTCGGCGGCAATATCGATCATTTGACGCGCGTCATGACGACGGCCATCGCACTGGAAACTTCCAAGGGCGATCTGGCGCTGGCAATGGCGCTCGGCATCGTCCTGATGATCATCGCGCTCGGGGTCAACGCACTGGTGATGACGCTGCGTGGAGGTGCAAGGCGTTCTGCCTATGCCTGAACTCGCCCTTCTGTCCGAGGTTATCGCGCCCAATGTCATTCCGCTCGTGCGCGGGCCGGCATGGCTGACGACGCGGGGACTGAGCTACGAAGTGGACGGCAAGCGGCTTGTCGATGATCTCAACCTCTCCCTTGGGGCCAAGGCGCTCACGGTGGTGATGGGACCGAATGGAGCGGGTAAGAGCATTTTGCTCCGCCTGCTTCACGGTCTCATCGCCCCGTCGGCAGGTTTGATCACATATGGCGAAACGCCGATCAGCGAGAAGACGCGCGAGCGCCAGGCCATGGTATTTCAGCGTCCCGTACTGTTGCGGCGCAACGTGGCGGCGAACATCGATTTCGCGCTCTCGCTGAAGGGCGGTAGCGCCAAGGAAAGAGTGGCGCGTCGCGACGCGCTGCTCGAGCGCGTCGGACTTGCCGATCGCGCCAGGCAACCCGCACGATTGCTGTCCGGGGGCGAACAGCAGCGGCTTGCACTGGCGCGCGCGCTGGCCGTGGAGCCTGAGATCCTTTTCCTGGACGAGCCCACGGCCAGCCTCGATCCCGCCTCTGCACTGATGATCGAGGAGATCGTCACGGAAGTGCAGGCGCAGGGTGTAAGGATCGTCATGGTCACGCACGATATCGGCCAGGCGAAGCGCCTCGCCGAAACCGTGGTCTTTCTTCACCGCGGCCGGCTTGGCGAGTGCACGCCGGCCGTCCGCTTCTTCGATGCGCCAGCCTGTGCAGCGGCACAGGACTATCTGGACGGTGGCATCGTTCTCTAAATCTCAAATTGTTCAGGCATTTACGGAAGGGGTCTCGTAATGCGAATCAGACACGTTCTCACTGCGTTTGTCACGCTCACCATGCTTTCGGGCGGAGTATCGTCCGCGATGGCGGAGGATATTCTCGTGCAGTCGACCACGTCGACGGCGAATTCCGGCCTTTACGATTATCTGCTGCCGATCATCGAAGCCGATACCGGCGTCAAGGCAAATGTCGTGGCCGTCGGCACGGGCCAGGCGATCAAGAACGCGCAAAACTGCGATGCGGACGTGCTGCTGGTGCATGCCAAGCCGTCGGAAGAGAAGTTCGTGGCCGAGGGCTATGGCGTCGCGCGCGAAGACCTGATGTACAACGACTTCATCATCGTCGGTCCTGCTTCCGATCCTGCCGGGATTGCCGGCATGTCGGACATCGAGGCGGCGCTGAGGGCCATTGCCGACAAGAAGGCGACCTTCGCCTCGCGCGGCGACGATTCCGGCACGCACAAGAAGGAAAAGGCGCTGTGGAAGGCGGCGGGCATCGACCCGACGGCTTCATCGGGCGACTGGTACCGCGAAACCGGCTCGGGCATGGGTGCGACGCTCAATGTAGGCGTCGGCATGGGCGCTTATGTGATGACGGACCGGGCCACCTGGATCAGCTTCGGCAACAAGGGCGATTTTACGATTTCGGTCGAGGGCGACGAGGATCTGTTCAACCAGTATGGCGTCATCCTGGTCAATTCGAAGAAATGCCCGAGCGCGAAGGTCGAGGCGGGGCAGAAATTCATCGACTGGCTGGTTTCCGACAAGGGCCAGCAGACGATCGCGGCTTTCAAGGTGGACGGCCAGCAATTGTTCTTCCCGAACGCGCATTGACGCGCGAGCGATACCATCCGGGATTTCTTATCGTTTCAGATATTTATGCGGCGCCGTTGAAGTGGACGGTGCCGAAGCCGGAAATGTCGTAGCCGGCCAGTTCGCCTGCTTTCGTGGCGAAGGCCGGCGATCGGCAGAAGGCTAGGAAGGCCTGCATCGGCGGCTCGAACCATTCGCGCCGGTCGACGAGAAGGTCGAAGCGTTCCTCGACCACGGGCAGGAAGGCAAGCTTGTACTGGACTGCTTCCGCCTGAAGACCGAAAGTGAGGTCGGCCTTGCCGTCGAGGACGGACAGGGCGGCGTCGGCCTCGGTGCGCGCGGGCTCGCCCATCTCGAGATCGTCCGTCGTCAGGCCCGCATCGGCGAGCATGCGCAGAAACTGCATCTGGGCACCCGAAGCCGGCTGGCGCGGGGTAACCCGCAATCCCCGGAGGTCGCCGAATTCAGCGACCTTGTCCTTCACCGCGTTGGACAGCACGAAGCCGCGCCGGCGCCTTGCCCATTCGACGAGCACGACGGCCCGGTCGGCAAAGCGCGCGGCGACGGCCGGCACGTTCCAGTCGCCTGTGGCGTCATCCCTGAGATGAAGGCCGGCGGCAAGACCTTCCGACTGTGCGAAGCGCTCAAGCCCGTCGGCGCTGCCGTCGAAATAGGAGGCGAGGCCGCAACCCGACTGGCGCAGGGCCCATTCGAGCAGGGGGTCGTGGCTGCCGAGCACGACCCTGGGCGGACGCGAAACAGACTTTGCAGCAGGCGTAACGGCTGAATCGTCGCGATGACGGCCGAGCCAGTCGTCGATGGCCTGACGGGGAAAAAGCAGTTTGCCGGTCGCCCGGACGCAGGGCACCGAGCCGGAGGCGGCGAGGTCGTAGACCTTGCGCTCCTTGATGCGGAGCAGGTCCGCCAGTTCCCTTGTCGTGAGGTATTCGCTCATCGCGGCCATCGTACGGGAAATGCCGTTGCGGGCAAGCCATGGCGGCTGGCGATGTCGCGGGCGGCGCGTGCCACCCGCGACATGTTTGCGTTACGCGTCGACACCGCCCCAGATCTCCTCGGCGGTCCTGACGACGAGGTCCAACTTGCGGCGCTGGTCGTCATAGGTGATGGCGTTGCCTTCCTCGGTGGAGGCGAAGCCGCATTGCGGGGCGATGCCGAGCTGGCCGATATCGGCATATTTCGACGCTTCGTCGAATTTCTGCTTTAGCCAGTCCATGCTTTCGAGCTCGGCCGTCTTTGTGGTGATGAAGCCGGGCAGGACGCGCTGATTGCCCTTGGGCAGCAGTTTGAGCGGCTCCAGCCCGCCGGCGCGGTCGGTGTCGTATTCCATGAAGTAGATGTCGACGCCGGTCGAGAAGATCGCCTCGGCGGACGCGTCATAGGCGCCCTCGGCCGCATAGGTCGACTTGAAGTTGCCGCGGCACATATGCATGCCGATCACCATGTCGGACGGGCGGTCCTTGATCGCCTCGCGCAGCATCCAGGCATAGCGGTCGATCAGCCAGTCCGGGTCCTGACCGGCCACGCTCTTGGCGGCGCGATGCTTTGGGTCGCATAGATAGGCGAAGAAGATGTCGTCCATCTGCAGATAGCGGCAGCCGACATCGTAGAAGGTCTGCACGGCCTTGGCATAGGCGGCGGCCAGGTCGGCGAACAGCGCCTGCTGGTCCTCGGCATATTCCTTCACGCGCACGTCCTCGGGCAGGACACGGAAATGGCAGCAGGAGGGGCCGGGGATCGAGATCTTCGGCGTCACCGAGGTGTTGTCGCGCACGAAGGTGAAATGTTCGATCATCGGGTGGTCGGACGGGAAATCGATCTTCTCGTTGATCACCGGCGTAACGGGAATGGCGGTGGTGTTGGAAAAGCCGATGCCGCCCTCGCGCTTCTCGAGATCGAGGCCGACGAGTTCCTCCATGAAGTCGTAATGCCAGTAGGCACGACGGGTCTCGCCATCGGTCACCGCGAGCAGGCCGACATCCTCCTGCATCTTGATAAGGTCGCGGATGGCCTCGTCCTCGACGGCCTTCAGTTCTTCGGCGGGAATCGACTTCTCGTCATAGAACTTCTTGCGGGCCGCCTTGACGGGCTCGGGGCGCAGCAGGCTCCCCACATGGTCGGCGCGATAGGGCGGGGTGGGTGTGGCCATCGGTATTTCCTCGGTCGTTTCTTCGTTCTGCAAGGGTATGGTTCGGCGCATGCTCTAGCACGCGCGACGTGCCGGTCAAAGATGATTGGCGGCGTCGGTGCACTCGGCGGCGGGACGCCCGGGTTAACCGCCGTGGCGGGTCGCGAACTCGCAACGCTGGCCAAATCGGGCTGGTTCAGTCATCGTGTCGGAGTATGATAGACGGTGATTGAAAATTGTTATGATGCATAATAAAAAGAAGATCATTGCCCGTTGTTCCGGAGGAATGAACCGGCGGGCCCAACCGGGAGGAAACCCCATGAAGAAACTATCGCTGATGCTTGCCGCGGCGGCCACGGGAATCGTCCTGTCGGCGTCTGCTTACGCTCAGGACGTGACGTTGAAGTTCCACCAGATGTTGCCGCCGCCGGCAACGATCCCGTCCAAGGCGATCAAGCCCTGGATCGAGAAGGTGCAGCAGGAATCCGGCGGCCGCATCAAGATCGACCAGTACGATTCGATGGCGCTCGGCGGCAAACCGCCGGAACTCTTTGACCAGGCCAAGGACGGCGTCGTCGACCTGATCTGGACCGTCATCGGCTATACGCCGGGCCGCTTCCCGGCGACGGAGGCGTTCGAATTGCCGTTTGCCATGACCACCGGCGAGGCGACCTCCAAGGCGTTCCATGAATATTGCGAGACCTATTGCGCCGACCAGTTCAAGGACGTGAAGGTCATCGCGTGGCACGCCCACGGCCCGGGGCTCATCCACTCGAAGAACCCGGTCAACAAGCTGGAAGACATGAAGGGTCTGAAAGTGCGCGGCGGTTCGCGCGTCATCAACCAGATGCTCGAAAAGCTTGGCGCGACGCCGATCGGCATGCCGGTTCCGGCGGTTTCCGAAGCGCTCTCGAAGGGCGTCATCGACGGCACGACCATTCCGTGGGAAGTCACCGTGCCGCTGAAGGTCAGCGAGCTCGTGAAGAATCACACCGGCTTTTCCGGTACGCACGGTCTCTATACCCAGACCTTCGTCGTGGCGATGAACAAGGCGTCTTATGACAAGCTGCCCGACGACCTGAAGAAGGTCATCGACGACAATTCGGGCATCGAGACGGCCGCCATGTTCGGACGTGCCATGGATGCGGGCGACGCGGTCGGCCTGGCAATCGCGCAGAAGAACGGCAACAACATCATCACGCTCGACGAGGCCGAGACACAGCGCTGGAAGGATACTGCCGAGCCGCTGATCGACGCCTGGATCGAGGAGATGAACGGCAAGGGCCTGCCCGGCAAGGAAATGGTCACCAAGGCCCGCGAACTGGTGGACAAGTACACCAACATGTAAGTTCGCTCTCCAGCATGCATTGGAAAAGGCCCGGCATTTGCCGGGCCTTTTTTGCTTTTCAGACCAGCTCACGCCAGTTCACTGCGCTCACGGCTCCGCAGGGGCGGCCTGACCGGCCGGCGGCCTCTTCGGCCGCTCAGGTGAGTCCGAGTTTCGCTTTTGCTCACGGTCTCCGCGAGGGCGGCCTCGTCGGAAGGCGTCCGTTACACCATGTGCATATCTGCACGAAGCCCGGCGGCGGGATGGTCCATCTTAAGGTCATGGAAGGGGCGGGGTGTCGCTTCCGGAAAACCTGACCCGGCAGAGGGTCGTCAG
>JBHIWX010000133.1:0-8189 GCA_041987205.1 Rhizobiaceae bacterium | reverse complement strand
CGCGCGACTGCCCGCCAGCCGATATCGCGGCGGCAGAAGCCGTTCGGCCAGTCGAGTGCATCGATGCCGGCATAGGCACGCCGCTGTGCCTCGCCGACGTTTGGCCCGAGCGCGGTGACGTTGAGCACGCGCCCTCCCGTGGCGACAAGTTGGCCGTCCTTGATTGCCGTGCCGGCATGGAAGACCAGCGCGCCGGTCGCCTCGGCGGCCTCGATGCCGCCAATCGGCGTGTTTTTTTCGTAGCTGCCCGGATAGCCCTTCGAGGCCATCACGACGGAGAGCGCGGTCTCGTCCGACCATTGCGGCTCATGCGCCAGCAACTCGCCTTGCGTCGCCGCCAGCATCAGCTCGACCAGATCGGATTTCAGCCGGGGCATCAGCACCTGGCACTCCGGATCGCCGAAGCGCACATTGTATTCGATCAGTTCCGGCCCTTCGTCGGTGAGCATCAGCCCGGCATAGAGAATGCCGACAAAGGGAATGCCACGCGCATGCATGCCAGCCAGCGTCGGCACAACGATCTCGGTCATCACCTCGTCGATCATCGCCTGGTCCAGCACCGGTGCGGGCGAATAGGCGCCCATGCCGCCGGTGTTCGGCCCGGTGTCGCCGTCGCCGACGCGCTTGTGGTCCTGCGCCGTGCCGAGCAGGACGGCGGTCCGTCCGTCGCATAGCGCGAAAAGGCTCGCCTCCTCGCCCTCGAGGAATGCCTCGATCACGACTTCCGCGCCGGCCTCACCGAACGCACCCTCGAAGCAGGATTCGACCGCCGCCTTTGCCTCGTCGAGCGTCATCGCGACGGTGACGCCCTTGCCGGCGGCGAGCCCGTCCGCCTTGATCACGACCGGCGCGCCGGTCTCGTCCAGATAGGCGAGCGCGTCTTCCCTGTTGGTCAGCCGTCGATAGGCCGCCGTCGGAATGTCGAACTCCGCGCACAGATCCTTGGTGAAGCCCTTCGAGCCTTCCAGTTGCGCCGCCTCAGCCGACGGGCCGAAGGCGCGGATGCCGGCGGCGTCGAGATCGTCCACCATGCCGGCGACCAGCGGCGCCTCGGGGCCGACCACGACAAAGTCGATACCCGCCTCCTTGCAGAACCTGATGATGGCCGCGTGGTCGGTGATGTCGAGGTCGACGCATTCGGCCTGCTGCGCGATACCGGCATTGCCCGGCGCGCACCACAGTTTCGCGCACAGCGGCGACTGGACGATCTTCCAGGCCAGCGCATGCTCGCGCCCGCCCGACCCGATGAGGAGAATGTTCAGCCTGTCCGCCACGCTTTCCGTCACCTTGCGCTGTTGAGTGAATGTCCCTCTGCTTTAGCAGCCGGTTCGGCGCAGGCAAACGGGGCAGGCGGGTTACCCCCAGGCGGGAACCCGGACCGGGGCTTGACCGCGCGAACGAAAGCGTGAAGGTGCGCGCCATGAGCGTGAACACCGACAACAAGGTCGCCGATGCGGTGAAGGCCTCCTGGGTCTATCGCCTGCTGCCCGAAAGCGCCTGGCCCTATGCCCAGCTTGCCCGCTGGGAGCGGCCGATCGGCTGGCAGCTTCTGCGCTGGCCGTGCTGGTGGTCGCTGCTTCTGGCGGTCAACGCCTCCGGCGCAGGCACGCGCGACGCGGTCCTTCCGATCCTTGCCTATCTCGCGCTGTTCGTCGCGGGTGCCTTTCTCATGCGCGGAGCGGGTTGCACCTATAACGATCTCGTCGACCAGGACATCGACAACAAGGTGGCACGCACGCGCTCGCGGCCGCTGCCTTCGGGGCGCGTCACGCGGACGCAGGCCATGCTCTTCATGATCGCGCAGGCGCTGGTCGGGCTAGTCATCCTGCTCCAGTTCAACCGGCTCGCGACCCTGCTGGGCTGCCTGTCGCTGGTGACGGTTGTTATCTATCCCTTCATGAAGCGCATCACCTGGTGGCCGCAGCTTTTTCTTGGGCTGGCCTTTTCCTGGGGTGCGCTGATGGGCTGGCCGGCCTGGACCGGCGAAATCGACGCCGCACCGATCATTCTCTATCTGGGCTCCATCTGCTGGGTGATCGGCTATGACACGATCTACGCCCATCAGGACATCGAGGACGATGCGCTGGTCGGCGTCAAATCGACGGCGCGGCTGTTCGGCGAGAACACGAAACAGGCGCTGATCCTGCTTTACGGCGCGGCGTGGCTGGCCTTCGCGCTTGCCTGGCATCTGGCGGACGCACCACTGTTTGCATGGCTGGGCCTGGCGCTGGGAGGCGCACACATGGCATGGCAGATCGTCACGCTCGACATGCGCGATCCTGCGCATTGCCTGAAGCTGTTCAAGTCGAACAACCATTTTGGCTGGATATTGTTTGCGGGTCTGGCAGTTTCGGTGTTCGCCGGGATCTGACGGTTCGAACTGAATGGCAATCGGCCATACGCCAACTGACGGCTATTCGGTAACCAGACGATATTTCATGAATGGCCGGCCTTCGTAATCGACCATCCCGACATATTCGGCTCCGAGCCGATCAAGCGCGCCGAGTTTCTTTCGTGACGGCGGCAGCAGGAAGGTCACGAAGGGTATGCGTTCGTCCGATCTGGCAAATTCCAGCGCCTTTGCGGTGATCCGCGCGCCCAGCCCGAAACTGTCGGACTTCAGCACCAGGCCGAAATCCCATTCATCGCCTTCCTTCTGAAATCCGCCCCATCCGACATAGCGGCCATCGCATAATATGGCCCAGTGACCGAGTCCGTCGCGGCTCCAGTATGCCTCCTTTTTCCTGACGAACGCCTCGCAGGTGCGCCGGTCCCACAGGCCGGTGGCAAGGGGCATGTGTTCGGTGACGCGGGGATCGGACATGTGCGCGGCAATCTCCTCAAGCGAGATGTCCGGCAGCCGCGCGAAAGTGATCCTGCGTCCGCAATTGGTCGTCAACGGATGTGTCCCGCGCAAATCGAGGCAAGGCCTGGCCATTCGATTGACCGGGCGTGGGAGGGCAGTTCATACCAACACATCTGCCGGATACATTGCCGGGACCCGCGCGAATGCCATCACATTTCCGCGTTCGACCGCGTGAACAGGATCGTCTGGCTCAACGCCGTGCGATCAGTTCCTCGCCGCTGATCTTCGTCACCGGTCCGATCGTGCCCGGCTTGCGCCGGCGCAGGAAGTTCGGACGGTGCTTCACGCTGCCGAAGCGTTTGCGGCGGGCAAGCGGCGTTTCCACCATGATCGCACCGAGCTGTTCGCGCACCGGACGGGCAACGCCCTCCGCATCGACGATCAGCATGGGCAGGCGCATCATCCGGCTCCAGGCGTGCCAGTCGGCCGCGACATCGTCCAGATTATCGGAAATCAGCAGCGGCAGCGACAGGTCGCGATCGTGGTGCAGTAGTTCCAGCGATACGGTGTAGCTGCCGTCGTCATGTTCGATCGAACGCGCGGCCACGCCCTTGAACGCGCGCGCCGGCAGCGCCAGCGACAGGTTCAGCCCGCAGGTGAGCCGACGCTTGACGGTCGCCCCCTGACGGTCGAGCGAATAGGAGAACCCGTCCTGCCCGCTCGCGGTCACGCGGTGCGGCAACCGGTAGGGATCGAGCCGCATCGCATTCGCGCGCTTGTTCTGTGTGGTGATGTCTTCGCCCGGGCGGTCCGGGCGGGGGGAGATTTCCCCCGCCGGAACCCGGAGTTCCTGTTTGGCCGTTTGGACCATTTCTTTCGCCTCTCAGTACCCTTCAGAGCCCCGTTCTTCGACGGGCTTCCCTGTTCGTCACGTTGTCATGTTTTCCTGACTGCCTTTTGGCTCGTGACAGGTGGGAGAATAGCAGGCGATCGTCCCGATCCCCTTAAGGAAGAAGGTGAATCCTTCCTTTCCACACCCTGTGGTTATTGAATCGTTGTGGGGTGTAAGGAACGGGAAACGAATCTTTTCAGGGGGTTAAGCGCCCCGGGAGAACAGCGCTGCCGTAAGGGTTGTCGGTGCGGCAACGAGGTTGCTACCCAGCGAGCGAAGCGCGCGCCGCGAAGCGCCCCTCGTAGAGCCGGTGAACGAACTGAGCCTGGCACGAGGGAAAAGGAGTCTAGACGACCTTACCCGGATTCATGATTCCGGTCGGGTCGAGCGCTTTCTTGATGGCGCGCATCATCTCCATTTCGACCGGCGACTTCGTTGCTGCCAGCAGATCGCGCTTCAACCTGCCGATGCCGTGCTCGGCCGAGATCGAACCGTCGAGCGACAGGACCACCTCGTTGACAAGGTGGTTGATCTCCTCGCGCCGGGCGAGAAAGGCCTGCGTGTCGCCATCCTTCGGCTGCGAGATGTTGTAGTGCAGATTGCCGTCGCCCATGTGGCCGAAGGCGACAACGCGTGCATCGGGCATTTCACGCGCCATGATGGCGTTCGCCTTTTCCAGGAATTCCGGGATCAGGTGCACGGGCACCGAAATGTCGTTCTTGACCGAACCGCCTTCCCTGGCCTGCGTACCCGGCATGTCCTCGCGCAGTTTCCACAAGGTCTCGCGCTGCGCGACGCTTTCGCCCAGCACCACATCCGCCGCGTATCCGGTTTCCAGCGCTTCAGACAGGATCGTTTCGGCAAGCCCGCGCGCATCCTCGGCCGAGCGCCCGGAGGTTATCTCCGCCAGAACGTACCATTGGTGGCGCTCGGGGAAGGGATCGCGCGCGCCCGGCGCATGCTCCAGCACGAAGTCGAGCGGCCGGCGATGGATGAGCTCGAAGGCCGTCAGGGCCGTCGCGGCGCGTGTTTGCGCCAGATTGAACAGGTCGAGCGCATGACGCGGCGATTCTAGCGCGATGAACGCCACTTCGCGGCCGGCAGGCTGGGCGAAGAGCTTCAGCACGGCCGCCGTGACGATGCCGAGCGTGCCTTCCGCGCCGATGAACAGGTTCTTCAGCGAATAGCCCGTATTGTCCTTCCTCAGCTTTCGCAGTCCGTTCCAGACGCCGCCATTGGGCAGCACCACTTCGAGCCCGAGCACGAGGTCGCGCGTATTGCCATAGGCGAGCACGGCGACGCCGCCGGCATTGCTGGAGATGTTGCCGCCGATCTGGCACGAACCCTGGCTGGCAAGCGACAGTGGAAACAGCCTGTCATGTTCGGCAGCGATTCGCTGCGCGTCCTGCAGCACCATGCCGGCCTCCACCGTCATGGTATTGCCGGTCGGGTCGATCTCGCGCAGCGCCTTCATCCGCTCCATCGAGATGACGATCTGGCTGTCGCTCTCGTCCGGCACCCCGCCGGCCGCGTGGCCCGTGTTGCCGCCTTGCGGCACGATGGGGGTCTCCGTTTCGAAGGCGAGCCGCATGATCGCCGAGACTTCTTCCGTCGTGCCCGGCCGCAGGACGAGCGGCGTGACGCCGTGGACAATGTTGCGGTTTTCCTGCGTGTAATGCGTCAGGTCGTTGTCGACCGCGAAAAGCGCATTGGTCGGTCCGACGATATCCGCGAAGCGGGCCAGCAATGCCCTGTCCGGTGCGTTCATGGCATTAAACCCCCAAGCCTTGATCCCCCAGGCCTTCCCTTGGCGCAGCGGCACGTGCCAGCCGGTCGTTGATCGCCAGCCCGATGCCGGTTGACGGGATCGGCTCGACGCAGATCGGGTCGAAACCTTCCGCATCGAGCGTCTTGATATGGTGATAGAGATTGGCCGCCGCTTCCTTCAGGTCGCCTTTGTCCGAAAGATTCAGGATACGGCCCCCTCGGGGTCGGGCCTCGCCGGTGCCGAAGGCGAGCAGCGCGCCGCCCTCGGGGCAGGTCGAAACGTTGAGCCGCATCCGTGCATTCGGCGCGTAATGACTGCTCAGCATGCCTGGCGCCTCGATGCCGGCTTTCGAATCCGGACGGTGCACCGGCAGATCGGTGACGGCACTCATCTCGGCGTCCGTGATGGCGCCGGGCCTGAGCAGGACGAGCGAATCGGGCAGCACCTTGACGATGGTCGATTCCAGTCCGACGGGGCAGGGGCCATTGTCGAGGATAAGAAGGTCGCTGTCACCGAACTCCTCCGCCACGTGCCGGGCGGAAGTCGGCGAGACGCGGCCCGACCGGTTGGCGCTGGGCGCGGCGAGCGGCCGGTCGAACGAAGCGATGATCTCGCGCGCCGGCCCGCGCGGCATGCGAAGCGCGATCGTCGCAAGCCCCGCCGTTGCCAGGTCGTGCACCGCGCTGCCCGGCTGTTTCGCCAGCACCAGCGTCAGCGGCCCGGGCCAGAACGCGGTCGCCAGCCTTTCCGCCGTATCGCCGAACACGCCGTGCCTGCGTGCCATGGACAGGCTGCCGACATGGGCGATCAGCGGATTGAAATGCGGTCTTCCCTTCATCTCGAAGATGCGTGCCACCGCCATGCCGTTGGTGGCATCGCCCGCCAGCCCGTAGACGGTCTCCGTGGGCATGGCGACGAGTTCACCGCGCCCGAGTGCCTCGATCGCTGGTGTCACATCCCCGCCGCCGGCAATATTCATGATGGTGCCCATGCGGCGGGACTGGGCTTTCCGGCCATGCCTGTCAAGCGCAATTGTTGTCGCTGGCAGGTGGCCCGTCTATGCTTGCTGCGAACTGGCGGGAGTTGGAAATGCGTGCGCTCATACCCTTGCTGGCCTGCCTGGGCCTCGCCTTGTCGGTGGATGCGGCCCGCGCCGCCGATGCGAAACTGGTGCCGCTCGATGAACTCGACAGGACAGAATCTCGAAGCGATCTTGGCCATTATGCCAGGCGCTGTGCCGCGCTGAGCAGGATGCTGTACGAGGTCAGTGCCAGGAAAAAGACCCGGGACCTCAAGCTTCACGAGAATCTGGGCAGGATGGCGCATTCCTTCTCGATCATGGCGTTTAATCTTTCCTTCCGGGAGGCGGAGCAGGAGGAAGGGGAGACGCTTGTCGACTATGCCGCGATCAGCGCCGACATCTCGAAAATCGCGCTCGCCTATCTCGAGAAAATGAAGCTCGAACAGGCGGCGGGCGGCAAGGGCGGCGACGGAATCGTGACGAAGGACGCCAGTCGATGCGCCCGAATCCATCAGGTCTATACCCGCAACAGGGAACAGGCCCTCGATGGCGATGGTCAGGCAAATCCGGGAACGGAATAGGGCTCCGCGACAGGAAAGCTCCCCAGTGCTGGTAAGCCGCCGCGCAATGCGCTAGGCGATGCGGCGAGACGGTCGGACGGGCACGCCGATCAATTGACGCTTACGTAAAAAGAAACTAAATCAGCCGCCACGCGCCATGCGTCGCGGCGATGTCGAAAAAGACAGGGAGAAATGAATGTACAGGGCACCGGTCACCGAAATCGCGTTCACGCTGAAACATGTCGCGGGCCTGAAACCCGCGCTTGAGGCGGGCACCTTCGGCGACTTGTCGGAAGATCTTGTCGACGCCGTGCTGGAGGAAGCCGGGCGCTTTGCCTCCGAGGAAATCGCGCCGCTCAACAGGGTCGGCGACGAGACCGGCTCGGTGCTCAAGGACGGCGCGGTGACGACACCCCCGGGCTGGAAGGAAACCTACCGCAATTGGATCGAGGGCGGCTGGAACGCGATTGCCGGGCCCGAGGAATATGGCGGGCAGGGCCTGCCGACCATGATGGCGGTCGCCGCCGCCGAGATGTGGAATTCGGCCGCCATGGCCTTCGGCCTCGGCCCGCTGCTCACCATCGGCGCCATCGAGGCGCTCGACAAGCACGGTTCGGAAGAGCTGAAATCGACCTATCTGGAAAAGCTCGTCTCCGGCGAGTGGATGGGGACGATGAACCTTACCGAGCCGCAGGCCGGCTCCGATCTCGCCGCGCTTAAGAGCCGTGCGGAGCGCGCCGATGACGGCACCTATCGCATCTTCGGCCAGAAGATCTTCATCACCTATGGCGAGCACGACCTGACCGACAATATCTGCCATCTGGTGCTCGCCCGCCTGCCCGACGCGCCCGCCGGCACGCGCGGCATCTCGCTCTTCATGGTGCCGAAATTCCTGGTCAACGAGGACGGTTCGCTCGGCGCGCGCAACGACCTCTTCTGCCAGAGCCTCGAGCACAAGCTCGGCATCCACGCCTCGCCCACCTGCGTCATGAGCTATGAGGGCGCCCGCGCCGAACTGGTCGGACAGCCGAACCAGGGCCTGGCCCATATGTTCGTCATGATGAACGCCGCCCGCCTGGCCGTCGGCGTCGAAGGCGTGGGCATCGCCGAACGCGCCTATCAGCACGCCCTGGCCTATGCGC
>JBHIWX010000132.1:0-8482 GCA_041987205.1 Rhizobiaceae bacterium | reverse complement strand
GGCAAGGTGAAGGTCCAGCAGGCCGGCAAACGCCACGGCATGATCAAGCGTTCCAACAAGTTCATCCGCGATGCGCGCGGCATGACGGTCCTGTCCGATGCGGACGCCAAGATCGTCAAGAAATTCCTGCCCTACGGGCGGGGCTGAACGGTTTAGAGGAGCAAGATCATGGCACGCGTCAAAAGGGGCGTAACCGCCCACGCCAAGCACAAGAAAGTTCTCAAGAAGGCGAAGGGCTTCTACGGCCGTCGCAAGAACACCATCCGCACGGCCAAGGCCGCTGTCGACCGTTCGATGCAGTACGCCACGCGCGACCGTCGCGTGAAGAAGCGGAATTTCCGCTCGCTCTGGGTCCAGCGCATCAACGCCGCCGCGCGTGAGAACGGCCTGACCTATGGCCGCCTCATCGACGGCCTGTCCAAGGCAGGTGTCGAGGTCGACCGCAAGGTGCTTTCCGACATGGCGATCCACGAGCCGCAGGCTTTCACCGCCGTGTGCGAAAAGGCCAAAGCGGCGCTCGCCTATCTGAAAGACACGACACCGGGTGCTTTTGAGGCCGCCGTCCGATAAGGTTGGCGCTTCCCAGGCATTAGGCAAAAGAATTCGGGACCCGCGCCGGCCGGACAGGCTGGCGCGGGTTTTTGTTTTGAAACGCTGAGACAAACTGAACGAAAGTGGGCACGATGTCGGCGATCGACACGCTTGAAAAACAGATCATGGACGCCGTCGGCGCGGCCGGCGACGAGGCCGCGCTCGAGGCCGTGCGCGTTGCCGCGCTCGGCAAGAAGGGCTCCGTAACCGAGCAGATGAAGCGCCTCGGCGGGATGACCCCGGACGAGCGCAAGGAAATGGGGCCGCTGCTCAACGGCCTGAAGGACCGGATCGGCGAGGCGCTTTCCGTGCGCCGTGACGTGCTCAAGCGCGCCGCCATGGAAGCGCGGCTCGCGCATGAAAAGGTCGACGTCACCCTGCCGGTGCACGCCTCGCCCGCCGAGACCGGCCGCATCCACCCTATCAGCCAGGTGATCGACGAGATCACCGCGATCTTCTCCGACATGGGCTTCGAGATCGCTGAAGGCCCGGACATCGAGACGGACTACTACAACTTCACCGCGCTCAACTTCCCCGAGGGCCATCCGGCCCGCGAGATGCACGACACCTTCTTCTTCAACGAGAAGGCCGATGGCGAGCGCATGCTGCTGCGCACGCATACCTCGCCGGTGCAGATCCACACCATGGAGGCGCAGAAGCCGCCGATCCGCATCGTCATTCCGGGCAAGACCTATCGCTGCGATTCCGACGCGACGCACTCGCCGATGTTCCATCAGCTCGAGGGCCTCGTCGTCGACAAGGTGACGACGGTCGCGCACATGAAATGGGCGCTGCACGAATTCTTCCGCGCCTTCTTCGAGGTCGACAAGGTCGACATGCGCTTCCGCCCGTCCTTCTTCCCGTTCACGGAACCGAGCCTTGAGGTCGACATCCAGTGCGACCGCTCGCGGCCGGGCGAGGTGCGCTTCGGCGAGGGCAGCGACTGGATGGAGGTGCTGGGCTGCGGCATGGTCCACCCCAACGTGCTGAAATTCGGCGGGCTCGACCCGGACGTCTATCAGGGCTTCGCCTGGGGCATCGGCATCGACCGCCTGGCCATGCTGAAATACGGCATGCCGGACCTGCGCGCCTTCTTCGACGCCGACGCGCGCTGGCTGTCGCATTACGGCTTCCGCCCGCTCGACATCCCCACCCTGTTCGGAGGGCTTAGCAGCTAGCACCTTCGTCATCCTCGGGCGATCCTCGGGCTTGCCCGGGGAGAGACCCGAGGACCCAGAATCGTTCCATGACCGGCTACGTCTACATCATGGCTTCGAAACGTAACGGCACGCTGTATATCGGCGTGACTTCAGACCTCGAACAGAGGGTCTATGAGCATCGGGAAGGACTGATCGGCGGTTTTACGAAGAAGTATGGTTGCAAGAGACTCGTCTGGTACGAAGAGCACTACAATATCGCCGATGCGATCCAGCGCGAGAAATCTCTGAAGCGATGGTACAGGAAGTGGAAGCTCAAGCTGATCGAGGACATGAACCCTCAATGGGAAGATTTATATGAGCATTTCTAGGACGGAACGCGGTGCGCGGCTCAATCTGGGTCCTCGGGTCAAGCCCGAGGATGACGAAGGAGTTTGTGCCATCCCCACCTTTTTCGGGGGGCTTTCGTCGTGAACGATCCTCACACCGGAGGCTGCCGCTGCGGGGCGATCCGCTTCGCCGTCGACGACGAGCCGGAACATGTGAGCTATTGCCATTGCGCCGACTGCCGCAAGGCGACCGGTGCGCCGGTCGCCGCATTCGTCGGCTTTCGCACCGAGGCGGTCGCCTTTTCCGGCGAGAAGCCGGCGACCTTCGTCAATGGCGAGGTGACGCGCTCCTTCTGCCCGGTCTGCGGTTCGCCGATCTCCTATTTCGACCGGCGCATCCCGGCGCAGGTCTATTTCCTGCTGGGTGCGATGGACGCGCCCGAGAACTACCGGCCGACCGTGCATGCCTTTGTCAGCGAGAAGCTGCCTTACGTGCACATGCCCGACGGCCTGCCGACTTGCGAAACGACCAGCGTGCCGCGCCCGGTAACCGACAACGCCTGACCGACAACGCTGACCGGCGATAACTGGCCGGCAATGAAACATTCGAATACGGAAACGAGACGATGAAATTCACCCTTTCCTGGCTGAAGGAACATCTGGAAACGCAGGCCGGCCTCGATGAGATCGTCGACAAGCTGACCATGATCGGCCTCGAGGTCGAGTCGGTCGACGACCGCGCCGCGTTCAGCCCGTTCACCATCGCCAAGGTCGTTTCGGCCGAGAAGCATCCCGATGCCGACAAGCTGCAGGTGCTGATGGTCGACACCGGTTCCGGTGATCCGGTCCAGGTCGTCTGCGGCGCGCCGAACGCCCGCGCCGGCCTGATCGGCGCCTTCGCCGCGCCCGGCACCTATGTGCCCGGCATCGATCTGACACTGTCGGTCGGCAACATCAGGGGCGTGGAATCGCGCGGCATGATGTGCTCCGAGCGTGAGCTCGAACTCTCCGACGACCATACCGGCATCATCGACCTGCCTCCCGAGGTGTTGGAGAATGCGCCGGTCGGCACGTCCTATGCCGCCTATGCCGGCCTCGACGATCCGGTCATCGAGATCAATCTGACGCCGAACCGGCCCGATGCGACCGGCGTTTACGGCATCGCGCGCGATCTCGCCGCCGCGGGCCTCGGCACGCTGAAGCCAGGCGCGGTCGAGCCCATCGACGGCGAGGGCGAATGCCCGGTCAAGGTCACGATCGAGGCCGATGATCTCTGCCCCGGCTTCGCGCTGCGCATGGTGCGCGGCGTCACAAACGGCGCGTCGCCCACGTGGATGCAGCAGCGCCTGCGCGCCATCGGCCTGCGCCCGATCAACGCGCTGGTCGACATCACCAATTACGTGACCTTCGATCGCGGCCGCCCGCTCCACGTCTTCGACGCGGCAAAAGTGACCGGCAACCTGACGGTGCGCCGCGCGAAGGAAGGCGAGGAATTGCTGGCGCTGGACGGGCGCACCTACAAACTCGATCCGAACATGTGTGTCATCGCCGACGACAAGGGACCCGAATCGCTTTCCGGCATCATGGGCGGCGAGGAATCCGGCTGCTCGGAAGAGACGACCGACGTGTTGATCGAATCGGCGCTGTGGGACCCGATGAACATCGCCCGCACCGGCCGCGATCTCGGCATCCAGACCGATGCGCGCTATCGCTTCGAGCGCGGTGTCGATCCCGAATTCATGGGCGCCGGTCTGGAGCTGGCGACACTACTGGTGATGGAGCTTTGCGGCGGTAAGCCGACCCTGCCGGAAATCGTGCCCGCGCCGGCGATGAACCCCGACACGCTGACCGGCCATTCCGGCCATCGTTACAAGCAGATCGATTTCCCCTTCTCCGAGGTAAAGCGCCTCACCGGGCTCGACGTGTCGGCGGGTGAATCGCGCGCCATTCTCGAACGCCTCGGCTTTCTGGTCGGCGCCGGCGACGAGACCGCCACGGTGACGGTTCCCTCCTGGCGGCCAGATGTCGACGGCAAGGCCGATCTGGTCGAGGAGGTCATGCGTATCCACGGTGTCGACGAGATCGCGTTCACGCCGATGGCGCAGGGCGACCGGGTGAAATCGAAAATCCTTACCACGGGCCAGATCCGCACGCGTCATGCGCGGCGCGCGCTGGGTGCGCGCGGCATGCTGGAAGCCGTCACCTGGTCCTTCATCCCGCAGGCCCATGCGGTCGCGTTCGGCGGCGGACAGGACGAACTCAAGCTCGCCAATCCGATCGCCGCCGACATGAGCGACATGCGCCCCTCGCTGCTGCCCTCGCTTCTGGCCGCCGCGCAGCGCAATGCCGACCGTGGCGTCGACAATGTCGCGCTTTTCGAGGTCAGCCACATCTATGCCGGCGACGGGCCGGGCGAACAGCACCGCGTGGCCGGCGGCATCCGCCACGGCACGGCGAAGCTGACCGGTGGCGGCCGTCACTGGCAGGGCGCGGCCGGACCGGTTTCCGTCTTCGACGCCAAGGCCGATGCGCTGTGCGTGCTGGAGGCCTGCGGCGTCGATGTCTCCAAGGTGCAGATCTTCGCCGAAGCGCCCGACTGGTATCATCCCGGCCGCTCCGGCACGGTGCGCCTGGGGCCGAAGAACGTGCTCGCTGCCTTCGGCGAGATCCATCCGATGACGCTGGAGACGCTCGACGTCGATGGCCCGGCCGCCGGCTTCGAGGTGTTCCTCGACGCGATTCCCGAACCGCGCGCCAAGCCGACCAAGACCAAGCCGAAGCTCGAACTGTCTCCCTACCAGGCGGTCCGTCGCGACTTCGCCTTCGTCATGGACAAAGCGAAGGACGCCGCCTCGCTGATGCGCGCGGCGGCCGGCGCCGACAAGAAATTGATCAGCGCGGTCAATGTCTTCGACGTGTTCGAGGGCGCTTCACTGGGTGAGGGCAAGAAATCCGTCGCCATCGAGGTGACCATCCAGCCGACCGACCGGACGCTGACCGACGAGGAGATTGATGCGATCTCGAAGAAGATCGTCGAGAATGTCGAGAAGTCGACCGGCGGTGTGCTGAGGGGATAGGTGGGCAAAGCCCCACCCCGGCCGTCATCCTCGGGCCGGCGCAGCCGTGACCCGAGGATCCATTCCGTTGCCTGTCGGTTGATTGCGTAGGCTCAACGGGGCTGATTCACTCTCTGCACCGGTCGCCGCGCGGTAAAGGTCACGGAATGGATCGTCGGATCAAGTCCGACGATGACCAAGGTAGGAGTGCGACCTGCCGCGCCCGGCTTTTCTTTTGTCCCTGCCCTCCCTACTCTGCGCGCAGAAGCGAGGAGACGCGCCATGTTCCGCTGGGGAATTCTTTCGACCGCCGATATCGGCCGCAACCATGTCGTGCCGGAGATCATCGAGTCGGAGAACGGCGTGGTGACCGCGGTCGCCAGCCGGGAGCTGTCCCGCGCGCAGGCCTTTGCCGAGCGTTTCGGCATCCCGCATGCCTACGGGTCGTATGAGGAATTGCTGGCCTCCGACAAGGTCGATGGCATCTACATTCCGCTGATCACCTCCGAGCATATCGCCTGGAGCCTGAAGGCGGCAGAAGCAGGCAAGCACGTGCTGTGCGAAAAGCCGATCTCGTTGCATGCCGACGAGATCGCGCCGCTGATCGAGGCTCGCGAGAAACATGGCGTGCTGATCGGCGAAGCCTTCATGGTCACCTACCATCCGCAATGGATGAAGGTGCGCGTGCTGATCGAGGAAGGCGCGATCGGCAGGCTGCGCCACGTGCAGGGCGCCTTTTCCTATTTCAACACCAACGCCGACGACATGCGCAACAAGCCTGAACAGGGCGGCGGAGCGCTGCCCGATATCGGTGTCTACCCCACGGTCACGACACGTTTCGTCACCGGCGCGGAGCCACAGCGCGTGCAGGCCGTCGTCGAGCGCGATCCCGATTTCGGCACCGACCGCTACGCCTCGGTGAAGGCCGATTTCGGCGAGTTCGAACTGAGCTTCTACGTCTCGACGCAGATGGCCCTGCGCCAGTCGATGGTCTTCCACGGCGACGAGGGTTTCATCGAGGTGCACGGCCCGTTCAATGCGGGCGATTACGACCACGCGCATTTCACGCTACACAATGCCGGCCACGATCAGGCGCAAGTGTTCCGCTTCCCCGGCGCGCGGCAGTACCGCGCCATGGCGGAGGCCTTCGTGCACCGGGCGCGAGGAGAGGCGATCGAATTCTTCTCCCTGGAAGATTCGGTCAAGAACCAGAAGCTGATCGATGCGATCTATCGCGCCGGCGAGCATGACGGCTGGGAACCGGTCTGACCGGCCCGCCGACAGCAATCCGCCCGGCGGGCGGTTTACCGGGACGGGCGAATCGGGTTCCTGTCGGCCCATGTCCGGACCGGCCGATCATTTGCATCGCGACAAGCTACGAACCGACCATCTGCGTTTTGCCGGCGAGAGCGAGGCGGTCCAGCGCGCCGCGCTGGAGCGGATCATCCGCGATTCGCCCCTGCTGATGCGCGCGCTGCACGGCTTGAAGCGCCTTGCCCTGCCCGATGGCTGGATCGTCGCCGGCGCGATCTACGACACCGTCTGGAACGTGCTGACGGACCGCGACCCGCTCTACGGCATCAACGATGTCGACATCTTCTATTTCGACGGTTCCGATCTTTCCTGGGACGCCGAGGACCGGGTCATCCGCGCCGGCGAAACCGTCTTCGCCGGCCTGTCGGTTCGCGCTGAAATCCGCAACCAGGCCAGGGTCCATCTTTGGTTCGAGGCCCATTACGGCGAGCCGCGCGCGCCGCTGACCTCGTGCCGGGAATCGATCACGCATTTCGCCGCGCAGACCCATTCGGTCGGCGCCCGTCTCGATGAGGCCGGTGCGCTCGAGATTTTCGCGCCCCATGGCCTCGATGCCATCTTCTCGTTTCGCCTCGTGCCCAACCGGGTGCTCGACAATCGCGCCAATTATGCGATGAAATCGGCGCGTCACCGGCGCATCTGGCCGGAACTGCAAGTCGAGGAATGGTGACCATGCCGGTTCCCGAGAGCGAACTGTCCGAAACCTTCATCCGCGCATCCGGTCCGGGTGGCCAGAACGTCAACAAGGTGTCGACGGCCGTCCAGCTCCGTTTCGACGTGAAGAACTCGCCCTCGCTCACGCCCTACCAGAAGGAGCGGCTGAAGAAGATCGCCAGCCATCTGATGACGGATGCCGGCGAACTGCTGATCGAGGCGGCGCGCTTTCGCACCCAGACGCAGAACCGCGAGGACGCGCGTGAACGTCTGGAAGCGCTGGTCGAGGAAGCGAGCAAGCCGCCGCCGCCCAAGCGTCGCAAGACCAAACCGTCGAAAGGCTCGGTCGAACGAAGGCTGAAGAAGAAGGCGGGCCGCTCGGCGGTCAAGAAGATGCGCGGCCGCGTGCGCGACGAGTAGCGGCCATTCTGCCTGCTCCGATCATGGAAGCGATCGTTTGATTCCCGACATACGGACCGACCCGCTCCCCTCCTGCTAACACGCTTGTGACCGCCGATTGATTTGTCGTCTTCCGGGTGCGCACCTATACCTTTGAGAGTAATCATTCGTGGGATATCGTCATGGTCTATCGCCCGGTTAACCGGATTCCGTCTTCGCAGATCACGCCGAAATCGGCGTACCTGAACCGTCGCGCCCTGATGGCAGGCGCCGGCGCCACCATGGCCGCGGGCATGATGCCGGGCGTGGCATTGGCCGCGCTCGAGACGAAGGCGACGGAGTATGGCGCCGATCTGAAGCCGACGGCGAAGGAATACGTCACCACCTACAACAATTTCTACGAGTTCGGCACCGGCAAGGATGATCCCGCCGCCAATGCGGGCTCGCTGACGACATCGCCCTGGAGCGTCAAGGTCGACGGTCTGGTCGCCAAACCCGCAACCTACGCGCTGGAGGATATCGTTCCCGCCGTGCAGGAAGACCGTATCTACCGTCTCAGATGCGTCGAGGCGTGGTCGATGGTGGTGCCTTGGGTCGGCTTCCAGCTTTCCGACCTGCTGGCGAAGGTCGAGCCGCTCGGCAGCGCAAAATACGTTGCCTTCGAGACGCTGGTGCGGCCCGAGGAAATGCCGGGACAGAAGGGCTTCTTCCAGCCGCTCGACTGGCCCTATGTCGAGGGCCTGCGCCTCGACGAGGCCATGCATCCGCTGACCATCCTGGCGACCGGCCTGTATGGCGAGGAACTGCCGAACCAGAACGGCGCGCCGCTGCGCCTCGTCGTGCCTTGGAAATACGGGTTCAAGTCGATCAAGTCGATCGTGCGCATCACGCTGACCGAGGAAGAGCCGCCGACGACCTGGAATAATGCGAATGCGAGGGAATACGGTTTCTATTCCAACGTGAATCCGGAAGTCGACCATCC
>JBHIWX010000131.1:0-8897 GCA_041987205.1 Rhizobiaceae bacterium | reverse complement strand
GCCCGGCATCTGTCGCGCGACTATGTCACCGCCTTCCTCGCCGCCGCCGTCTTTACCTTCGTCATCCATTCCAGCGTTGCTGCCGTGCTGATGATCATGCAGTTCGTCGGGCAGGGCGTTTTGCCGGTCGAGGCCGGGCTGTCGCTGTTGCTGGGCGCCAATGCCGGCGGCGCGCTGATCGCGGTCTGGCTGACGCGCGGTTACGACCGCAAGGCGCGCCTGCTGCCACTGACCAATCTCGCCTTCCGCGTGGTCGGCGCCGTCGCGGTGCTGCTGGCGAGCCGCGCCATCGAGATCCCGTTCGGCGATCTCGGCACCCAGTCCGCGCGCCAGATCGCCAATCTGCATTTCCTGTTCAATGCCGGGTTGCTGGTCCTCTGCCTGCCGCTGATCGGACCGGTCGAACGCCTGATGGAAAGGCTCGTACCGGAAGAGCAGGTAGTGGTCGGCCCGGAGGAAATGCTCGCGCCCAACGGCGTGCTCGACCGCAACGTGATCGCGACGCCGCAACTGGCGCTCGCCAGCGCCACGCGCGCCACGCTGCGCATGGCGGGAATCGTCGAGATGATGCTGCAGCCGGTCATGGAACTGTTCGAGACGGGTGACAGGGAGCGCATCGGTCGCATTCGCGAACTCGACAAGCAGGTCAACAAGGCCCACAACGACATCAAGCTCTACATCGCCGAAATCAATCGCGGCAAACTCGGCGCCGAGGATGCCACGCGCGGCGTCGAACTGACGGGACTGGCGATCAATCTGGAGCGCGCCGGCGATGTGATCGCCAAGAATCTGGGCGGGCTGATCGCCGAAAAGCACAAGCGCGGCCTGCAATTCTCGCAGGAAGGCTGGCGCGAACTGACCGACATGCACGCGCGTGTCATGAGCAATATGCAAATGGCGCTCAATGTCGTGCTTTCGGAGGACGTCGATTCGGCGCGCCAGCTCGTCATCGAGAAGGATCGCATGCGCAAGCTTGAACGCGAAAGCTATGGCCGTCACCTCAACCGGCTGCGTTCGGGCGCGGTGGAGAGCATCGAAAGTTCCGACCTGCATCTGGAGACGGTACGCAGCCTGCGGGAAATCAATTCCCTGATGGCGGCGGTGGCCTATCCGATCCTTTCGCGGCACGGCCAGTTGCGCGAGTCGCGCCTCAAGAAGGCAAGCTGACATCGATTAAATCGATGAAACGATACAAAATATAGATTTTTCGTATGAATGCGACTGCTTTATAAGGCCTGACATAACCGGGAGATGCAGCAGTGACCGCAAATCTGAAGCCTGAAGCCGGCCAGAAAGTGGAAATGGAATCGTTCGGACCGCCCGCCGGCGGCGAACCCTATCTGCTCACGCCGGGCCCGCTGACCACCGCCCTGTCGGTCAAGCAGGCCATGCTGCGCGACCACGGGTCGTGGGACGCCGATTTCCGCGCCATGACGGCCGAGTTGCGCCGCCAACTCGTGGCGCTCTCGGGTGACGATGGCACCACCTATACCTGCGTGCCGGTGCAGGGCTCCGGTACCTTTGCGGTGGAGGCGATGCTCGGCACGCTTACCCCGCGCGATTCGAAGACGCTGGTGCTGGTCAACGGCGCTTACGGCAAGCGCATCGCCGAGAGCTTGCATTATCTCGGCCGCGACCATGTCGTGCTCGACAAGGGGGACTACCTGCCGCCTCGTGGCGACGAGGTCGCCGCCATGCTGCGCGACGACCCGGCGATCAGCCATGTTGCGCTCGTCCATTGCGAGACGAGTTCGGGCATCTTCAATCCCGTCGCCGAGATCGCGGAGGTCGTGCGCGCCCATGGCCGCAAGTTCCTGCTCGACTCCATGAGCGCATTCGGCGCGATCGACATCGACATCGGCGCGCTCGGCATCGAGGCGCTGGCCTCCTCGGCCAACAAGTGCATCGAGGGCGTGCCGGGCTTCGGCTTTGTCATCGCGCGCACGGACGCGCTGGAGGCGGCCAGGGGCAACGCCCATTCGCTCAGCCTCGATCTCGCCGCGCAATGGGCCTACATGGAAAAGACCGGCCAGTGGCGTTTCACCCCCCCGACCCATGTCGTCGCGGCCTTCCTGGAGGCGCTGCGCATCCATGCTGCCGAGGGCGGTGTCGCCGGTCGCGGCGCGCGCTATGCCGACAATCGCGACACACTGGTCGCGGGCATGCGCGAACTGGGATTCGAGACGCTGCTCTCGAACGAATGGCTGTCGCCGATCATCGTCACCTTCTTCAATCCCGCCGATCCGAAATTCGAGTTTGACGCCTTTTACGAGCGGATGAAGGCGAAAGGCTTCATCATCTACCCGGGCAAGCTGACCGTGGTCGATTCCTTCCGCATCGGCTGCATCGGACGGATGGACGCCAATGTCATGCGCGCTGTCGTGGAAGCCGCGCGCGCCTCGCTCGCCGAAATGGGCGTCACCAGCGCCACGCCTCCCGAAAGCGCGCTGGTCGAGCGTGCCAAGCTCGCCGCCTGACCGGGCCCCGACACAGATGATTGCGGCCTGCCCGGCAGGCCGACAGAACAATTGGAAAGACGTATCGCCATGAACCGCCACAGCCCCACACCCGTCACCGTCAACGACCGCGCCTATGAGCGGCCGAAAGTGCCGGCCATCGCCATTTGCCTCGACGGTTGCGAGCCGGAATATCTCGACGTGGCGATCAGGGCCGGTCTGATGCCGAACCTGAAGCGCATCCGCGAAACCGGTACGGACCGGCTCGCGCATTCGGTCATCCCGAGCTTCACCAATCCCAACAATCTGTCGATCGCGACGGGCCGCCCGCCGGTCATTCACGGCATCTGCGGCAACTACCTCTACGAGCCCGAAACGGGCGAAGAGGTGATGATGAACGATCCGCGCTTCCTGCGCGCGCCGACCATCTTCAAGGCGTTCCAGGATGCCGGTTTCAAGGTCGCCGTCGTCACCGCCAAGGACAAGCTGCGCGCGCTGCTAGGCCACGGCCTGACCTTCGCGGACGGCACGGCGGTGTGCTTTTCCTCGGAAAAGTCGAACACGACGACGAAGTCGGAAAACGGCATCGACAACGCGTCGAACTGGCTCGGCAAGCCGGTGCCGGAAGTCTATTCGGCGGAACTGTCCGAGTTCGTCTTCGCCGCAGGTGTCAAGCTGCTGGCCGAGATGCGCCCCGACGTCATGTATCTGACGACGACCGACTACGTGCAGCACAAATATGCGCCGGGCGACAAGGAAGCGAATGACTTCTACGCCATGTTCGATCGCTATCTGGGCGAACTCGACGCGGCCGGCGCGGCCATTGTCGTCACGGCCGACCACGGCATGAAGCCGAAGCACCTGGCTGACGGTTCGCCGGCGGTTGTCTATGTCCAGGACCTGCTGGATGCCTGGCTCGGCAAGGACGCCGCCCGTGTCATCCTGCCGATTACCGATCCTTACGTCGTCCACCACGGCGCGCTCGGCTCGTTTGCCACGGCCTATTTGCCGGAGGGTGCGGATCGCGATGACATCATCGCGAAACTGAAGGCGATCGACGGCATCACCGTCGCAATCACGCGCGAGGAGGCGGTCGAGCGCTTCGAACTGCCGGCCGACCGTATCGGCGACATCGTCATGGTTTCCGGCGAGAACATCACCATTGGCACCAGCGCGCACCGCCACGATCTGGCGGCGCTCAAGGAACCACTGCGTTCGCATGGCGGACTGACCGAGCAGGAAGTGCCGTTCATCGTCAACCGCGTCCTGCCGGACATGCCTTCGGCGCCGGCCCTGCGCAATTTCGACGCCTTCTTCTACGCCGCCATGGCGGCGGCACTCTGAGGCCCGCCATGAATATCGCCACCAAGCCAGATATCCGCCGCGAAGCCATGCGCATTGGCGGACGCAAGGTCGATGCTGCCGATGTGATCGAGGTACGCTATCCCTACACCAATGAGGTGATCGGCACCGTGCCGGCGGGCAATGCGAGCCACGCGTCGGAAGCCTTTGAGATCGCTGCGAACTACAAGCCCAAGCTGACGCGCTACGAGCGCCAGCAGATCCTGTTCAGGGCCGCGCAACTCATCGCCGAGCGCCGCGAGGCCATCGCCACCACGATCCGCCTCGAACTCGGAATCTCGCAGAAGCATGCGATCTACGAGACGACGCGGTCCTACGACGTGTTCATGCTGGCCGGCCAGCTCGCCATACTCGACGACGGGCAGATCTTCTCCTGCGACCTGACGCCGAACGGCAAGCAGCGCAAAATCTTCACCAAGCGTGAGCCGGTGCGGGCGATCTCGGCGATCACGCCGTTCAACCATCCGCTCAACATGGTGGCGCACAAGATCGCGCCGGCCATTGCCACCAACAATTGCGTGGTGTGCAAGCCGACCGAACTGACGCCGCTGACCGCGATCATGCTTGCCGATATCCTGTATGACGCCGGCCTGCCGCACGAAATGTTCCAGATCGTCACCGGCTGGCCGCGCGACATCGGCGACGCCATGATCTCCGATCCAAACATCGACATCATCACCTTCACCGGCGGCGTGAAGGTCGGCAAGATGATAGCGGAGAAGGCCGGTTACAAGCGTGCCGCGCTAGAGCTTGGCGGCAACGATCCGCTGATCGTGCTCAACGATCTGAGCGAAGCCGATCTCGAAAAGGCGGCGACCATCGCGGTCGCCGGCGCCACCGGCAATTCCGGTCAGCGCTGCACGGCGGTCAAGCGCATCCTGGTGCAGGAAAGCGTCGCCGATACGCTCGTGCCGATGATCCTGGAAAAGGCAAAGGCCATCAAGTTCGGCGACCCGGCCGATCCCGAGACCGAGCTCGGCTGCGTCATCCACGAGGATGCCGCTGCCACTTTCGAGCGACGCGTCTACGAGGCCGAGAAGGCCGGCGCGAAGGTGCTTTACGATCCGGGCCGCAAGGGCGCGCTGCTGCCGCCCATCGTTGTCGACCACGTGCCGCATGAGAGCGAACTGGTCTTCGAGGAGACCTTCGGTCCGATCGTGCCGATCGTCCGCGTGCCCGACAATGACGAGGAGGTCATGGCGATCTCCAATTCCACGCCTTTTGGGCTTTCCTCCGGTGTCTGTACCAACCGGCTCGACCGCGCCACGGCCTTCATCGAGGGGCTCGAGGTCGGTACGGTCAACATCTGGGAGCAGCCGGGCTACCGTATCGAGATGTCGCCCTTCGGTGGCATCAAGGATTCCGGCAATGGCGTGAAGGAAGGCGTGCTCGAGGCGATGAAATTCTTTACACAGGTCAAGACATGGTCCATGCCGTGGCCCGCCTGATCGGGACTGGTGCAAGGAATTCCGCGTGAACCATACCGGGGACGCTCCCAAGCATATCCACACCGAAGGCGAGTCCAATACGTCTGCCGCGCGCGCCGCATGGCAGGCGCGTCAGCGCGGCGGACGCACGGCCGATCTCGTCGCGCGCGATACCGAAGTTTTCCTGCACCAGTCGCTGTCGACCCCCGTCATGTCGGCGATCGCCAAGGCCGAGGGCATTTGGATCGAGGATGCCGACGGCCGCCGCTACATGGATTTCCACGGCAATTCCGTTCACCACATCGGCTATGGCCATCCGCGCCTCGTCGCGGCGATCAAGCGGCAGCTTGATGAGCTCAGCTTCACGCCGCGCCGTTTCACCGACGAGCCGGCCATCGAACTGGCCGAAAAACTGACGGGCAAGCTCGCAAAAGCTTCCGGCGGCAGGTGGAAGCTGCTGTTCACCACGGGCGGTTCGGACGCCAACGAAGTGGCGCTCAAGATTGCACGTGCCGCGACCGGCCGGTTCAAGACGGTATCCTTCTGGGACGCGTTTCACGGCGCCGGGTTCGGCGCGGCATCGGTCGGCGGCGAGGCCACTTTTCGCTCGCACATTGCCGGACCGCTACTGCCCGGTGCCGAACATGTCGCGCCCTATGATGCCTATCGTTGCCCCTATGGCCACGCCACGGCCGAGGCGAGCGGCAAGGCCTGCGCCAGCATGATCGACTACGTCATGGAGAAGGAGGGCGATGTCGCCGCCTTCATCGGCGAGCCGATGCGCGCCACGCCCAATCCGCCGCCGCCGGGCTTCTGGCTGAAGGTGCGGGCGGTTTGCGACCGTCACAAGGCCTTGCTGATCTTCGATGAAATCCCGACCGGCCTCGGCAAGACGGGCACGTTCTTTGCCCATGAGCATGATGGCGCGACGCCCGACATCGTCGTCGTCGGCAAGGCGCTGGGCGGCGGCATTCTGCCGATCGCCGCGGTGCTGGCGCGGGAGGAACTCGATGTCGCGGGCGATTTCGCCATCGGCCACTATACGCACGAGAAGAACCCGGTCACCGCGCGCGCGGCCCTGACCACGCTGGAGATCATCGAGGAAGAAGGGCTGGTCGAGCGTTCCGCCGAACTCGGCGCCCATGCGCTCAAGCGCCTCTCGGAATTCGCGAGCAAGACCCCGGCGATCGGCAATGTGCGGGGCAGGGGGCTGATGTTTGGCGTCGATCTTGTTACCGACCGCGAGACGAAGGAGCCCGCGCGGGTGCTGGCCGAGGATGTGTTCTATCGCTGCCTCGACGCCGGGCTGAGCTTCAAGATCTCCGCCGGCTCGGTGCTGACGCTGTCGCCGCCGCTGACGATCGCGCGAGACGACCTCGATCATGCGCTGACCATTGTCGAGGATGCCATCGAGGCCGCCTCGGCCGCGGCCGGCTGACCGGGGCCGCCGGCGCGAATGGGCGAACATAGCGACATCGCGCTGGTCATGGTGCTGGCCGCCGCGTTTCTGCACGCGACCTGGAACGCGATGCTGAAACATGCCGGTGAGCGCGCGCTCATGATGGCGATGATCTCGTTCGGCCATGTGCTGGCCGGGATCGTCATTGCCGCCGGCACCGATCTGCCGGCGGTCGAAAGCCTGCCCTATCTTCTCGCCTCGACGATCATCCACTGGTTCTACTACTGGTTCCTCCTGGCGTCCTATCGGCTTGGCGATCTGAGCCAGGTCTATCCGATCGCGCGCGGCGCGGCGCCGTTGCTGGTCGCTTCGGGCGGCTTCCTGTTCGCCTCCGAAAAACTCGGGACCAATGCATGGGCCGGCATCCTGCTGATATCCGCCGGCATCATGGCGCTGGCATTCGGTGCACGGAACGGTCGCTCCGACGGCAAGGCCGTGGGATTTGCCCTGCTGACCGGGATCACCATCGCCACCTATTCGGTGGTGGACGGGCTGGGCGTCAGGCTGGCGGACAGTCCGCGCGGCTATATTGGCTGGCTGTTCATCGCCGAAGGCTGCGTGATGTTCTTCATTTTCTGGCAGCAGCGCGCGCGACTGTTGTCGGTTCCAACGCGCATTTACGGCTGGGGACTTGCCGGCGGTGTGCTGTCGGCGGCGGCCTATGGCCTCGTGATCTATGCCGCCACGCTTGCTCCGCTGGGTCCCATATCGGCGGTGCGTGAATCCAGCGTGCTGATCGCCGCGCTCATCGGCGTCATCCTGTTTGGGGAAAGGCCCTGGCGGATCCGGGTATTTTCAGCCGGAATCGTACTCTGCGGCATTCTCTTACTAACTGTTTTTTCATGAGAAAAACAGAAAGCAATCGACTGAGCTTATGGTTGTATAACCGGAATAGTTTTCATCTATCTGTCATCTTGGCGCACTATTCATCCACTGGATCGGCCGGGATCGTGTTTGCGATTGCATCGCGCCGCGTATGGGCCGAAGATGGGTGTTAGGGGCAGCGCAAAACCGGCAGAAAAACAAGCAAGGTCAACAAGTATATCGGCGCAGACGTCATCAAGAATGAAGCCGTGAAGACCGGGCCGCTCGCCACCAACGAGACAAGCCAGCTACTTGAAGGGAGCATCAACGTGAAAAGAATTCTTCTATCGGGCGTAGCCTATCTCGCATTTGCGGGTGTGGCCTCGGCCGCATGCCCGACGATTACCGTCGGCGACATGCAGGGCGTGGCCGAAGGCACCTATCCCCAGCAGTTCGAGCTCGCCGAGTTCCAGGAAACCGCGAGCTGCGAACTTTCCTTCTCCGAAAACCCGGCCATCGGCGACCTGAACGCCCAGATCCAGGGCAACCCCGAGCTTCCGCCGCTCGCAGAGCGCCTGCCGGAAGAGCCGCTGGTCGTCGTGCCCTATGAATCGATCGGCAAGTATGGCGGCACGCTCGACGCGCTGTCCAATGCGACCGAGGCCGGCACGTCCGACTTCCTGTCGACCCGCCACGTCAACCTCGTGCGCTATTCCGACGATCTCCAGACGATCGTGCCGAACGTCGCCAAGGGCTGGGAGTGGAACGACGACTTTACCGAGCTGACCTTCTTCCTGCGCAAGGGTCACAAATGGTCCGACGGCGAGCCGTTCACCGCCGAGGACATCAAGTTCTGGTACGACAATCTGGAAATGGACACCAACGTGTTCGAGAAGCCGAAGGACTATGTCCTGGTCGGCGGCGAGCGCATGCAGGTCGAGGTCATCGATCCCGAGACCGTGAAGTTCATTCTGCCGGCGCCGAAGCCGGGCCTGCTGGCCCACTTCGCCACGCATTACGGCCAGGCCTTCCAGCCCAAGCACTTCCTCGGCATGTTCCATCCCGAGATTGCCGACAACGCCGACGAATACGCCAAGTCGCTGGGCTTCGAGAACGGCTATGACGCGATCAAGGCCTATTACGGCAATTCGGATTGGACCGATACCGCGACACCGATGCTCAACCATCCAGACATCGTCGCCAACCTGCCGAAGGCCGTCTATCCGACGCTAGAGAGCCACATCACCATCAAGGAAACCACGGAAGGCCGCCATTTCGTCGCCAACCCGTATTTCTTCATGGTCGATACGGCCGGCAACCAGCTTCCCTACATCAACGAGCAGGACGAGGTCTTCATCAACGACCACGAAGTACGCCTGCTCAAGCTGG
>JBHIWX010000130.1:0-9008 GCA_041987205.1 Rhizobiaceae bacterium | reverse complement strand
TGTCGATGCGCAGCCGGATGGCCTGGCGGCCGTCGGAGCCGAGGATGAAGTACGGCGCCGCACCGATGCGCAGCAGCCGCCACAGCACCTGCTCGCGGCGCTGGCCGGTGAGCCGGTCGGCCTGCGGGGCAACGACACCGTCGCCCTGGCGCTCGGCCTCGGCATTGTCGACGGCGAGGCCGCATTCACTCACGTCCATGACGGCGTCGCCTATTACTTCGCCAGCAAGGAATCCATGGACGTCTTCGCGGCGAATCCGGAGGCCTATCTTCCGCAATATGGCGGCTTCTGCGCCTTCGGCGTGGCGATCGGCAAGAAGCTCGACGCGACGGCGCGCTACGCCGACATCGTCGACGGCAAGCTCTATGTCTTCCTCAACGCCGTGGCGTTCGCCAAATACCAGGAAGACCGCGAAGGCACGCTGAAAAAGGCCGAGAAGAACTGGCCGGCCATGCATCACCGTCCGGTCGTGGACGTCAACAGCTAGGCACGTCCTGCATGGACTGCCATCATCGAATGCCGGCGGCCGCCCCGATGGCCGTCGGCATTTTGCACTTGTCCACGCGAGGTCGTGATCTGCGTGTTTGCCTCTCGAGGCGGGGTGTGTCAGCCGGGGTAAAACCTGCGGCAACACTTGACTTGCGGTCACCGAACGCGCAGTAACGCCCGCGTTTTTCAAAGAAATTGGCTCAAGCGGGTGACAAGAAAATGGCGCTAGCGCTGACATTTCCGGGGCAGGGTAGTCAGGCCGTCGGCATGGGCAAGGCACTGGCCGAATCCGTGCCCGAGGCGAAGGCCGTCTTCGACGAGGTCGACGAGGCACTTGGCCAGAAACTTTCCACCTTGATGTGGGAAGGCCCGGACGAAGAGCTGACGCTCACCGCCAACGCCCAGCCGGCGCTGATGGCCGTTTCCATCGCCGCGCTGCGCACGCTGGAGGCGCGAGGCTTTTCCGTATCGCAGGCACAATGCGTCGCCGGGCATTCGCTGGGCGAATACTCAGCCCTTTGCGCCGCCGGCAGCCTGTCGCTCGCCGACACCGCCCGCCTGCTGCGCATTCGCGGCAACGCCATGCAGGCCGCCGTGCCCGTGGGCAAGGGCGCCATGGCCGCGATCATCGGCCTGGAGGCCGACGCGCTCGACGCGATCTGCGCCGAGGCCGCCGGTTCCGGAACCTGCCAGATCGCCAACGACAATGGCGGCGGCCAGCTCGTCATTTCCGGCTCGAAGGCCGAGGTCGAGGCCGCATGCGCGGCGGCAAGCGAGAAGGGCGCCAAGCGCGCCATCCTGCTGCCCGTCTCCGCACCCTTTCATTCCGCGCTGATGGCACCGGCCGCTGAGGCCATGCAGGAGGCGCTCGGCAAGGTCGAGTTCAAGGCACCCGTCGTGCCGGTGATTGCCAATGTCCTGGCCGCGCCCGTCAGCGAGCCCGACGAACTTCGCCGTCTGCTGGTCGAACAGGTGACCGGCCGCGTGCGCTGGCGCGAGACGGTCGAATGGATGGCGGCCAACGGCATCACGCAGGCGATGGAGATCGGTTCCGGCAAGGTGCTGACCGGCCTCGCCAGGCGCATTGCGCGCGACATATCGGGCATCGCCGTCGGCACGCCCGAAGAGGCCGAGGCGGCACTCGCCGCGATCGGCTGAACACACACAATCTGGAGATGACGATGTTCGACCTGACCGGAAAGAAGGCATTCGTGACCGGCGCGACCGGCGGCATCGGCGAGGAGATCGCCCGCGCGCTGCACGCGGCCGGCGCCATCGTCGGCATTCACGGCACGCGCGAGGAAAAGCTTAAGGAACTGGCCGCCGAACTGGGCGACCGCGTGATGATCTTCCCGGCCAATCTGGGCGACCGTGACGCCGTCAAGGCGCTCGCCGAAAAGGTCGAGGCCGAGATGGAAGGTCTCGATATTCTGGTCAACAATGCCGGCATTACCCGCGACGGCCTGTTCGTGCGCATGTCGGACGAGGACTGGGACAATGTCATCGAGGTCAATCTGACATCTGTCTTCCGCCTGACCCGCGAACTGGCCTATCCGATGATGCGCCGCAAGTCCGGCCGCATCATCAACATTACCTCGATCGTCGGTGTCACCGGCAATCCGGGCCAGGCCAATTACTGCGCCTCCAAGGCCGGCATGATCGGCATGACCAAGTCGCTGGCGCAGGAGATTGCCAGCCGTGGCGTCACCGTCAATTGCGTCGCGCCGGGCTTCATCGCCTCGGCCATGACCGAGAAGCTGAACGACAAGCAGAAAGACGCGATCATGGCCGCGATCCCCATGAAGAAGATGGGCGCGGGCAGCGACATCGCGGCGGCAGTGGTCTATCTTTCGAGCGATGCAGGCGGTTACGTCACCGGCCAGACGCTTCACGTCAATGGCGGCATGGCGATGATCTGATCGCCGGGGAGGACGCATCATCTGCCGCGCGGCGCATGCGCGTCGCCGGCCGGTAGGATGCGCGGGTTTGTGGTAAGGGGCATGCGCACCAGTTCCGCATTTCGGGCCGCGCTGGCCGGCATGCTCGCCATGGCCGTCTGCATGGGCATCGGCCGCTTCGTCTACACGCCGATCCTGCCTTCCATGATCGCCACGGGCACGCTCGACGCCGCCCAGGCCGGCCTTGTCGCGGGCGCCAACTATCTGGGCTATCTGGTCGGTGCGCTTGCCGCTTCGGCAGGCTATTTCGCACCGCACCGCCGCCGCTGGTTCTATGTCGCGCTGGCCGTCAATGTCGTGACCACCGCGGCGATGGCGTCGCTCGAAAGCGTCGCCATGATGGCCATCATCCGGTTCGTGGCGGGCGTGGCGAGCGCGTTTTCCATGGTGTTCATCACAGCCATCGTGCTGGCCAAGCTCGCGGAAATGCGCCGTCCGGGTCTCATCGCCGTGCATTTCGCCGGTGTCGGTGTCGGCATCGCCGGCTCCGCTGCGTTGGTGTCGACCATAGTGGCACGCGGTAGCGGCTGGCCTGAATTGTGGCTGGCTTCAGCCTTCGCTGCGGCAATTGCCTATGCACTCATCGCCTTGCTTCTGCCTGAGACAACGCGCGAGACCGTGCCCGTGCGCCGCGCCCGGGGTGAGGCCTCCGCGTCGCGTCTGCCGCTGATCGTCTACATCATCGGCTACGGCTTCTTCGGCTTCGGCTATGTCATCACAGCGACGTTCATCAACACCATGGCGAAGTCGCAGCCTGAACTCGCACCCGTAGAACCTTATGTCTGGATCGTCGTCGGCCTTGCGATCATCCCTTCGACATGGTTCTGGAACCGGATCTCGGCCCGATACAGCCCCGCCATTGCCTATGCGACGGCCTGCATGGTCGAAGCGGTGGGCATCGGGCTGAGTGTTACGATCGTATCGCCCGTGGCGCTCCTGATTTCTGCCCTGCTGCTCGGCGCAACCTTCGTCGCCGTGACCGCGCTCGGGCTGGGGCGTGCCCGCGTGATGGCGCCCGAAAACGCGGCCGGTGTCATCGCGCTGATGACGGCCTCCTTCGGCACGGGCCAGGCGGTCGGGCCGGTCGTTGCCGGCTGGCTGTTCGACCGCTCCGGCGATTTGTTCCTCGCTTCCTGGCTTGCCGTTGCCGCGCTGCTTGTCGCCGTCGTACTGGCGACCTTCGCCGAGCGTCGCAGTGCCGTGCCGACCGCGCCTTAGTGCACTGGAGCGTGCCGGCCGAGCGTTGATTGCGTGCGCTTGAGCGAGGCCCGCGCCTGACCTTGCGGAAGGGCCGGGAAAAGCCCCGGAACGCACTTGCCGCAAGCTCTGGTAACTTGTCATGAAGTGTGTTAATCGACCCGCGCTTTCCGGGATTACCGGCCCTGTGGGAGCTCGAATTGACCGGCTTTCGCCGGCATGGTGGTGACTGGGCCGGACCGGAATCTCCGAAAACGGCCCGTGGAGCGGAACTGGGGACGATACCTGCCCCTGCCTGCCCGACGGGCCTGTCTTGATTTGAACTTTCGTGGCTAGTATCAAGCGGCCAACGAAACCAGTGACGAACCATTGAAGTCGAGGACCGCCACATGAGCGATATCGCCGAACGCATCAAGAAAATCGTTGTCGAGCATCTCGACGTGGACGCCGAAAAGGTGACCGAAAACGCCAGCTTCATCGACGACCTCGGTGCCGATTCGCTCGACAATGTTGAGCTGGTCATGGCGTTCGAGGAAGAATTCGGCGTTGAAATCCCCGACGATGCCGCCGAAACCATCCAGACGGTCGGCGACGCCGTTCGTTTCGTGGAAAAAGCCACCGCCGCCTGAGCGGCACGTTTTTTTCACGACAGGGCCAGTCGCCCGGCCGGACAAGGCCGTTTCAGGCGATCAGGGTCTTCGACAAGCATTTGACAGGCGGCCTTGGCCGCCTGTTGGCGTTTGTGGGCTTGCCGTGCTGTCTGCGCATTTTCGCCGGAGCCTGACGCCTCTTCTTGCCACTTGAACTTGTGTTTTCCACCGCCAAATTGGTTCAAACCGGACGGACTTTGTTCTAGAACAGCGTGCCGTGTCCCGGTGCGGGCTGACCGCACGGGCCGGTGAAGCAAAGAGAACATGACGGGAAATGGCATGAGAAGAGTTGTCGTCACCGGGCTGGGCATGGTTTCGCCGCTTGGCGCCGGAGTGGATGCGACGTGGTCGCGCCTGCTGGAGGGCCGCAATGCCGCCGCCCGCATCACCGAATTCGAAGTCGAGGATATTCCCGCGCGCATCGCCTGCCAGATTCCGGTCGGCGACGGCACCGATGGCACCTACAATGCCGACGACTGGATGGAGCCGAAGGAACAGCGCAAGGTCGATCCCTTCATCGTCTATGCCATGGCCGCCGCTACCCAGGCACTCGATGACGCCGGCTGGCACCCCGAGAGCTACGAGGACCAGTGCGCCACGGGCACGCTGATCGGTTCCGGCATCGGCGGCATCGCCGGCATTGCCGAGACCGCGATCACGCTGCAGGAACGCGGCCCCCGCCGTGTCAGCCCGTTCTTCATACCAGGCCGCCTGATCAACCTCGCCTCCGGGCAGGTCTCGATCCGCCATGGCCTCAAGGGGCCGAACCATTCAGTCGTCACGGCCTGCTCGACCGGTGCGCACGCGATCGGCGATGCCGCGCGGTTGATCATGCTGGGCGATGCCGAGGTAATGGTCGCAGGCGGCACGGAATCGCCGATCTCGCGCATTTCGCTGGCCGGCTTTGCTGCCTGCAAGGCGCTGTCGACCCACTACAACGATGAGCCGCAGAAGGCTTCCCGGCCCTATGACGTCGACCGCGACGGCTTCGTCATGGGCGAGGGCGCCGGCGTCGTCGTGCTCGAGGAACTCGAACACGCCAAGGCGCGTGGCGCGAAGATTTATGCCGAAATCATCGGTTACGGCCTGTCGGGCGACGCCTTCCACATCACCGCGCCGGCCGAGGACGGCGACGGCGCGCTGCGCTGCATGCGCGCCGCGCTGAAGAATGCCGGCATCGATGCTTCCGAGATCGACTACGTCAACGCGCACGGCACCTCCACCATGGCTGACACGATCGAGCTTGGCGCGGTCGAGCGGCTGCTCGGCAATGCGGCCTCGAAGACGGCGATGTCCTCGACCAAATCCGCCATCGGCCATCTGCTCGGCGCTGCCGGTGCCGTGGAGGCGATCTTCTCCATCCTCGCGATCCGCGACGGCGTCGTGCCGCCGACGCTCAATCTGGACAATCCGGAGAAGGAGACCCCGATCGACCTCGTGCCGCACAAGGCCCGGAAAATGGAGGTGACGACGGCGCTTTCGAATTCCTTCGGATTCGGCGGCACCAACGCATCGCTCGTTTTCAGGGCTGTCTGAACCGGCAGCAATTTGCTATCGGGGATTGCTTGTGGCGGCCGGCAAATTGCCATATTCGCCGATAGTCTGGGCACCGCAGCCGGTACGCCGTTTCGCCCGCCCTATTGAGGGTTTCCATCCATGGCCCGGATTTCTTCCGGGACCGGGATTCGATCCAGGGATTGAGCAGTGAACGACGAATATCATCAGGACAATGCAGGCGACGACAGCTCCGGGCGCCTTGCGCCGCGTTCGGCGGCCAAGGCCCTTGACCCGCGCGAGGTGCCGCCGCCACCCAAGCGTTCGCGCCAGGCGCGCAACGGCGTGGTCGTGGTGTTCAACGCCATCCTGTCTCTGCTGGTCTTCATCACCCTCGTCGCCAGCGGTCTGGTCTATTTCGGCAAGCTGCGCTTCGAGGAACCCGGCCCGCTGCAGACGACACGCACCGTGGTCATCAGCGAGGGTTCCAGCCTGGTGCGTATTGCCGACCAGCTCGAACTGAACGGCATCATCGACAATAGGTTCGTGTTCCGTCTCGGTGTGCGCGGCTATCGCGCCTCCGGCGCGCTCAAGGCGGGCGAGTACGCTTTCGAACCGCGCATGAGCATGTACGATGTCATGGAGACGATCCGCACGGGCCGTGGCGTGCTGCACAAAATCACCTTTCCGGAAGGCCTCACCTCGCATCAGATGATGGCGCGCCTCGCCGAGGACGAAACCCTCGTGGGCGATCTGCCGGAAGTCGTGCCGCCGGAAGGCAGCCTGATGCCCGACACCTATCCGTACCAGCGCGGCACGACCCGCCGCGAAATCGTCGAGCGCATGCGCGTCGCCCATGATCGGATGGTCAAGGAGATTTGGGAAAAGCGCATTCCCGACCTGCCGCTGAACAGCATTGAGGAATTCGTCACGCTGGCTTCCATTGTCGAGAAGGAGACCGGTCGCGCCGACGAGCGCACTCGCGTTGCCGCCGTCTTCATCAACCGGCTGAAGAAGGGCATGCGCCTGCAATCGGACCCGACGATCCTTTACGGTATCTTCGGCGGCGAGGGCCGCCCGCCGGACCGGCCGATCCTGCGTTCCGACATCACCAAGCCGACACCCTACAACACCTATGTGATCGACGGCCTGCCGCCAGGACCGATCGCGAGCCCCGGCCGCGCCTCGCTGGAGGCGGTCGCCAACCCCTCGCGCACCGACGAACTCTTCTTCGTTGCCGACGGTACCGGCGGTCATGTCTTTGCCACGACGCTCGCCGAGCACGAGGAAAACGTCCGGCGCTGGCGCATCGTGGAGAAAAGACTCCGGGAGGCCCAGCAGGCGCGGGAAGAACAGCAGGCCAAGGAAGCGGCCGACGCCGAAGAGGGCGAAGCCGCGGCGACATCGGACGAAAGTGCCGAGAAACCGGCGGCAACCGAGTAGATGTCGTCTTTTGGCGGCGGCAATACAGGGGAGGGCTCGGCGTGACCTTTCAGAGCATGACCGGTTTTGCTCGCATCGAAGGGCGGATTGAGGTCGCGGCGGATGCCGGGAGCGCCGGGAAGGGCGGTGGCTGGGCCATCGGTCACTGGGTCTGGGAAATCCGCTCGGTCAATTCCAAGGGGCTGGACCTGCGGCTGCGGCTGGCGCCTGGCTTCGAGGCGATCGAGGCCGACTGCCGCCGGATCATGGGCGCATCGCTGACCCGTGGCGCACTGCAGGCGAATTTGCGCTACGACCGCGAGGCCAGCGCCGAAATCCCCGTCGTCAACCGCGCCGCGCTCGAATCCGTGCTCGCTGCGTTCGAGGAACTGCGCGAGCGTCTGGGCTCGCCGCCGCCCGCCGCCGAGGCGATCCTCGCCATCAGGGGCGTGGTCGAGCCGGGCGGCATGGCCGAAGACGAAGCGGTTGTGACTGAGCGCAACAAGGCGGTGCTCGCCGGACTGGAGCAAGCGATGGCCGGCCTTGTCGCCGCGCGCGCCGAGGAAGGCGCCAAGATCGCGAGCGTGCTGGCTGGGCAGATCGACGAGATCGAACGGCTGACCCGCGCCGTCGAGGAAGACCCGTCGAGGACCGCGCAGGCGATCCGCGAACGCATCGCCGCCCAGCTCGCACCGCTGCTGGAATCCACCGAACTCGACCCGCAGCGCCTGCACCAGGAAGCCGCGATTCTCGCGACCCGTGCCGATCTGCGTGAGGAGATCGACCGGCTGCACACCCATGTCCAGGCCGCGCGGGACCTTCTGTCCGCCGGTGGACCGGTCGGCCGCAAGCTTGACTTCCTGGCACAGGAATTCAACCGCGAATGCAACACGGTCTGTTCCAAGTCGAACGCCTCGTCGGTGACGAGCCTCGGCCTTGAAATGAAGGTCGTCATCGATCAGTTTCGCGAACAGGTCCAGAACGTGGAATAGGCCGAACTTCTGACAGGATCGACAATGGTGGAATCTTCTCCGGGCATGGATGCGGGTATCAAGCGCACCGGCATCATGCTTGTACTGTCCTCGCCCTCGGGCGCCGGCAAGTCGACGATTGCCCGCAATCTGCTCGAGCAGGACGGCAGGCTCGAATTGTCCGTTTCGGTTACCACCCGGCCGCGACGCCCATCCGAGATCGATGGCGTGCACTACAAATTCGTCTCGAAGCGCGAATTTGAACGCTTGCGCGATTCCGATGCGCTGCTGGAATGGGCTGAGGTGCATGGAAATCTCTACGGTACGCCGCGCGACCCCGTCGAAAAGGCACTGAACGATGGCCGTGACATGCTCTTCGACATCGACTGGCAGGGCGGCAAGCAGTTGATGGAAAGGGCGCCTGCCCACCTCGTATCGATCTTCATCCTGCCGCCCTCGATCGACGAACTGATGTCGCGCCTGCACCGCCGCGCCGAGGACACCGAAGAGGTGATCGAGCGCCGGTTGGCCAATGCGGCGATCGAAATTCCGCACTGGCGCGAATATGACTACGTCATCATCAATGACGACCTTGAACGCGCCTTCCGCCGCGCTGGGTCGATCCTTATGGCCGAGCGCCTGCGTGTCGACAGGCGCATCTCCGGCCTGGGTGACTTCGAGGAGAAGCTGATCGGCGGCAGCCAGCGCTAGTGCGTTTCAGCTTTGGACGGAATCGAAAAGCGCTGCCTCTCGCATATGCTCGAACGCGCATTTCGATGCATCAGTTTCCGACAAAACCTGTAACGCACTGGATCAGGTGCTTCCGG
>JBHIWX010000129.1:0-9250 GCA_041987205.1 Rhizobiaceae bacterium | reverse complement strand
GGCCCCCGCCGAGCTCTCAGCCGGGGGCACGCACGGACCGCCGAGCGAGAACGGCGGGATCGCCTTCAGCTCGACTTCGCACCCGCTCGACGGATAGAACCGCGACAGCACCGCAGCCGACTCGGGCGAAAAAAATCCGACGAAGCCGAAAGGCTCCGTCGGATGCTTCTGGACGTGCAGCGCGATCACGCTCAGTCCTCGATGTGGAACAGGCGGTTATCAGCGGTTGCGATGTTGCGGATTTCTCCCGTGTCCGGGTCGGTCGCCTTGTACGTGCGGCGGTAGCCCTGCAGGCGGCATTTCACTTCGATCATTTCATCGACCTGGCCGAGCGGCTTGGCGCTGGTGATCTCGACCGTCGACGGGCTGGAGTACTCGTCCGGCGCCGGCATGGTCAGAAGGGTCAGGACACGATTGCCGGCTTTGCGGCGCTGGGACACTTTTCCGTGAATGGTTACGACGCCGTACGGAATAGCGGGCTTGGTCGATTTGACCGGGAGGGCTGCGGGTTCAGACATGACGATGTGCTCCGAAAAGTCCCAAATCGGGACGCGACGGAGCCTAGTCCGGATTTGGGACGCCCGTCAAGTCCCGAATCCGGACTAGAATTGACGAACCAACCGAAAGGACGAGGTTTGCGGGCTGCGCCCGGAGCGGCGCGCACAGCGCGCCGTGTCTCGCCGTCCCGCGCACCAGTCGCCGACATCGCCTTCCCATTCGCTGAGTTCCTCGCCACTGCCCTACCTGGGTCAGTGTGGGGACAAAAGACCGCGCTCACGCGCTACGCGCCAGCCGCTGCGCGTCTGTCACGTTCTTTTGCAACCACAAGGAACGATGCGCGCTTCGCGCGGCTGTCCGGACGATCCGTGGGCGAGGAACTCAGCGAACGGGAAGGCGAAACGATCCCCCTTTGACATCTGTTGCAACGGCGAGCCAGACGACAAACCGGGCTCGGAATCTAGCGCCCAGGTAGGCGTTAAACAACTGGAGGTTTTGCGATGACGACGGTAACCAGCATCAAAAAGGCGACGGCCAAAAAGGCCAGTTCGAAGAAGGCGGGCGCGGAGCAATCCGGCGCCGTTCGACCGCAAGGCGGTCCAGCGCTCGATTGGCTGGACGTCGCTTCGATCCAGACGCGGGACAACATCCGGAGCGAGATTGAGCCGGCGGGCGTGGCTGAGCTTGCGGCCGACATTGCTGTGAATGGAATCCTGCAGCCGCTGCTGGTCCGGGTGATTGACGGTGTGCCGGTGGTGATTGCCGGCCATCGACGGCTTGCGGCGGCGAAGCTGGCCGGCCTGAAGTTCGTTCCGGCGATGGTCGGCACGCTCGACGACGGCGCGGCCGAGTTGACGCAGTTCGCGGAGAACATCCAGCGCGAGGACATGAGCGCCCAGGATGAAGCGCGCGTGGTGTGGCGCCTGCTGGAACACCTGGGAAGCCTCACCGCCGTTGCGGAGAAGGTGAACAAGTCGCTGTCCTGGTGCTCGAAGCGCGCGGCCGTGATGAAGCCGGAGTATCCGTTCCACATCCGAAAGCTGCTGGAAGACGGCGTTACCGCTGACTTCGAGCTGCTGAACACGCTAGCGAAGATTTGCGAGCACCACCCGCACGGAACGAACCATTCCTGGGCGCTGGCGGAGTCGGTGCGACGCGGCGAGATCGACCGCGCGAAGGCGCGCGAGCTGCTGAAGGCCGCTCAGTCCGGAAAGCCGGATCAACCCGAGAAGAAAGAAAAGGCCCCCAGCAAGGCGCCGAAGACAGCGACACCGGAAGAGGTGGCTGCAGCGGCAGAACGCGCCCGGATGGAGATCGCCCTTCAGCAGATGCAGGCATGGCGAGTTGTCGACGCGGCCGGCGCCGACGACATGGAGGCGGCGGCGGAATTCTGGAAGGAGCTGGAGCCGGAAGCGGCTCAGTTCTGGAAAGACTTCTTTTCAGGAATTGAACACGGCGCCAGTGGAATGTCGTTCCTGATCGGGTACAGCGCGGCAACCGTCGCAAACGATGGTGACCGGGACGCAATCATCATGAAGATATGGGCGATCAACTACGGGCCGGAAATCGCCTCGATGACACCCGAGGCAATCCTTCACGCTTTCATGTGCTCATTTGGATCGCGGGTGGTTTCGCATGCGAAAGGCCTGATGCAGAATGCATGACGGCGCGCCACCTCCCCGCGCCTTCGCCCGCCTTGCGCGGGCATTTTTTTATCCGTTGAGCGCTACCACTGCAGCAAGCGCCGCAAGATGGCCGGCATAGAAGGCCAGAAAGGCCCTTGGCGGCACGAATCGACCAGCCCACCCGCTTAGCCCCTTGCCGGACATCCAGAGCAGCGCCACAAGGCCGACAGCGCCCGCCACGGCGAACAACGGATGGCTCGGATTGAGCGCGAGCAGGGACACCCACCAGACGGCTACGGCGGCCCGTGAGTGTCCGAACCGGTACGGGTGAAGCAGCACAACCGACGACAGCGCGAAAACGATGCCTGCAGCCCCGTACGTGGTCGAGAGCGCGAGCGAACCGACCGCCAGCAGCAGGCCGGCCGCAACCCGGCGCGTAGGGTCATCGTCCAGGCCCAAGCGGAGCGCCTGGGCAACCACCGCGAACAGGAAAAGGATGTTCGCCCCCCACCACGGACCATCGAAGGCGAGAACGAACGCCGGCTGAGCCAGCAGCGAAGCGACCCACAGACGCGACGCCGACCGCTGCAGGCGATCCGGCGAAAGCGTCAGATTGTCGGCGAACGCGACGACAAAGACCGGCAACGCCGCACGGCCGATCAGGGCCGGCCATAGGTAGGCACCGCCAAGAAGCGCGCTATTCACGTGGTCGGCGAGCATGGCCAGGCAGGCGAGCAGCTTGAGCCGGTCTATCTGGGCGGGGCTGGCCAGCGACACGGACCGGAGGCAGAACGGGACGGAAAGCAGCATCAGATGGACTCCACGTGAAGGACCAGAACGAGCTCGGTTTCGCTGCTGTCGCGGGTCTTGGCCTTCAGCCAGTCCGGGACGAATGACCAGCCGCTGGCATCGTCGCCGGTCCGCGTTTCCTGCAGGCCACCGAACACCACCAGCGAACCCGGCTCGACCTGGACGCGGGTTTCGACCGCGCGCTTGAGCAGCGTGGGCGACTGATTGACGCCGGTAGAGGTCTGGACAAAGGAAGAGCTTTCCTGCCTCACCTTCAGCTCAATGATGGAATCGAGCACCACGGGCGACACATCGAGGATGACGCCGGAGGCGCGATATTCGACGGACTGGGTAACCGTGCCATTGCCGGCCGTGGTGACGGCACCGAGGACCGGCACGTCAGCGCCGACCGTTACGCGGCCGGTCGCGCCGGAGGCGACGCGGAGCTCCGGCCGGCTCAGGGACTTGAACCGGGTGTCGCTCGACAGGGCAGCGAACGCCGCCTGGATGCCGGCGATGTTCAGCGAGGCCGACCAGGCGCCGGACACCGGCTTACCGAGATTCAGGCCGAGGCGGTCATTCAAGAGCGACACCGCCAGGCTCACGCCGGACGAATCCCGCTGAATGTGGCTCACCTCATACACCGCTGCGCGGATCACCACTTCCGGTGTCCGGGTATCGACCTGGGCCAGAAACTCGCGAAGCCGGCGCACGTCGGCCGGCATGGATTGATACACGAAGGCGTCCGTGTCAATTCGGCCGATGGCTGCACCCATGCCCGCCGGCGGCTTCTCAGCGGCACCGCCGGCATTCGGCACGCCACCGGGTACCGTGGCGGCACGCTCAAAGGACCACTGACCGCGCGGGAAGAACGGACGCACGAGCTCGATGATGTAGCCGAACGACCTGAAGCGCGGACGGTAGAAGAAGGATTCGAGATCCTCCGACGCCTTGACGCCCTTCGCCAGTCGGACGCCGTAGCGGTCACGTGTGAGGGTGTAGCCGTAGGGCTGAACGACGGTCTGCAGCCAGTCGAAGGCGTTCGCCTTGGTGACGGCCGATGTCTTGATGGTGATGGGCGCGTCATCCTTCAGCACATCCGCGTCCAGGACATAGCCAACCTGCAGGACATCGCCGAGAACGATCCGGGCAAGCGGCGCGATCCTAATTTCATCGAACTGCAGCGTCACGGCGTCCGCGGCGAAGATCGGGGCGGACCATACGAGCAGCGCGAGCAGAAACGCGCGGATCATTTGGACAGCCCTCCGAACAGACCACCACCGCCCGCGCGGCCTCCCTGCCATGGCGTGAGGGTCTGGCCCTCGAACTGGATGTTCGACGTGTGCGCATTGACCATGAAGGCCTCCGGGTTCTCTTGGTAGCGGTAGCGGCCGGCTTCGGTCTCGATGACGAACACCATTCGATCGCCGATGCGAATGAAGCCGACGTTGCGGGCTGTGGCGGCCGGCTTTGCAGACTGAACAACGGTCTGGACCGGAGACGCGGCAGCAGCGGAAGGGGCGGCAGGCGTGGCCGCAGCGGGCTCTTCGACGACCGGACCTTTGACGCGATCAGGATTGAAGAAGCGCAGCACCCACCAGCAGGCGCCGATAAGGATGAGAAGGGCGAGAGCGAGCTTCATGCGAAGGCCGGGACCGGAAAACATGTTCTGCCGGCCATCGACGCCGACTTCCTTTGCCTTCTTGCCGCTGTAGCTCGAATAGAGCTCGAAGACCTCCGGCTTGTAGAAATACCGGTGCGTGCTGATGCGCCGCGTGCGGTGCAGCTTGGCGCCCTGGTACAGATCGACGATGTAGGCCGACGTGATGCCGATTTCCTTCGGCTTGTAGCAGAGCGTCGTCATCTCGACGACGCTCCGGACGCTGCGCGCAAGGTCGCTGATGTCCTGGGTGATCAGGATCAGATCGCAGGTGACGCCGGTATCCGGGTGGGTGAAATGACGATGCTCCCGAAGGAAGGCCATGTCGGTCGGCTTCACGCTCTTGGCGTCGCCCCAGATCGCCCAGGCCTCATCGAGTACGACGAGATCACCCGGCATGACAAGGGATTCAAAGCTTGGGTCGTAATGGCCATCATCGTCCAGGCGCGGGAAGAAGTCGTCGGCCCGAATCTGCTTTCTCGTAACCGAAACGATGACGCCGGCCTTCGGGGCCTGCACCCCCGCTTCTCCCGAAGCGGGGTCCCCCGCAGGCGCCTCGTCCGGCGAGACATACGCCACGATCTTTTCGTAATCGAGGCCGGCGACGTTGGTGACGACGCGCCGGCCCTGTTTGATGGCCGGGCAGATCGCGTGCAAGACGGTTTCGTACGTCTTGCCGTGGCCCTGCAGGCCGGTCGCAACCTTGATCGCCATCAGCCGATCACCGGAAGGCGCCGAATGACGAAGCGGGCGACGTAGGCCGCGAGGATGATGGGGAGGCCGGTCCCCAGCTGGAACAGGTCGATCCAGTACCAGACACCGGCCGGCAGCGCGGCGAAAGCAGATGTGAAGGCCGAGGACGACACCCAGGGCGCGACGCGGGCCATAGCCATCGGCATAAGGACGGACAGCACTGCGATCAGGGCGGCAAACACGCCGAACTTGATCACGACGTGCTGCAGCAGGAAGGCGATGACAGGCTGAAAGATTCCGAGCATGGATCAGGCCTCCATGACGATGAAGAAGCCGGCGAGCAGCCAGACGATGGCCATTACGGCCGCGAGCGGTTCACGGAGGTGGTCTTCGATCAGCGCACAGTGCTTGTCCATACGGACGTGCAGATCGGTCCCGCCGATCTCCTGGGCGTAGTCGAGCACGGGGCAAGTCGAGGCGTGCGCGGGGAAGCGCCAAGCCACGATTGATGTAAAGGTGTCGCCCCAGCCAAGGGCCTGATTCAGATCGCTGGTGTTGTCTGCCGGTGTGGGCGCTGCGACCGTCTGCGTCAGCGCGTTCTTGATGGCGGTCGAACTGGCGTCGATGCTTTGCAGCGTCGGCTGACGCGCGTAGTCGTCGGGGAACTGGACGGCGACCGACTGCGAGCCGGTCGAAGGGTTGGCCTCCGGAAAGGTCTCGTAGAAGGTATTGACGTTGGCACCGCTGGTGACGGTCTGGGAGGCCTGTGAAGGCTGAAGCGTGGTGTTCAAGGTGATGCTGCGGTGAATGACCTTGTCCGGCTCTGCCTGTGTCAGCGCGTTTATCTGGACCTGCTTCGCAGCATCCAGTGACACGTCCACGCGCACGGCCTGGCCAGCTGCGTTGGTGCCACGGATGGCAACGCGAGAAGCGGGCGTGCTGGTGAGTTCGGCTGCCGTCCAGTCGGGATCGTTGGAATCCGGCGCCCATTTGTCGTTCGCGAAGGAAAATCGCTTGATGCCGTCCGGTGGCTCGACCAGCACCGGCACGAACTTCGTTTCACTGACGTTGCCAGTGGAAAAGCCGGTGCTGCTGGGGTGCTTGGCCTCGAACATGATTTCCGCCTTGTTGAAGGCGTATGTCGTGCCGCCGTAGGTCACATCTGCGTAGAGGTCTGAACGGACAACGAGCTGAAAATTACGGTACTGGTAACCCGCGCAGGGGCCATTGGTGACGCACGAATTCTTCCAGGCGGCATAAGCGGCCACCAGCTCGCTGCCCGTCATGCGTCCCGTGGTCGTGAAATACACGAACGGCCCGGCATTGCTGACATAGCGGTCCAAGCTGGTGGTCAAAGGTCCGAAGCGCACGAGAGGCGACAGCGGCGATTGAACGCCGGTGCCCATGCCGGTTAGGGGCGGCTTCGGCATCGAGACATTGGCCTTCAACGGCACCTGATACTTTTCATCGGCGGTGCTGCTGCTGAGAGCGCCGAGGCCGAGGAAAGCAATCAAGTTCGCACCGATGCTGGAACTGCTTCCGCCGACCGTGGCGGCAGTCGCCCAGGTCGCATCGTTGGCGGCGGTGCCCAGCGTCACCACGGCTTCTTTGCCAACCTGTCGGAGCACAACGCCACCCAGGGCAACGGCGGCTTCCTCAACGACTATCAGCGCGGCGGGAAGAACCGCGAAAGCGGACGCCGCGACGAAGAGCACGACAACGAAGACGGCAGCGCGCTTCATGTCCGCATCCCGATCAGAACAGCCCAGGCCATAGAAACGCCGGTCAGAAAGCCAGCCGCGTTCCAAAAGTCATACAAGCTCCATGCGATCACGATTCACGCCCCCGAAAAGAAAATGGGGGCCGAAGCCCCCGGGAATTCATCAGTTGCCGCCAGCCCGCGAAATACGCTTGATCACGATGTCAGCGGCCACCGTGAGCACGCGGAAGGCGATGATGGCGGCAGAGCCGACCAGCACGGCGGCCGTGGCGTCCGCCCACGAGATGCCGGACGCCAGCGCCTGGGCGGTGGTCGGCGTGGAGGTGGCGAACGCAGCGACCGGAGCGGTCAGAGCGACGACGGCGCCGAACTTGCGGGCCAGGTTGTAGCGGTTCTTGAACATGGTTGCTTCTCCTGAAAATCCCGGAAAACGCCGGGCCGTTATCGGCGATGGCCGAATTCATGAACCACGGGCCTTTCGGACGAGCCGAATCAACTCGCCGAAGGGCTGGGCAAAGAGGTAGGCCGCGAACGTGAAGCCGAAGCCGAGCGAGCAGAACGCGGAGACTTCGGCCCAGTTGGGCGGAATGTTCGGGACGCCTTGAACCTGTATCTGCTGGATGGAGCACGTAGCGAGGACGCCGGCATCCGCACCCCATTGCGGAACGGGCGAAGAAACCTGATTGCCGGCGACGGTCGCGGGGAAGGACGCCGTGACGGTCGAGCACTGGGCAACGGGAAGAACGGTCAGCGTGTCGCCGGTCAGGACGTAGGCCTTGCCGGTGCTGGCTACGTGGCCGACCAAGCGCGAGCCGGCCTGATAGCAGCCGCCGCCGGTGCGTACGCACTCGACTGCGACGGCTTCAGCCAGCGTGGCGAAGCATTGACCGTTGGCGGCGTACGGCATCAGGCCGCGACCTTGCAGTCAGCCCACGACCGGACCGGCTCATCGATCACGACGACGTGACGGCGAAACGGGACGATTTCGGCGGTGGAGATATCCATGTCGCCAAGGCCTGCAGCGCGCAGGAGCTTGACGTGTCGGAACCACGTTGCACGGGGCATGGACTCTTTGGCCTGCTCATACCCGAGAGTCTTGATGAGTGACCACGTGCGAAACGCGCCAAGGGCTTTAGATTCAGAGATCGGCACAGGGTGGCCGGTTTTCGCATGCGAAACTTGGAGCGCCTGCAGGCGCGGAAGAACGTCGCTCATGTCTTTCACCTCTACTTCGCCGAACATCCGGCCGAAAAAATCTGTATGGAATTTCCGTAGGTCTTCGATGGACAGGTCAAACCAGTGCCGGCCGGCTTTTTCAAAATCGCGGAAGAACTGAGCGCCGCGCGTGTGCTCCAGGCGGAGCATCCGGTCGGCAATCTCAAGCTGTGCGTCGCTGATCGCGACTGAGGTTTTGCGCATGAGGGCGCGCAGCTGCGGGCCCTTGTGGTAGGCCTTGCCCTTCGAGCGGACTGACTTGGGGTTCCAATAGACCGAGTCGCCGCCCGATTTCGGGCTAGACGCGCGGCGGTGGCCGCCATCGGTCTGAAGCAGGACGCGAAGCGCGTGCTTCACCGCGTCGGCGGTCGGCAGCAGGTAGTTTTCGGTGATGTCGATCCGTCGGACGGTCCAGGCGCGGACCATCGGGAGAGCGGCGCAGAGTGCCTTGGCGGCGTGATCGATGATCACGCGGGCGCAATGCACGATGTCATCCGAGCCGAAGACGTTGCAGCCGTGTTCCAGGCTGGCGGGACTGGCTCCGATCGCGAGCCAGGTCTGTACGCCGTCGCTGTGGGTCATCCAGCAGATTCCGGGGGTGTCGCTGCGCAGGCTGTCGAAATCGACAACGGCCTTGCGCCACATCTCGACGCCCTCCGGGTCGAAGCAATGAACGGTGTTCATCGATTCGCGCAGGCGCTTCGACAGTTCCGGACCGAGGCCGGAAACGTCGAGCGGAATCCGCAGGGTGAGCCAGTCAATCACTCGCCGGACTCCCCTTGAGTCCAATCCGTTGGACTAAAGTAGGGTGGTGTGAGAGCTGCGCGACGGACGCGCAAGAGCTCCAAAAGTCTCACCATGAGACTAAAGTAGGGTGTTACATACGACCCTACGACTTCCGAGGCCCTCGCCGAGCTCTCAGCAGGGGGCACGCACGGACCGCCGAGCGAGAACGGCGGGATCGCCTTCAGCTCGACTTCGCACCCGCTCGACGGATAGAACCGCGACAGCACCGCAGCCGACTCGGGCGAAAAAAATCCGACGAAGCCG
>JBHIWX010000128.1:0-9696 GCA_041987205.1 Rhizobiaceae bacterium | reverse complement strand
AGCAGTTCCAACTGATATGAGAACTGGACCCGATGATTCTCATATCAAAGTGCCAAAAATCTTCAAAACAACCGCATTCTCACATTTAAGTGCTAAGTGACAGCGCCCCTTGTGCTCGCGAATCGAGGTGATCGAAGGATGCTTGATGCCGTCGCGGTCCCAGAGAACGTCGAGCACCTTGCCATCCAGATCGAACTTGAAGACGCAGCCGGAGTTCATGTTCGGATACATCCACTCATCGCTTGCCACGCGGTAGACCATCCGCCGGCGGAATTGCGGCATTTGCTGGGCGAGATCGAAGGTGGGCGACCTCATGCCGAGGATGGCGCACCAGAAGGTGCCGTCGGAGGCCTTGTTGATATTGTCGGGATAACCCGGAAGATCCGGGATCACGACTTCCGTCTGCCCCTTGCGGGGGCCGTCGAACCAGTAGCGGCTGATCCGGCAGCCCCAGGTCTCGGCGAAGAGGAAGGACTCGCCGTCGCCCGCCATGGTGATCCCGTTCGGGAACTGGAGCCTGGGCAGAATGGTGCGCGACGAGCCGTCACGCGGATCGTAGCAGATGATGCGGCCATTGCCCCGCGATTCGAGCGCGTCGAGCACCCAGTCGTGAATCTCGTAGCGGATCGTCGCCTCCGAGAAGAAGATCCGCCCGTCCGGCGCGATATCGAGGTCGTCGGCGAGCCGCATGCGCGAGTCGTCGATGATCGAGAACAGGGAGCGGTTCGTCTCGTCCGAAAGCTTCACGGGCTTGCGGTCCTTGGTGACCTTGTAAAGCCCCATCCCGCCGACACAGACGACAAGCTCCTGGTCCTGGTTGAAGGCCATACCCAACGGATGGCCGCCGATATGCACGTAAACCTCGTGCCGTGTGTAATCGGGCGCGAAGAACCGGATGACGTCGCCGTGCCGGCTGCCGCAGTAGAGATTGTCGTCCTCGTCGAGGATGATGTCCTCGGGCCCGTCGAGTTCCCCCTTGCCGATCGGCTGGGCGGAAGCGAGCTTGTTGTTGACCTCGTAGGGCGAGCCGGACCCTTCGGCAGTGGGCGGGCACGCCGGCAGGGCGAAATAGGTGGGCGAGACGTAGGCGCGATTGAGCACCTTGAGGCGGTTCTTCATCCACTTCACGTCGATGGCGACGGCCACGAGAAGAATGAGGCCCAGGACCAGATCGCTGGCGCCGGTGCGCAAGCCCATCCGCACCAGAGCATTGGTGACCATGACCACGATGACGGTTCCGATGATCGCCTTGGCGACCGAGCCGCGCCCCCCGCCCAGGCTGTTGCCGCCGAGAACCGCGGCGGTCAGGATGACGATTTCGAGCCCGACACCGACGGAACCGCCGATGCTGCCGAGACGCGAGGCGTAGAACAGGGCGCCCGCCGCGGTGAACACGCCCGACAGAACGTAGGTCTGGGCCACGATCCACTTGACCGGCAGACCGATATTGTAGGCCGAGCGGCGCGAACCGCCAACGGCGCTCAGATGCCAGCCGAACCGCATGCGGGTCATCAGGATATGGGTCAGGATCGCGACCACGGCCGCGACGACCAGCGAGAGCGGCATCCCCAAGATTTGCGCCGCGCCCAGATAATCCCACATCGGTACCGGCGTTTCGGAATAAGAGGCATTAACCCCGAAGTTCAGGGACAGCAATTCCACGATGGCGCGCACGAGGATGAGCGTGACCAGGGTGGTCAGAAACGCACGAAGCCTCAGAAAGCCGACGAGGAAACCGTTTATCGCACCGATGAGACCGCCGAGAGCCAGAACGGCGGGGATAACGACGATCAGCGGCATTCCAAGAGCATTGACCAGATAGAGCGCGCAGAAATTGCACAGGGCAAAGACCGACCCGACGCTGAGGTCGATGCCGCCGGCTTTCAGAACCAGCGTCATGCCGATGGCGACGAACAGATACTCCGCCAGCAGTTCGCCCATCGTACCGAGGCTTCCGATCGTCAGGAAGTTCGGGATGATGAGAGAGAAGACGGCAACGGCGATGGCGAGGAACATGAACGGGATCGCATTGTCGATCCAGTTCTTCGACAGAATCTCGCCCACGACGTGGTCGGGAAACAAGCGGTACCGCCAGCGCAAATAGGCTTCGCGCGCACTCATGCGTATACTCCGGGTTCTGGCTTCGAACGGCCGCCGCTGTTGCGGCGACCGTCCGTGCTTGGGAGGTCAGTTGCCGGCCTTGATCTGGTCGACGCTCCAGCAGGAGGTCGGAGCAACCGTATCCGGGGTCAGGATCTGGTTCTCGGTATAAACGGCAAAGGGCTGCGAGCCGGGCTCAGGCTGCGTCTGCAACAACACCTGGATCGTTGAGGCGAGCACCTTGGCCTGTTCGCGCGTATCGACCTTCACGTAGGACGAGAACGCCCCGCTTTCGACATTGGTGCAGCCGAGATCCTTGTTTCCGCCGCCGGTCGACACGAGCTTGATCTGCTCTTGCTTTCCGGCCTCACGAATGGCGGCGGCAATACCCACGTCCATGTTGTCCCAGAGCCCGATGAAGCCACACAGATCGTCGTGCTGCTTGATGATCGTCGAGGCTATGGAATGCGCCTTGGAGGCGTCCCAATCCGCCGCCTGGGTGGCAACCAGTTCCACATCCGGATAATCCACCAGGGCATCATTCACCCCGGCCACGCCAAGCTGGTTCGGCGGAGCGGTCACCGGGCCCTGGATCAGGGCGATCTTGCCGGACGTTCCGGCACCGCAAAGACGCGCCGCTTCCTTCGCGGTCTCGACACCCACGCCATACCAGTCGCCGCCAACGAAAGCATCCGAGTTGACCGGTGTCTTCATGTTCATCTGAATGACGTTGATCCCGGCACCCATCGCACGCTGGATGAGCTTGACGTAAGCCTGCATGTCGGCGTTCTGAACGATGATGATGTCGGGCTTCTCGTTGATAAGCTGCGAGATCGCCTGTGCGCCAGCATCGACGCTGTAGTTGGAATCTCTGATCGTCACCGAGTAGCCGAGCCTTTCGGCATCGCGCTCCACCGCGGCCATCCAGCCCTGTGTCAGGTCCCATCCCATGGTGACCGGAACGAAAGCGACGGTCTTGCCTTCGAATGTCTTCTGGTACTTCAGGATCATGCCGTCATCGGGGCGCTCCGCTGCGGCCGGTACGACCTGGCCGGAGACCCCCAGTATGAAGGCCGCGACGCCGGCCGTCTTCTTGAGCATAGAAAGTTTCATGTTTCTCCTCCCTAGAGATGCGGTTCTTTCTTCTGGACCGCCCAGAATTCTAGATATCGCCCTGCTGCGAGGTCTGTTCGTCGCGGGGATTGAGCAGCGAGTCCACGATGATGGCCAGCAGCAGGATCAGGCTCTTGATGATGTTTTGAGCCGAGTAGTCCACGTTCATGATCGTCAGGCCGTTCAGCAGCAGTCCGATGAGGACCGTGCCCGATATGACGTTGCGGATACTGCCCTTGCCTCCGGCAAGGCCGATCCCTCCGATCACCACGACCAGGATGATGTCGTAGACCATCGTCGAACTGGCCAGCTTGGTGTTCACCGACGACACGGTCATCGCCATGATCAGGCCTGCGCAGAAAGCAACAAGGGACGCGAAGCTGTACATCAGGACCGTCATAGGCCGGATGGGCATTCCGCTGTTGCGTGAAGCCAGCGGGTTGTCGCCGATCGCGTAGACGAAGGCGCCGTAACGCGTGAGGCGCAGAGCCACGAACGCGATGCAGGAGATGACGAGAAACAGCAGAACCGGCATGGGAACCGCCGCGATCGCACCGGCTCCAAGAGATGCAAACCAGCCCACATCGCCGCTGATGAAGATATTCTCGCTCGACACGAGGACAAAGCGCCCGAGACCGGAAATCACGGTCGCCATCGCAAGCGTGGCAAAGATGGCAGGTATCTCGACATAGGCGATCAGGAACCCGTTGATCGCGCCGAAGGCCACCGCCAACAGCAGGCCCAGAAGCAGGGCTGCCTCCACCTGCATGCCTCCGGCGAAAAGCGTGAAGCTCCAGCCCGTCGAGAATACCATCACCGCGACCATCGTCAGGTCGATGCCGCGACCGATCACGACGACGGCCATCCCGATCGCCAGAATTCCCAGGATTGAGACGCTCTGCAAAAGAGAAAGCAGGTTCGATATGCGGAAAAACCCGTCGAGAAAGATCGAGAAGAGCACAAACAGCACCGCCGATATGGCGATGACCATTTGCTCCTGGTTCAGCGACAGAAGCGCATCCCGGCCGGACTTCAACGTGCTATCCTCCCAACAACCCGGCGCCGACTTCTTCGGTCCCGCCAAGGCATCCCGGCATGGCTCGAAGCGGACTTCGCTCCACACAGCCGGATAACCTTCAGGCTGGCGAAGCGAACAGCGTTTGTCCAATACCAAGAAACGAGAAATACATAACCTTCCCAATATGGGTTTTGGCAGATAGCCTGCTTTGGTTTGCCACCGTCTTCGCGGGTCTTGCGGGTATTGAACAACGGTTTCACCGGCTGTAGTAACTTGCAACCGCCCCTGCCGGACAGAGGTTCGATGGCCGGTCTGCTCGCGAGAAGGAACTGGAATCATAACCGATCAACATGATCACGGCACCCGGTCTTCATCGAGCGCGTCGCCCGCGGGCCACCTGCACTCCAGGAGCCTCACGCTGCACAAGCTCGATGTCTTCCGCACGGTCGCGCGATATTCCAGCGTGACGCGCGCGGCCGAGCACCTGAACATCGCCCAACCCGCCGTCACCGCCCATCTGCGCGGCCTGGAAGAAAGCCTCGGCGTCCAGCTCGTGAAGAAGGTCGGACGAAACATCGTGCTGACCCCGGCAGGTGAACGGGCCTATTTCTGGGCAACGGAGGTGATGACCCGGAGCTCGGAAATGCTCAACGACCTGGCCGACATCAAGAGGGGCGTGATAGGCCATACGAAGCTGGCGGCATCCATGGTCGCGGGCACCTATGCGCTTCCCGATATCATCATCGAGTTTAATCGTGACTTCCCGGACGTCAATGTGAGCACGTCGATCATCTCTCCCATGCTCGCGACCCAGGCTGTTCTGTCGGGAGATTGCGATTTCGGCGTGACCATTCTGGACCCCAACCAGAACACGTCGCAGCTTGAGATCGAGCTGCTCTGGAAAGAGCCGCTCTATCTTGTCGTGGCTCGTAACAGTACGCTGGTCGGAGACGTAGCGACCCGCATGGAACTAGAAAATCTGCCTTACATTACGCCCGTAAAGGGCCAGATCGTCCGCGAGCTCATCGATGAGGCCCTGCGTGCTCTCGGCGTCGTGCGGACGCGAAGCGTATTGGAGTTCGGCCATCCGGATCCGATATTACGTGCTATCCACGCCGATCAAGGTGCAGGTTTTGTCTTTCAGAGCGCCTTGCCACCGGACCTGGAAGCAAGCGGTTTGAGGCGGGTGCGAACGCCTCAGATGAAGATGGCGATGCCGCTTTTCCTCATTCACCACCACGATGCCAAGTTTTCCCAACCGCAAACCGACCTCATGAACAGGATCCGGAACTACTTCTTGAAAAAGCAACCTCTCTTTCAATCAGAGCATGATGGCGATTCAGCCTAGGGTCAGAACCCGTATTTACTCCGAGAACCAAATTGTAACACTGAACCGGCCCCGGGAATTCGGACGGTCAGGCAGGCCATGAACTCATAAAAAACAGGATCGAAATGACGAAACGCCGGAAGTTCACGAACCACGTCTCAGCAAGAGAAGTGAGGAGCGACAGGCGGATCACAAACCGTATTGCCATCAACGATCCCGGCAGTCTACGCCGCTGGTCGAACCATCCAATCACAGATCCAAGTCCATGCTAGATCCTAACTCCAGCGCTGGACCACCAAACGGACCTCGATCATGGCGTCAGCCATTGATCATGAGGTGGAAACTTCTATCGATCAAACTGAAGGAAGGCATTGCAGCCGACTTTCGAGTGCTGCGCACCGGCCTCAAACGGCTGAATGACCTTCTTGAAAGTGAAAAGACATCATGAAGACCCCGTCATCTGAGGTACCCGCCTCTTCGGTGGAACGGATGCGCCCTTCGAAAACGACATCGACTATTGTCCGCCGGCAATTCGGTTTATCTCTGTCGCGTTCCAGTTATGCCAAGCGAAACTTGGTTACGATAACTGAGAATTATCAGGGCCTCAAAAGCACGTAGCAATCGCCAGCGCTCTGTCGGGTCAGGCCTGTTAATAGCCCGTGTGTTCTGGCTACTGACCAAAGATTGTATTTAATCTTTGGTCAGTAGCTGCCTATCGTGCTGTCAACAAACGGCAGGCCAGTTCCCGGTCGCCCCAACGTGTCGAAAAGGTATCGGAGACTTCGAACCAGCTTCCGTCGTTGCCGGCACCGTGGTTAGCGCCCATGCATGAACATTGGCACTCATGACCGAGCGCTTCCTGGCATGCTCTCGCGCAGATCTCCTGCTCGCGGTAGGGCTGTATGATGTAGATCTTGCCATATCTGACCAGCGCTCGATCGACGAGGTCATTGAACCAGGATTTCGGCAACTCCCAGTAAGCTTCTGTGCCGCCGATCCATTCGGGAGCAGTTCGCCGCCCGTTCTGAAGCCAGTGCCGATTGTCGTCGGCGAATGGTAGTCGCACGCGAATGCGCTCGCCTCGCCCCGTACGGCGCAGCACAACAGGTATTTGCTTCTGCTTCCAGACGTAGGAGAGGGTGAGCTGATCCATCATCTGCCTCAGCTTGTCTCAGAACGCAGGACACGGGACTAATTCTAGCGCTCCGGATTGCCAACGCCCGATGGTTCCGTCTGTCCTGCTCCCAATGGACGTATCACCAGAATATCAACGCAGCTCTCACTTCTGTATTCTGGCGCTTTACGTCCTTGTTCTCGCGTCAGGTTGCGACCTTGTTCAATTGATGTTCGATCGCTGCTGCGGATGCAAGCACGTCCTCAAATTCAGGCGCCGTTCCGAAGATCATTGCGGTCGTGTTGGCGTAGTCTTCCTTGAGCGCCGCCACCATGCCGTCGACAGGCTCAGTGGCGAATGTACCCGGCATGGCCGAGGCGAGGTCCATGTCAGGTCGGTTGAAGAACATCCGCGCATGTCGGACGCAATCTGCACCGAGATCAAAATCTCCGAGGGCAGCCAGGCCCACGTCTGAGTTTAGGAGGCAATGAAGATCGTAATAGTGCCGCGACACGCGTTGACCTTCTTGGCGAAGGACGCCACGCCGCTCATACCAGCGGCGCAAGCCATGCGCGATGACAACCTTGTCCCAGAAGGTCCGTGTTGCCTCGACAGTGGTTACGTCAGCTACCGCCAAATCCAATGATGACGCCTCGTCGGCGATGTAGGGGCGGATCGTGACGGGCCGATTAGGATCAAGCGCTGACTTTGCGCCGGATTCGATTCGAACGGCTGGGCGCACATATGCGCCGTCTCGCGGCTCAACCTCTGGATACCAGACGAGAAGTGTCTGTCCGTCGGGATCGGCCTCGTCGATCTCGATGCGCCCTACACCACCGGTTAGGTCGGCCAGTTGCTCGGCAAGAAGTTCTCGAAGCGGGCCGGTGATATACGCGCGGCACGCGTCCCGGATCGCATCCAGTCTGGCACGGCGTTTCTTGTTCGAGAGGGCTTCGAGTTCTTCGACCGATGCCGGTTCGTGGAGATCATCGCGGAAAACGGTGATGTCGATATCCTCGGAGAACCGTTGAATGAGACCGTAAGCTTTCGACAGCGATGTGCCGCCTTTGAAGAGGAGGCGCGGTGCTCCGGCAGGTCGCTCATGATAGAGCGCGTTCAGGGTCCAGCACACCCAGAAGTCCTTCTCGATATTACCCACTGGCGCTCCGAGACGGTTAGCGGTTGCCAGGAATAGATCGAGCCGGTCCCGCGCGGGGGTCTCGACGACCTGCTTGTAGGCGGTCGTGCTCATTGCTTGGCCTCGTTGGTATCGACGGGAGTGACAAGGTCGCGCAGGAATTCCTGCATCCAGATCGGCAGGGCTGAAAGGCCGGCGCGAAGGTCGTCACGGATCGCTTTTCCGTGTTTCGGATCAGCGAACAAACGGCGCAGCACATCCCCTACCCGGTCTCGCTCGTCGTCATGGGACAGCATGTCCTGCATCCAGTACAGGGCCTGGACGACGCGCATGGCCGGTCGGTCGGCCCAGTAGAGCCGGCTCGGGGCGGCGAACTTGAAATGAATTTCCTGCTTGCCGAGTTTGATCGGCTTCAGCCGTGCATCAACCAGCACTTCGATGCGCGCCGGGACGGCCGTGGTAAGACCGAGATCGTTTGCGGCGGTCATGCCGTCGACAACGGCCCGCGCCTCGATACAGTATCTCACCCATGTCGCCTGCGCGCTGGTCGCCGCACGGACCGTATCGGTCCGAACGCTTTGCATCGGCGGTCTCGTCGGCGTCGTTCTGGTGCTTGCCTATTCGCTCGCTTTCGGTCGCTTTCTCTACGATCCGCTGGACGGCAGCTACACCTTTGTCGGCGCATTCGCTTCCAAGAACCAGTTAGGCTTTTTCGCCTCTCTCGGCATTTTCTTCGCCTTTTCCCTCGGCGTCCTGCTTCGCAAGGGCGGCTGGATCATCCCCCTTCTCTGCATCGCGGCCGGCGGCCTGTCGCTGTGGAGCCTCATCCTTTCACAATCGGCGACATCGATGATCTCGATCGTCTTCGCCCTCGCCGCGGCAAGTGGCGCACGCGCCTTGCAGGCCTTCGCGCCGCTGCCGCGAAGCGTGCTTGCCATCGCCGGCGGTCTGCTGACCGTATTCATCGCGGTCGCGGCGGTGCAAATGGGCGCCTTCGACGCGGTTCTCGGCGCTTTCGGCAAGGATTCCACGCTGACCGGGCGAACCTATCTGTGGTCGCAAGGGATTGCCGCGGCGAAAGAGAACCCGCTTCTCGGGCAGGGCTACTACGCCTACTGGGTGCGTGGTTTCGCGGAGGCCGAGCGTCTGTGGGAGGAATTCTACATTACCGCGCGCGGCGGCTTTCATTTCCACAACACCTATATCGAAACCGCAGTCGAACTCGGCGTCTTCGGTCTTGTCGCGCTGATCGTCCTGCTGTTCACGACAACCGCCCGCCACCTCATCCGCCTGTTTCGGGACGATACCTCCGACGCACAGATCCTTTTCGGAATATTGGCGCTGCTGCTGCTGCGATCCTTCGTCGAGGTCGATATCATCAACCCCTATGTCGTCGGGTCGTTCCTGATTTTCTACGCCGCCGGATACAGTCCGGGTCGCATCGGCCGTGTGGCGCGCGAAAACCCGAAAAGCGACAGGGCATCCTTTCCCGTTTTCGGCTCCATGTGATCCGAAGTCGCCATGGTGCCGGCATCACCTAGGTCGATGCGGGCTTCGATTTGCCGCCACACGCATATCTGCATACGGCGCTCCTCAAACTTCCCGACATTTCTCCGCCGCCGCCTCGCCATATCGAAAACAAGCGACGCAATCGTGCGTCGCTGCAGCGAGAAACATTCCATCACGATTTGGACAACTCAGGTGGCGATGCTCAGGCGCGGTTGTCGGGGAATTCGTCAGTGCGAATTCCGGTCTCGGTTATCTCGTGTTCCGTTCGACCAGCGGTTTCGATGTTCCGACGGCAATGGCCAGTGTCATCATATTGGCCATCATCAGCGTGACGCTTTGTCACCTGACCGCGATTGTCCGGTCGTGCGTATCGTCAT
>JBHIWX010000127.1:0-9968 GCA_041987205.1 Rhizobiaceae bacterium | reverse complement strand
GCCATCATCGCCCGGGAATCCAAGGAGCCGGTCGCCTCCGAGTTCCGCCGTATCATCGAGGCCCAGCAGATGGGCCTGCCGCTTTCGCAGGCGGTATCCAAACTCTACGAGAACATGCCGCTGGCGGAATCCAATTTCTTCGCTATCGTGATTTCGATCCAGCAATCGGCGGGCGGCAATCTCTCCGAGGCGCTCGGCAACCTCGCCAAGGTGCTGCGCGACCGCAAGAAGATGAAGGCCAAGATCCAGGCGATGTCGGCCGAGGCCAAGGCATCGGGCGCGATCATCGGCGCGCTGCCCTTCGTCGTCATGATCCTCGTCTACCTGACCACGCCCGACTACATCAAAATCCTCTTCACCGACCAGACCGGCAACATCGTGCTGATCTGCGCCGGCCTCTGGATGACCATCGGCATCCTGGTGATGAAGAAGATGATCAATTTCGACTTCTAGGAAACGACCCTTGGAACCGCGCGCGCCATGCTGAACCTGGCCTATACGATCCTCGAACCGGCGACGATGCTGGCGATCCTGAGCGCGATCGCCGTCTTCGCCACGATCGTGACGCTGGCGATGCCGATCCTGCAGCGCGACGAACTTTCCTCGCGCATGAAGTCGGCGGCGCTCGAGCGCGACAAGATCCGTGCCCGCGAGCGCGCGCGACTGGCCGCCGAGAGCAAGCAGAATTCGCGCGGCTCGCTCAAGCAGGACACGTCGGGCTTCATGCACGACCTCGTCGAGAAGCTGAACCTGCGCAAGGCGCTGGCCGACGAAACCACCTTCTCCAACCTGAAGATGGCCGGTTACCGCAAGCAGTCGCACATCTACGTGTTCCTGTTCTTCCGCCTCGTGCTGCCCTTCATCATGTTCCTGGCGGCGCTGTTCTACGTCTTCGTGGTGCTCAATCTGCAGCGTCCCTTCATGGTGAAGATGTCGATCTCGATCTTCGTGGCTGCGGCGGGTTTTTACGGCCCGAACCTGTTCGTCAAGAACCAGATCGGCAAGCGCCAGCTTTCCATCCGCCGTGCCTGGCCGGATGCGCTCGACCTGCTGCTGATCTGCGTGGAATCCGGCATGTCGCTGGAGGCCGCCTTCAAGAAGGTCGCCGTCGAGATCGGCATCCAGTCGCCTGCGCTGGCCGAGGAACTGATCCTGACCAACGCCGAGCTTTCCTACCTCCAGGAACGGCGCAAGGCCTTCGAGAACCTTGCCGAGCGCACCGGCCTCGACGGCGTCAAGGCGGTGTCGATGGCGCTCATCCAGGCCGAGCGCTACGGTACGCCGATCGCCCACGCGCTGCGCGTGCTCGCCCAGGAAAACCGCGACATGCGTATGGCCGAAGCCGAGAAGAAGGCCGCCGCCCTGCCGCCGAAGCTGACCGTACCGATGATCGTCTTCTTCCTGCCGGTCCTGTTCGCGGTCATCATGGGCCCGGCCATGATCCAGATTTTCGCCAAGACCTGATCAAGGCGGGAAACCTTTCTCCACTTGCGGTGAGGCCCTTCCGGCAACACCGATGCGAAACGGTTGCCGCGCCGCGAATCATGCTATGGCTGCCCGGCAATAACCAAGAGCCGCGTGATGGCACTGCCCTACATCCTGTTCCTTGCCATCGTGCAGGGTATCACCGAGTTCCTGCCGATCTCGTCCTCGGCGCATCTCATTCTCGGCCGCGACCTTATGGAGGCGACCGGCCTCGCCGTCTCGCAGGGAACGGCGGCCGACCAGCTTGCTTTCGACATCGCGCTGCATGTCGGCACGCTGCTCGCCGTCATCCTGTATTTCTGGCGCGATATCGCCGAGATGATCCTTGGTTTCTTCGACGGCATCACCGGCAAGGCCGGGCCCCGCTTCCATCTGCTCGTCATGGTCATCGTCGCCACCCTGCCGATCGTCGTGGTGGGCTTCCTCGCCAAGGATCTCGTCACCAACATGCTGCGCTCGACCGCGATCATCGCCTGGATGACGATCATCTTCGGCATCGTGCTCTGGGTGGCCGACCGTTTCGTGCCGACGCGCTCTTCGACCAGCGAGATTTCCTATGCCGGCGCCATCTTTATCGGCGCGATGCAGTGCCTCGCCATCGTGCCGGGCGTCAGCCGCTCCGGCATCACCATGACGGCGGGCCGTTTCCTCGGCTTCGACCGGCCGCTTTCGGCGCGCTTCGCGCTGTTGCTTTCCGTGCCGACCATTGCCGCGGCCGGGCTTCTCATCGGTGTCGACCTGTTCCAGGCGGGCGATGCGCGCCTGACGGCCGACGCGCTGATCGGCGGCGCGCTCGCCTTCGTCTCGGCGCTCGTCGCCATCGCGCTGATGATGCGCTGGCTGCGCAGCGCCTCCTACATGCCCTTCATCGTCTACCGGCTGGCGCTGGGCCTGCTCCTGATCGTGCTGATCTACGGCTTCGGCTGGGCGCCGGTGCATCCCGCCTGAGCCTGTCGTGACATCTTGCCTTACCTTCGTCGGGTTGGCAGGCGATTGCGCTTCGGGGGCAAAACGCCTTAAGTGCGGGACAAAAAGACGGTTGCACCATGCTCAGACTGCTTCATCACCCGATGTCCGGGCCATCGCGCTATGTCAGGCTGCTGCTTGGCGAATACGGCCTTCAGGCCAGCTTCGCCGAGGAAAAGCCCTGGCAGCGCCGCCGCGAATTCCTCGCGGCCAACCCGGCCGGCACGCTTCCCGTACTGCTTGACGGCGACGCCGAGCCGGTTTGCGGTGCGGTGGTCGCCGGCGAATATCTCGACGAGACCTGCGGCGCGATGATGCGCGACAAGCGGTTGATGCCGGAAAATCCGCATGCCCGCGCCGAGGTGCGCCGGCTCGCCGAATGGTTTCTCGTCAAGTTCGATGACGAGGTCTCGCGCTACCTCGTCGGCGAACGGGTCTTCAAGATGCTGAAAAGCGGCCAGGAAGGCGGCGGTGCGCCCGATGCCGGGATGATCCGCGCCGGCAGGGCCAATCTGAAGAACCACATGAAGTATGTCGGCTGGCTTGCCGCCTCGCGCAACTGGCTCGCCGGCCCGCGCATCTCGCATGCCGACATGGCCGCCGCCGCCGCGATTTCCGTGATGGATTATCTGGGCGAGGTCGGCTGGGACGACGAACCGGCCGCGCGCGACTGGTATGCGCGCGTCAAGTCGCGACCCTCCTTCCGGCCGTTGCTCGCCGACCGCCTGCCCGCCCTGCCGCCGGCCTCCCATTATGTCGATCTCGATTTCTGATACGGTGCTCCCGGCAAGGTTGAGCCGGCGAGGAAAAGATTGGCCGGAACGGAACTGAAAACATGGATCGCGGACGAGGCGAAGGCGCTCGGGTTCGACGCCTGCGGCTTCGCGCCGGCGCGCCTTGCCGGTCAGACGGGCGAGCGGCTCGAACGCGCCGTCGAGGACCGCCACCACGCCACCATGGCGTGGCTGGCCGACACGCTCGAACGCCGCAAAAGCCCCGAACGCATGTGGTCCGGGGCGAAAAGCGCCATCCTGCTCGGCATGAATTACGCGCCACAGGGCGATCCGCTGGCGACGCTCTCAAGCCCCGGCAAGGCGACGATTTCCGTCTATGCCCGCAATCGCGACTATCATGACGTGATCAAGGGCAGGCTCAAGACGCTGGCCGGCAAGATCGCTGCCAGAACCGGCGCCGACGTCAAGGTCTTCGTCGACACCGCGCCGCTGATGGAAAAGCCGCTGGCCGCCAGCGCCGGCATCGGCTGGCAGGGCAAGCACACCAACCTCGTCTCGCGCGAATTCGGCTCCTGGCTGTTTCTGGGCGCCATCCTGACCGAGGCCGGGATCGAGCCCGATGAACCGGAAACCGATCATTGCGGCTCATGCCGCGCCTGCCTCGACATCTGCCCGACGGACGCCTTCCCGGCGCCCTATCGCCTCGACGCGCGCCGCTGCATCTCCTACCTCACCATCGAGCATGACGGGCCGATCGCGCATGAATTCCGTCCTGCCATGGGCAACCGCATCTATGGCTGCGACGACTGCCTGGCCGTCTGCCCGTGGAACAAATTCGCCGCCGAGGGACGCGAGGCGAAGCTTGCAGCGCGCGCCGATCTCGAAGCACCCGAGCTCGCCTTTCTCGCCACGCTCGACGACGCCGGTTTTCGCAAGCTCTTCTCCGGCTCGCCGATCAAGCGCATCGGCCGCGGCCGCTTCATCCGCAACGTGCTGATCGCGATTGGAAACGCTGGCTGCAAGTCCGGACAGCCCGAACTGGCGGAATCGGCGCGCAACCATCTGGCCGATCCCGACCCGACCGTGCGCGGCGCGGCGGTCTGGTCCCTGTCGCGTTTGCTGCCGGCAGCTGAACTGCGCCGGCTTGCAACCGGCGACGAGGCCGACGATACCGTGCGCGAGGAATGGCGTCTGGCGCTCGCCGACGAGAAGGAAGATGCGACATGAGCGAACTACTCATCCTTGGCGCGGGCTTTTCCGCGCTCGCCTGTGCAAGGCGCACCAGGGAGGTCTATGACCGCATCACCGGCACGACGCGCAAACCGGACCGGCTCGATTCGCTGGCCGCCGCCGGTGTCCATCCGCGCCTGTACGACGGTACCGCGAACCCGAAGATCGAGGCAGCCATAGCTTCCGCCGATCATCTGCTGGTTTCTATCGCGCCGGACCGGGACGGCGATCCCGTGCTTGCATCCCTCGGTTCGGCGCTTGCCGCCGCGCCGAAACTCGAATGGATCTGTTATCTGTCGACCGTCGGCGTCTATGGTGACCATGACGGCGCATGGGTCGACGAGGACAGCGAATGCCGGCCCGGCCAGCCCCGCTCGATCCAGCGGCTTGCCGCCGAGCAGGCCTGGCGGGACTTCGCCGACGAAAGGGGCGTGCCGCTGGCGATTTTCCGCCTGTCCGGCATTTACGGGCCGGGCCGCAACGCCTTCGTCAACATCGAAAAGGGCACGGCGCGGCGCATCGTCAAGCCGGATCAGGTGTTCAACCGCATCCATCGCGACGACATCGCGACTGCCTTTGCGGCAGCCGCCGAGCGCTGGGCCGACGGCATCTTCAACATCACCGACGACGAACCCTCCCCGCCGCAGGATGTCGTCGCCTTCGCGCATGAGCTGGCCGGTGTCGAGCCGCCGCCCGAGATCGCATTCGACGATGCCGACCTCTCACCCATGGGCCGCTCTTTCTACGGCGAGAACAAGCGCGTCTCGAACGCGAAGTCGAAGCGCGAACTGGGCATGACGTACGCTTACCCGGACTACCGCACGGCCCTGACGCGGATGTGGCAGGAAGAAAGCTGGCGGTGACGTCGCGGATTGACGCCCGTCAAGGCGCGCCCCACATCCATGGCTAAATTTGATCGGTGGGGCATGGAGGAATGGATATGACGTTTCCTGACAGTCGGCTCCCGCGCGCGGCCCTGACGCTGCTGGCGGTGGGCATCGCCGCCGCGACCCTGATGCCGGCCACACCGGCCGAGGCCCGCCCCGACACCAGGCGCATGAGCTGCGCGCAGGCGCAGGAACTGGTGCGCCGCTCGGGCTCGGCGGTGATAACCTACGGCCCCTATCTCTACGACCGTTTCGTTGCCGGCATGGGCCAGTGCGACTACGAGGAAGAGACCGCGATCCGGCGCGTGCCGACCGCCGACAATCCGCGTTGTCCGCTGCGCTATTGCCGGCCGGCGGTGATCTTTACGCCGGGCTTTCCCTTCGATCGTTGACACCTGCTCACGCCAGGCTCGCTTTACTCGCCGGCTCCGCATGGGCGGGCCTGACCGGCCCGGCGGGCTCTTCGCCCGCTTGAACTGCAAATGCTGCGTTTTCCTGAACAATAGTCCCGCCGGCAGGGAGGTGACGCATCGGTGCGCCTGTGCTAAACGGCGCCCGCCGGCTCATGCCGTAACCATGCGACGAAATCTCAGGCACGACCATGCAACCGAACTTGCAAGGGACCGGGGAACAGACCGGCACGACCGCGCACGCCTCCGCTAATCCCACCCCGATGAAGGCCGTAAAATCCGGCCCGCTTTCCGGCACCGCCGACATTCCCGGCGACAAATCCATTTCGCACCGTTCCGTCATCTTCGGCGGGCTCGCTACCGGGCGCAGCCGCGTCAACGGCCTGCTCGAGGGCGAGGATGTCCTGCACGCCATCGACGCCATGCGGGCGCTGGGCGCGCGCATCGCAAAGGACGGTGACGCATGGGTGATCGACGGCACGGGCAATGGCGCGCTGCTGGCACCGGAAGCGCCGCTCGATTTCGGCAATTCCGGCACGGCCTGCCGCCTCTTCATGGGTCTGACCGGCGCCTATGACTTCGCCACCACCTTCACCGGCGACGCCTCGCTGTCGTCGCGACCAATGGGCCGCGTGCTTGATCCGCTGAAGCTCATGGGCATGCAGGTGCTCGACAGCCGTGAGGGTGGCCGCCTGCCGATCACGTTGCGCGGGCCGAAGGTCGCCAACCCGATCGACTATCGCCTGCCGGTCGCCTCCGCGCAGGTCAAATCGGCGATCCTGCTCGCCGGCGTCAACGCGCCGGGCATCACCACGGTGATCGAGCCGGTGGCCACGCGCGACCACACCGAAAAGATGCTCGAGGGGTTCGGCGTGCCGGTCGAGGTCTCGGTCGATGCCGACGGCGCACGGCGCATCTCCGTCACCGGTCAGCGGAAACTCACGGCAACCGATATCACCGTGCCGGCTGATCCGTCTTCGGCGGCTTTCGCCATCGTCGCGGCGCTGATCGTGCCGGGCTCGACGGTCGAGGTCCCCGGCGTCATGATGAACCCGACGCGCATCGGCCTGATCGACACGCTGATCGAGATGGGCGGCGACATCGCCATTGCGAACCGCCGGCTTTCCGGCGGCGAGGAGATCGCCGACCTGACGGTGCGCCACTCGGCACTCAGGGGTGTCGCGGTGCCGGCCGAGCGTGCCGCCTCGATGATCGACGAATATCCGGTACTGGCCGTCGCCGCCGCGTTCGCCGAGGGCGACACGCTGATGCAGGGCGTCCATGAATTGCGGGTCAAGGAAAGCGACCGCCTCGCCGCCGTCGCCGCCGGGCTTGCGGTCAACGGCGTGACGCACGAGGAAGGCGAGGACTGGCTGAAGGTCACCGGCGACCCGAACGGCGCCTTCGGCGGCGGCACGGTTGCGACCCTGCTCGACCACCGCATCGCCATGAGCTTCCTCGTCATGGGCCTTGCCAGCGACAAACCGGTCGCCATCGACGACGCCGCACCGATCGCGACGAGCTTCCCGCAATTCGTCGACCTGATGACCGGGCTGGGTGCCAAATTCGAGGCCGGGTCGTGAGTTTCACGATCGCCATCGACGGGCCGGCGGCGTCGGGCAAGGGCACGCTGGCACGCCGGCTCGCGGCCCACTACGGCTTCCACCATCTCGATACCGGCCTGACCTACCGCGTCGTGGCGCAGGCGCTGCTGCAGGCCGGCCTGCCGCTCGACAGGGAAGACCTTGCCGTGGCGGCGGCCGAGAGCATCGATCTGGGCGCGCTCGACCGCGACGTGCTGTCTGCGCATGAGATCGGCAATGCCGCCTCGAAAGTCGCCGTCATGCCGGGCGTACGCAGGACGCTGGTCGACAAGCAGCGGGAATTCGCAAACCGCGAGCCGGGCGCCATCATGGACGGCCGCGACATCGGCACGGTCGTCTGCCCGGACGCGCCGGTGAAGCTCTACGTCACGGCCTCGCCCGAGGTTCGCGCCGGGCGCCGCCACCTCGAAATGGCGGCAAGGGGCGGCGGCGAAAGCTACGAGGCGATCCTCGCCGACATCGAGGCCCGCGACGCGCGCGACATGGGCCGCGCCGACTCGCCCCTGAAGCCGGCGGACGACGCACACTTGATTGATACCTCTTCTATGGATATAGAAACCGCGTTCGAGACGGCCCTGAAGCTTGTGGAAGCGGCAAGGGCCGGCTGAACGGGAGAATACGGAAAGCATGAGGGTGCGGCGGCCGTCCCGGTGACGGGGCAGCGTTGGTGCCTTTTTTCGTTTGGAACTTCCTTCGATGCAGAAGCATCGGATCGGGGCTCCGGCGGCTTTCCGCGAAGACTTGAGATGGAACGAACCGGCGCTGCATGCGCCAACCGGCTGAAACAGCCACCCAGGCCTTGAAGGAAAGGCCGGCCCCCGGTTCGATCCCGTGCAACACAAACCCGGCGCATCGGAACCAGCCAGCGGACTTTGCCATCGAACATGGATTGTCGGGCGGTTCCCTTTCAGGAGATTTCATGACTGCTACGCAAACGGATCATAATCCGAGCACTGAAGATTTTGCCGCGCTCCTCGAGGAAAGCTTCGTCACGCATGACGTCGTCGAGGGCTCGGTGGTCAAGGGCATCGTTACGGCCATCGAAAAGGATCTGGCCGTCATCGATGTGGGCCTCAAGGTCGAGGGCCGCGTCCCGCTGAAGGAATTCGGCGCCAAGGCCAAGGACGGATCGATGAAGGTCGGCGACGAAGTCGAGATCTATGTCGACCGTATCGAGAATGCGATGGGCGAGGCCGTCCTGTCGCGAGAGAAGGCGCGCCGCGAGGAAAGCTGGCAGCGCCTCGAGAAGAAGTTCGAGGACAACGAGAAGGTCGAGGGCATCATCTTCCAGCAGGTCAAGGGCGGCTTTACCGTCGACCTCGACGGCGCCGTTGCCTTCCTGCCGCGTTCGCAGGTCGACATCCGCCCCGTGCGCGATGTCACCCCGCTGATGAACACGCCGCAGCCCTTCCAGATCCTCAAGATGGATCGTCGCCGCGGCAACATCGTCGTTTCGCGCCGTACCATCCTTGAAGAGAGCCGCGCCGAGCAGCGCTCCGAGATCGTCCAGAACCTCGAAGAGGGTCAGGTTGTCGAGGGCGTGGTCAAGAACGTCACCGATTACGGCGCGTTCGTCGATCTGGGCGGCATTGACGGCCTGCTCCATGTCACCGACATGGCATGGCGTCGCGTCAACCATCCTTCCGAGATCCTGTCGATCGGCCAGACCGTCAAGGTCCAGATCATCCGGGTCAACCAGGAAACGCACCGCATCTCGCTCGGCATGAAGCAGCTCGAGAGCGATCCGTGGGAGCAGATCGAGACGAAGTACCCGGTCCGGGCCCGCATCAAGGGCCGCGTGACCAACATCACCGACTACGGTGCGTTCGTCGAGATCGAGCCGGGCATCGAAGGCCTGATCCACGTCTCCGAGATGAGCTGGACCAAGAAGAACGTCCATCCGGGCAAGATCGTCTCCACTTCCCAGGAAGTCGAGGTCGAGGTGCTCGAGGTCGATCCGGTCAAGCGCCGCATTTCGCTGGGCCTCAAGCAGACCCTGGAAAACCCGTGGGATGCCTTTGCAGCCAACCATCCGGTCGGCACCGAGGTCGAGGGCGAGGTCAAGAACAAGACCGAGTTCGGCCTGTTCATCGGTCTCGACGGCGATGTCGACGGCATGGTCCATCTCTCCGACCTCGACTGGAATCGCCCCGGCGAGGAAGTCATCGAGGAATTCAACAAGGGTGACATGGTCCGCGCCAAGGTTCTCGACGTCGATGTCGAGAAGGAGCGCATCTCGCTGGGCGTCAAGCAGCTCGACGGCGATCCGATCGCCTCGGCCGCAGATTCCGGTGCCCTGCGTCGCAACGCCGTCGTCACCTGCGAGGTCATCGGCGTGAAGGACAACGGGCTGGAGGTGAAGATCGCCGACACCGACATCACCACCTTCATCAAGCGCGCCGATCTGTCGCGCGACCGCGACGAGCAGCGCCCCGAGCGTTTCTCCGTCGGTCAGAAGGTCGATGCGCGCATCACCCAGTTCGACAAGAAGACCCGCAGGGTTACCGCGTCGATCAAGGCTCTGGAGATCGCCGAGGAGAAGGAAGCCGTCGCACAGTATGGTTCCACCGACTCCGGCGCATCGCTGGGCGACATCCTGGGCGCCGCGCTGAAGGAAAAGGGCGAAGACAAGTAAGTCTCTTGCTCAGTTGA
>JBHIWX010000126.1:0-10123 GCA_041987205.1 Rhizobiaceae bacterium | reverse complement strand
CAGCTTGTCGCCGATCATGCCGCGCGGATCGCGTACCCGGTTCTCGCCGTCGAGCGTGTAGCCGATCGGGATCGAATGAACGACGGAGCGGTCGGTGGCGAGCGCGTGGCTGGCACCGGCGCGCAGCACGCGGGCGATGTCACCGTCCTCGACCGCATGGCCACCAAGGCTGATATCGGCCGAAAAGGCTTCGGAGATGAGCCGTCCCGAGGACACCGAGACGATCAGCGAGTCGACTGTGACACCCGCCATCCGCTCGGCCGCGTCGACGGCCAGCCGGATCGACTTCTCGGCGCCGTCAAGATCGACGACCACGCCGGACTTGATCCCGCGCGAGCGCTGATGGCCGAGCCCCAGCACCTCGATCTTGTGCGTGCGGCCCGGCAGCACCCGGCTTTCCAGCCTGGGCGTGACGCGCGCGATCAGGCAGCAAACCTTGTTCGAGCCGATGTCGAGCACGGAAACGATGCTCGGCCGCTTCGTTGAAAGCGGCCGCATGTGCGGAAGGAAACCGTCGGCGCGCAGCAGGCTCATATGTCGTGCTCCCGCGCCTTGCCGCGCTTGATGGAGGCTTCGACCGCCTCGCGATGCGCCTCGGCCGCATCCGACCACATCCGCAGCACCAGCCGGTCCGGCAGGCGCAGATCGATCGACTGTACGGCGCGCGCGAAAATCGCCTCCTCGCGTTGCAACCGGGCCAGTTCGGCAAGGCCGGCCATTTCCTCGTGCTCGGGCAGCATCACCACCAGATCGTTGCGTGTCTTGAGATTCCAGCGCCGGTCGCCGATCCGCACGAAGGCCTTGATGCGGCCGGCGAGTTCGGGGAACCGCTCGACCGCGGCGATCATTTCGGCACCGCGCGCTGCCGCGCCCTTGCCCACCACCAGCGGCAGGCCGGCGAAACGGTCGTCATAGGGAACGATTTCGGTGCCGTCGCGCGACACAACGTAAAGCGCCTGGCCGTTCTGCCAGACCGCGAAGGGCGTGCGCTCGACCAGTTCGATCACCAGCCGGTCGGGATAGGCTTTCGAGACCGCCGCGTCGCGCACCCAGGAAAGCCGCTTGAGATCGTCGCGCGCGCCATGCACGTCGAAGGAGAACAGCGAGCGCTCGGTGCCCAGGTCGATATTGGTCAGCACGTCGATGCGCGATATTTCATTCGCACCCTTGATGTCGATGTCAGCGATGCGGAACCCGAGAAAGGCGGTCGCGCGCGCGATCATCGCATCGGCATGGCCGCCATGGATCACGCCCACCGCAGCACCACCGCCGATGACCAGCGCCGTGAAGACCGCCGCGATGCGCGGCGACAGCCACTGCCCTTCCTGGATGAAACGCACGCAGACACGGAACGGCCGGCGCAGCACGCGCGGCAGCACGATCCCGCCACGCGCAGCATTCGACGACGGGTTCATGCCCGTCCGGTCGTCGCTTGCGGCAATGTTCGGCGCTACCGGTCGCACGAGGCGTCCTCCACCATCCAGGTCAGCAATTCCTCGAAATCATGGCCCGCATGCGCGGCGATCTCGGGAACCAGTGAGGTCGGCGTCATGCCCGGTTGCGTATTGATCTCAAGCCAGGCCAGTTCCCCGGTACCCATGGGATGGTCGTCCAGCCGGAAATCGGAGCGGCTCACGCCCCGGCATCCGATCGCAATGTGCGCCTTGAGTGCCAGTGTCTGTAAGTTTTGGTAAATATTTGGTTTAAGTTTTGCGGGGCATTCGTGTTTTGATCCGCCAGGTGCGTACTTCGCATCGAAATCGTAGAAGCCCGGACCGGTCGGCACGATCTCGGTGACGCCCAGCGCCACATCGCCCATGACCGCGCAGGTCAGCTCCCGCCCGCCGACATAATGCTCCACCATCACGATGTCGCCATACGGCCAGTCGTTCGAATAGAGTTCCTGCGGCGGCTTCGACATGTCCTCGCGCACGATAAGCACGCCGAAGGACGAGCCTTCGGCGACCGGTTTGACCACATAGGGTGGCTCCATCACGTGCTTTTCGGCCGCTTCGAGGCGATGCATCACCTTCGAGGCCGCGACCGGAATGCCCGCTGCCTTGGCGATCTTCTTGGCCCGCTCCTTGTCCATGGCAAGTGCCGAGGCCATGACGCCCGAATGCGTATAGGGGATCTGCAGATATTCCAGCACGCCCTGGATCGTGCCGTCCTCGCCATAGGGGCCATGCAGCGCGTTGAAGGCGACGTCGGGCTTGAGCTTCGACAGCACGGCAGAAACGTCGCGAGTGACGTCGACCCGGGTCACCCTGTAGCCCGCCCGCTCCAGGCCAGCGGCGCACGGCTCACCGGATGCAAGCGAGACCTCCCGTTCGGAAGACCAGCCACCCATCAGTACCGCCACATGCTTGCTCGCCATACGCCAAGCTTTCTACCTTTGCCCCGAATCCGGACAGGCCCGGGAATCAGAATCCGCCGGTTCACGGAGTCGCCTCCGCGCCAACTCGTTTCGCACTGCCCTGTTACTGGATACGCCCGACTGACTGCCGGTTATGGTTGTTGCCGGCGCCCGTTGTTCTGTTCTGTTTCGGGCGTCGCGGGCGCCTCGCCATCGCTTTCTTCGAAGCAAACGAAGCACCTGATTTGCGATTCTAGCTGAATCGGCGAAATTTCCAAGACCCTAAGTTCTTAGCGAATCGCGCCAAGCTGCCGGAATCGCGCGATTTTCCAGAAAAAGCGTATCGTGAGTGCCGTTGCGGCAAGCAGAAGCCCGGCGGCCAGCCCCAGCCAGACGCCGAAGCCGCCATATCCGGCCTTGAAGCCGAGCAGGTAGGCCGTCGGCATGCCGACGATCCAGTAGCTGATGACGGCGATGGTCATCGACACCCGCATGTCCTTCATGCCGCGCAACAGGCCGGCGGATACCGCCTGGATGCCGTCGACGAACTGGAAGGTCGCCGCCACCGCGAGCAGGGTCACGCCGAAGGTCACGACCCGCGCCGCGTCCGGATCGGCCGGGTCGAGGAACAGACGGATCAGCGTTTCCGGCACGAGGATCAGCGCCGCCGCGCTGGCGAGCGCCACGAGGCCTGCAAGGGTGAGGATGGTGTAGGCAATCCCGCCGAGATTGACATAGTCACGGCGACCCAGCGCGTTGCCGACGCGGATCGTCGCGACCGTAGAAAGGCCGAGCGGGATCATGAACACGATCGAGATCACCTGCATGGCGATACCATGGGCGGCAAGCTCCACCGGTCCGATCCAGCCCATCATGACCGAGGCGGCGGCAAACAGCGCCACCTCCGCGATGATCGTCATCGAGATCGGCCAGCCCAGATGCAGCACTTCGAAAAAGGCCGGCCAGTCGGGGCGCCACAGGCGCACATGGATCTCGAATTTGCGGATTTCAGGCTGGTAGACGGCGTAAAGCCACAACGCCAGCATCGAAAGCGACGAGGAGGCCACGGTCGCGATCGCCGCGCCCTGCAGGCCCAGCGCCGGCGCGCCCCAATTGCCGAAGATCAGCGCATAGTTCACCAGCCCGTTGAGGATGGCCGAGGCGATCGTCGCCACCAGCACGATACGGGTGTGCTCGACCGCCGACAGGAAGGAGCGCAGGGCGAAGGTGAAGAGCGCCGGATAGAGCGACCATTGCGTGATGCGCATGTATTCGGCCGACATCGCGGATATTTCCGGATCCTGCCGGAGCGCCAGCAGGATCGCCTCGAAATGCCACAGCGGCAGCATCGCGATCGACGCGAAGACCGCCACGATCCAAAGCCCCATGCGTGCCGAGCGCCGCGCGCCTCTTATGTCGCCGGCGCCGCGCGCCTGCGCCACCATCGGCATGATCGCCTGCGACAGCCCCGCCCCCAGCATCAGGCAGATGAAGAAGCCCTGGAAGGCCAGCACGCTGGCCGCCAGTTCGCGCGTGCCGAGCCAGCCGATCATCACCGTATCGGTGGTGTTGAGGGAAAGCTGCGCCAGTTGCGCGCCAACCAGCGGCAGGCCGAGCTTCAGCGTGGCGCCGACATGCGCACGAAACGAAAGGCGTTGCGGCCCGGGCATGTCCATGCCTCGCTCCGATCGAATACGGCGAGATTGATGAAAATGTCGCAAGGCCGGCCGGCGCCGTGCATGGCTCGGAAAGGCGACGCACCCCTTTTAGGACGGTTGACGGCGCGGCTCAACCACCCTCAGGCACTCTCGATTACTTTGAGGCATATGCCTAATGGTGGACGATCAGCGCAGGAAGGGCGACACCTCGCGCCCCGGCTCGAAACGGCCGACGCGCTTGATCTCCCAGTCGAGTTCGATGCCGGAATGCTCCAGCACCCTGGCACGCACCGTCTCTCCGAGCGTTTCGAGATCGTGGCCCGTTGCCTCGCCGGTATTGAGCATGAAATTGCAGTGCATCTCGCTCATCTGCGCCCCGCCGACCGCAAAGCCGCGAAGGCCCGCCTCGTCGATGAGCTTCCAGGAGGAGTGACCCGCCGGGTTCTTGAAGGTCGAACCGCCCGTCTTCTCGCGGATCGGCTGCACCGTCTCGCGGTGATGCTGAACCTCGTCCATCGCGGCCTGGATCGCGTCGCAATCCTTCTCGACACCCTCGAAGACCGCAGAGGTGAAGATCAGATCGGCGGGCGCATCGCAATGCCGGTAGCTGTAACCCATGTCGGCATGCGAGAGTGTGAGTTTCTCACCCTCGCGGCTCACCGCCTCGACCTCGATGACACGTTGTGTCGTCTCCGCACCGTTCGCCCCGGCATTCATCCGGAGCGCGCCGCCGATACCGCCGGGAATGCCGTGATAGAATTCAAACCCGCCAAGCCCTTCCGCAAGCGCGAACGCCGCGACGCGCTTGTCCGGCAGCGCCGCACCGGCCCGGATGCGGTTGTCACCCAGCGGTTCGAGCTGGCCGAAGCCCTTCGCCGAAAGGCGGATCACCACGCCCTCGATCCCGCCGTCGCGCACCAGCAGGTTCGACCCCACGCCGACCACGAGGACCGGCACATCCTCCGGCAGCGCATTCATGAAGGCCGCCAGATCGTCGGCATCGGCGGGCTGGTACAGAACATCGGCAGGTCCACCGACCTGGAACCAGGTCAGCTTCGCCATGGACTGGTCGGCCGCCATCCGCCCCCGAATGCCGCCTGGGACATCGGCGAAAATGGTCTGGAGTCGTTCGAGAAGATCAGTACCGACGGTCATGCGCATGCCTTCCAGAGGTACCCCCACCCCTAACCCCTTCCCTCAAGGGGGAGGGGGATAGATTACGGTGCAACGCCTCCCCCTTGAGGGGAGGCAGGCGATTTCGAGCCTTCCGCAGGGCGTGAAGACGAAGAAGAGCCGGTGGGGGTATCGACACGACAGAAGGTGAGTTTGTTCACCCCTGCCCCTCCAGTTCCTTCGGCAGCGCATAGGCCCATTGCGTGATGTTGCCGGCGCCGAGAAATACGACGAAATCGCCTTCCTTCGCTTCCGATGCGACAATGGGCGCGATCTGCGCAGGCCCTTCGATGACCCGCGCGTCGCGATGGCCGGCCGATTTGATGCCGGTGACGAGCGCCGCGGCGTCCGTGCCCTCGATCGGCTGCTCGCCTGCCGGATAGACCGGCGCGACCAGCACAGTGTCGGCATCGTTGAAGCAGGTGCAGAAATCGGCGAACAAATCGCGCAGCCGCGTAAAGCGATGCGGCTGCATGATCGCGATCACCCTGCCCCTGGCGGATTCGCGCGCGGCCTTCAGCACGGCGCGAATTTCCACCGGATGGTGGCCGTAATCGTCGAAAATCTCGGCGCCGTTCCAGCTTCCCGTATGGGTGAAGCGCCGCCGGACCCCGCCAAAGCCGGCCAATCCCTTGCGGATGTCGTCGGCCGAAATGCCAAGTTCCAGTGCCACGGCGATGGCGGCGGTGGCGTTCGAGACATTGTGCAGCCCCGGCATCGGCAGGACGAGATCGTCGATCCGCGTGATCTCGCCCGTCTTGCGATTGCGGTGCTCGACCGAAAATAGGCTGTTGGCACCATCCGCCCGGACATCGACATAGCGCACATCGGCCTGCCGGTTGGCGCCATAGGTGATGACCCGCCGGTCGGTGATCTTCGAGACCAGCGCCTGCACTTCAGGGTGGTCGAGACACATCACGCCGAAGCCGTAGAAAGGCACGTTCTCGACGAAGCTGGCAAAGGCCTCGCGCACCTTCTCGAACGTGCCGTAATGGTCGAGATGTTCCGGATCGATATTGGTGACGACGGCGATGTCGGCAGGCAGCTTCAGGAAGGTGCCGTCGGATTCGTCCGCCTCGACGACCATCCAGTCGCCCTCGCCCATGCGCGCATTGGTGCCATAGGCATTGATGATGCCGCCATTGATCACGGTCGGGTCGAGCCCGCCTGCCTCCAGCAGCGTGCCGACCATGGAGGTCGTGGTCGTCTTGCCATGCGTACCGCCAATGGCAATGGCCTGACCGAAGCGCATCAGCTCGGCCAGCATCTCCGCACGGCGCACGATCGGCAGGCCGCGCTCGCGCGCGCCGACACGCTCCGGATTGTCCGCCTTGATCGCCGAGGACGCGACCACGACTTCCGCCTGCCCGAGGTTTTCCGCGCGATGGCCGATGAACACCTCGATGCCCTTCGCGCGCAGCCGCTCGACATTGGCGCTCTCGTTCTGGTCCGAGCCCTGCACCCTGTAGCCGAGATTGTGCAGCACCTCGGCGATGCCGCTCATGCCGATGCCGCCGATCCCGACGAAGTGCACGAGACCGATCGTTTCAGGCATTTTCATGCTGGCAATCCTTCAACAAGACTTTTCCTATCAAGCCCCAACTCAACTGCCGGCAATGCGGGCCACGCAATCGGCAAGCCGAGCGGCCGCATCCGGCAGGCCGGTGTTTTTCGCCTTTTTCGCGGTGAGCGCAAGCCCGTCGGGGTCGCGCACGGCATCCTTGATGATCTCCGCCAGCCTTTCAGGGCTGAGATCCTTCTGCGCGGCGATGCGCGCGCCGCCCGCCTTTTCCATCGCTTCGGCGTTCATCGCCTGATCGTGGTCGAGCGCGTAGGGGTACGGCACCAGCACCGCCGGCCGACCGATGACGGCCAGTTCGCTGACGGTCGAAGCGCCCGCCCGGCTGATCACCAGATGCGCCTTCGCCAATTGCTTCGCCATGTCGGAAAAGAAGGTCGCGACATCGAAGACGATGCCGAGTTCGGCATAGGCGGCAGAGACTGCGGCGAGATCTTCCTCGCGCGCCTGCTGGACGATGCGCAGCAACCGGCGCGTCTCCGGCGCGACGAGCCTGATGGCTTCGGGCAGCGCCTGCCCGAAATACTGAGCGCCCTGGCTGCCGCCGAAGACGAGAAGGTCGAAGGGTTCGTCCCGCTTGCGCGTCGGATAGGGCAGTTCCGCCGCCTCGAGGATCGCCGGGCGCACCGGGTTGCCGGTCACGACCACCCCGGCCTGCCCACCACCGCCGAACCCCATCGCAATGAGATCGACACGGGGAGCGAGCCAGCGGTTCGCCCTGCCCATCACGGCGTTCGATTCATGGATCATCGTCGGCACGCCCATGCGCCTTGCCGCGAGCAGCGGCGGCAGCGTCGGATAGCCGCCGAAGCCCACCACGGCGATGGGCCGGAGCCGACCGATCAGCCGGCGCGCGGCGAGATAGCCCGAGAAAAGCTTCAGCCCGGCGCGTGCCAGCGTGACCGGATTCTTGCCGGCGATGGTTGCCGACGGGATGACATGGGTCTCGCCCGCAGGGAACTCGCCCGTCCATTGCCGGGCGCGCTCGTCGGTCGCCAGATGCAGGGTATAACCGCGCGCGACGAGTTCATGCGCCAGCGCTTCGGCCGGAAACAGATGTCCGCCCGTCCCGCCGGCCGCCAGCAGCACCGTGCCCTTGTCCGTCCTGTCGTCAGGTTTCGCCAAGACTGCCTTCCATTCGCTACCCGGCCTACGAGCCGGGCGTATAGGCCCGCATCGAGAAGCCGTAGGGCAGCGTGCCGAGCGATTCCGGCCGCCGCCGCGTCAGCGCCATCAGATATCCCATGCAAATCGCCATGGAAATGAGCGACGAGCCTCCATAGGAGATGAAGGGCAGCGTCATGCCCTTGGCCGGCATCAATTGCAGATTGACCATCAAATTGATCATCGACTGGATCGCAAACAGCGCGACCAGCCCGGCCGAGGCGAGCCGCACATAGGCGTCGCGTTCCTTCAGCGCGTGGTTCAGCCCCCTTATGACAATGAAGGCAAACAGCGCGACCAACAGGATGCAGGCGATGATGCCGAATTCTTCCGCCGCCACCGCGAAAGGGAAGTCGGCATGGCTGTCGGGGATGATCCGCTTCACTGTGCCCTCGCCCGGCCCCTGCCCGAGCCAGCCGCCGGAGATGATTGCCTCGCGGCCGGTCTCGACCTGGAAATTGTCACCCTCGCCGGTGACGAAGCGGTCGATGCGGCCGGCAACGTGCGGGAAGAAGACATAGGCCGCGCCGAGTCCACCTGCTGCGATAGCGCCCAACGCGCCGATCCACAACCACGGCATGCCGGCCAGGAAGAAGAGCGCACCCCAGACGATGGCGATCAGCATGGTCTGGCCGAAATCGGGCTGTGCCAGCAGGAGCGCCGCGACGATGCCGAACAGGATGATGGCGAACAGATTGCCCGGAATATCGGGCCGGCGCGAATTCTCCGCGAACAGCCACGCCGTGATCACCACAAAGGCCGGCTTCATGAATTCAGACGGCTGCAGCGAGAAGCTGGCGATCGAAAGCCAGCGCCGTGATCCCTTGACCTCCGCGCCGACGAACAGCGTGGCGATCATCAGCACGATCGAGATGCCGAAAAGTACCAGCGCGCTGCGCCGCACCTGCCTGGGCGTCAGGAACGACACGCTGAAAAAGGCGATGAGCGCGGGCACCAGGAAGGCGGCATGGCGCTTGACGAAGTGAAAGCTGTCGATGCCGATACGCTCGGCGACCGAGGGACTGGCCGCGAACGACAGCAGCATGCCGCACAGCATCAGGAACAGGATCGCGACGAGCAGCAGCCGGTCGATCGACCGCCACCACTCCGCCAGCCAGGAGGTATCGGCTCTGCTGATCATGGCATGGTTCTCCTGTTGATCTCCAAACAGCCTCCCCCTTGTGGGGAGGCGGGCGAAGCCAAGCGTAGTGCCGGCTGAGCCGGTGGGGGTAACAGCCGCACGGTTGAATTACGGGGGAAAAGGTTGGCTCGCTCGCGCTCGCGACCCCCACCCCTGCCCCCTCCCCACAAGGGGGAGGGAGATGATCCGCAACGAACGGCCATTACGCGCCCTCCATCGCCGGCGAAACGCCGTCGAGCGCCATCACCGCGTTGCGGAAGGCATCACCGCGTTTCTCGAAATTGGCGAACTGGTCGAAGCTGGCGCAGGCTGGCGAAAGCAGCACCACGGCCTCTTCGGCGTCGCGGTCCTGCGCGGCGTCGCGCGCGGCATGCTCCACGGCGGCCGCGATCGTGCCGGAAATCTCGTAGGGCACCCGCCCGCCCAGCGTCGCGGAAAAATGCGGCGCCGCCTCGCCGACCAGATAGGCCCTGGCGATCCGGGGAAAGAACTTGGCAAGCGGCTCGATGCCGCCATCCTTGGCGAGCCCGCCGGCGATCCAGTAGATGCGCGGGAAACTCGCCAGCGCCATCGCCGCCGCATCGGCATTGGTCGCCTTGGAATCGTTGACGAACAGGACATGCCCGGCCCGCGCCACCTGCTCCATGCGGTGCGCCAGTCCCGGAAAGCTGTCGAAACCCGCCTGGATTTCCTGCGCAGAAAGCCCCAGCGCATTGCAGGCCGCATAGGCGGCGGCCGCGTTCTGTGCATTGTGCGCGCCGCGCAGCGCCGGCGCCGTGGCGAGATCGGCCACCGTCTCGACCGACTTGTTCTTGCCCGCCTTCCTCGCATGGACCAGATGGTGGCCGTCGAGATAGACGCCCTCCTCCAGCCGGCCGGCGCTCGAAATACGAACGACGGTCCGGCCCTTCGCCGTCAGGAAGGCGGCGATGCCGGCCGAGTAATGGTCGTCCATGCCGACGATCGCCGTTTGCGAGGCCGCGACCAGCCGCTCCTTGATCGCCGCATAGGCATCCATCGAGCCGTGCCGGTCGAGATGGTCGGGCGACAGA